>NZ_CP141608.1:5636052-5943015 GCF_035581345.1 Pseudomonas sp. JQ170C
GTTGGGGTCTTGCGGATCATCTGTCCAGGCCAGTAACACTTCGCCCGGGCGCACGTAACAGCAGAAATTGTCGACGTGGCCATCGGTCTCGTCGTTGAACAGACCATCGGGCAGCCAGATGATGGTGTCCACCGCCAGGTGATCACGCAGTACCGCTTCGATCTGCTCGCGGTTCAGGTGCGGGTTGCGGTTGTGGTTGAGCAGGCATTCTTCGGTGGTGATCAGGGTGCCTTCACCGTCGACGTGGATCGAACCGCCTTCCAGCACAAAGCCTTCGGTGTGGTAGCGCTGGCAGCGTTCCATCTCCAGGACCTTGCTGGCCAGTTGCTCGTCACGGTTCCACGGCGCGTACAGGCCGCCCTCGAAACCACCCCAGGCGTTGAAGCCCCAGTCGACGCCGCGCACTTCGCCGCTGTGGTTGATGACAAAGGTCGGTCCGGTGTCACGCACCCAGGCGTCGTCGTTGCTGATTTCCACAACGCGGATGTTCGGTGCATCCAGGCGGGCGCGGGCGTTGTCGTACTGGGCGGCGGAGACGGCCACGGTGACCGGCTCGAAACGCGCGATGGCCTTGGCCAGGGTCACGTGTGCGGCCTGTACCGGTTTGCCGCCCAGGCGCCAGTTGTCCGGGCGCTCGGGCCAGACCATCCATACCTGGGTTTGCGGCGCCCATTCGGCTGGCATGTAGAAGCCGTCGGCGCGTGGGGTGCTGGTCAGGGTTTTCATGAGTCAACCTTTGCAGTGCCCGACGCGGGATAGAGGCCCGCGTCGAGGTCATTGAATGTTCAGGATTCCAGCGCGCCGTCGAGGGTTTTCACCGGGCCGTACAGGTTTGGACGGCGGTCACGGAAAGTGCCCCAGGCGCTGCGGATGTGCTCCAGTTTATCGAGATCGAAAGTATGCACCAGCACACCCTCTTCGGTCTCATTGAGCTCCTGGACTTTCTCACCGAACTGGTTGGCGATGAACGACGAGCCGTAGAAAGTGATGTCGTAGCCGTCCTGTTCTTCGGTGCCGATGCGGTTGCTGGCGATCAGCGGCATCAGGTTGGCACCGGCATGGCCTTGTTGCACTCGCTGCCAGTGATCACGCGAGGAGATGGTCTTGTCATGCGGCTCGCTGCCGATGGCGGTCGGGTAGAACAGCACTTCGGCACCCAGCAGCGCCATGCTGCGCGCGCACTCCGGGAACCACTGGTCCCAGCAGATGCCCACGCCGATCTTGGCGTAGCGGGTCTGCCAGACCTTGAAGCCGGTGTCGCCCGGGTTGAAATAGTACTTTTCGTGGTAGCCAGGGCCATCCGGGATGTGGGTCTTGCGGTACACGCCCAGGTTGCTGCCGTCGGCGTCGATGATCGCGATGCTGTTGAAGCGGGCGCGGCCGGCCAGCTCGAAGAAGCTGATCGGCAGTACCACTTCCAGCTCCTTGGCGATCTGCTGAAAGTGCTCGATGGCAGCGTTGATCTCGACCGGCGTTGCCAGCTGAAGGTAATCAGGGTTCGGCTTCTGGCAGAAGTACGGGGTCTCGAACAGCTCCTGGATCAGGATGATCTGTGCGCCTTTGGCGGCAGCTTCGCGCACCAGCTTTTCAGCGGTGGCGAGGTTGGCCTGGCGATCCCAGGTACAGGCCATCTGGGTGGCGGCGACGGTGACTGTGCGGCTCATGAAAACCTCCTCGAAGGGTGACTGGGCCGACTGACCGTAGCAGGCGACCGATGACAGATTGCAGCGTTGTGAGCGCATTTATATCCGATAAATATCGGCTTTAAAAGCCACATTCAAAATATTTCAGCCACAAAAAAGCCGGTTAACTCGATAACAATCGAGTTAACCGGCTCTAGGTTGAGGCTTACAGCTCTTCGGACAGGACCTTGTCGATGCTGTCGACAAAAAAGTCGACGCTGGCCCGGGTGGTGCACATCGGTGGCTTGATCTTGAGGATGTTCAGGTAGTCGCCAGTGGGCTGCATGAAGATGCCCAGGTCACGCAGGCGGTTGCACAGTGTGGTGGTTTCTTCGGTCGCCGGCTCCAGGGTGTCGCGGTCACGCACCAGCTCCAGGCCCAGGTAAAAGCCCGACCCGTGCACGGCACCGGCCAGCGGATGTTTATCGACTAATGCTTGCAGGCGCGCCTTGAAGTGCCGGCCGACATCCCGGGCGTTGTCCCACAGGCCTTCTTCGCCCATCACATCGAGCACCGCCATGCCGATCCGGCAACTGACCGGGCTGCCGCCGGCCGACGAGAAGAAGTAACCCTCGGCTTCCAGTGCTTCGGCGATTTCCCGCCGGGTGATCACCGCGCCCAGTGGATGGCCGTTGCCCATGCCCTTGGCCATGGTGATGATGTCGGGCACCACGCCCTGCTCCTGGAAGCCCCAGAAGTACTCGCCCAGGCGGCCATAGCCCACTTGCACCTCGTCGGCGATGCACACCCCGCCCGCTGCCCGGACCTTTGCATAGGCCTGCTGCAGATAACCCGGTGGCAAGGAGATACCGCCCGCATTGCCGTACACCGGTTCGCAAATGAAGCCGGCCAGTTGGCGTTGTTCGGCCGACAGCGCATCGAGTTTGGCATCGACATCGGCCAGGTACTCGGCCGCGCTGTCTTCGCCACGGTAGGCGCCGCGATAGGTGTTCGGGGCAATCACCGGGTGTACCCACTCCGGCCGGGTGCTCAGCGCCTGGGGGTTGTCGGCAATGGACGTGGAGATAGCATCGGTGGCCACCGACCAGCCGTGGTAGGCCTCCAACACGCTGAGCATGTCGCGCCCGCCGCTGTAGGCCCAGGCCAGGCGAATCGCCAGGTCGTTCGCCTCGGTACCGCTGTTGACCAGGAACACCCGGTCCATGCCCTCCGGCGCCAGCGTCAGCAGGCGCTCGGAAAACTCGGCAATGGCCGCGTAGTGGAAGCGCGAGTTGGTGTTGAGCAGCGACCACTGCCGCGCCGCTTCGCTGACCATGCGTGGGTGGCCGTGGCCCAGCACCGCGACGTTGTTGAGCATGTCCAGGTAGGAGCGGCCCTGCATGTCGATCAGGTAGTTGCGCCAGCCGCGCTCGATATGCGGCGGCTGTTGGTAGTAGTGCTTTTGCGAGCGGGCGAAGCTGGCGTCGCGGCGCTCCAGCAACTGGCGCGCATCCACCAGAGGCTCGGCATCACAGGCGAAGCCCAGCAGCGCTTGCGGTGACGGGCACAGGGCCTGCCACGCGGCAGCCCGCGACGGCACCACCAAGGCCGGTGGCTGCAGACCGGCAACGCGGCACAACTGCACGCTCAGCACCCCGTTGGTGTGCCCCAGCGACTGCCCGGCGCTCACCTGCGTGCCGGGTGCCGGTGCATCGCCCAACCCCTGCAACCAGAGGCTGCAGTGTTCACCTTGCAGGCAGCCCTGCCCGTCTACCGCTGGCTGCCAGGTGCCCGCCCACGGCGCTTGCACGGCGGTGCCCGCAGGCACCTGCAACTCGACGTTGAGGGCAAAGGTCGCAGGCTCCTGTGGATTGTCGATATGCGTCTGTGAAAGCCGGTACTGGCCATACAACGAGCACGCCGCGCCCTGCTCGCCCGCGTGCTCGCGCAACAGCTGCCGATCGATACCGGGCTGCTCCCAGTTGCCGGCCTGGAATTGGCTGCTGAGCACACCCAGATCCACCGGCGTGACTGCACCTGCCTCCAGCCCCGGCAGCAGCCGCGCACTGGAGGCAAGGTTCAAGGCAGGCACATCGAGACCGGCCACCTGCAGGATCGCCGCCTCCATCAACTCGAACGGCACGCAGGTGGCGACGTCGAAAATTTCCCATTCGTGGGCCAGGTTATCGCGGCTGTAGGCGTTGCCCGGGTCGACACTCAATTGCTGCTCGCTGCTCAGCACCAGCACCGCCGCGCGGGCCACGATCATTGGCCACAAGGCCTTGAGCTCGGCCTCGGTCAGGGGGTTGAGCGCGTGGTACGCCTGCACGGCGGGCAAGATACGCAGCGGGTCGCCCTCGGCATGGTGCAGCAGCGCCGCGCAAGTCACCGACAAGTCGGCGATCCGCCAGGTGTGCATCAGGTCGCCGAAGTCGATGACCCCTTGCAGCTGCCATTGGCGCTGGTCGTCGCGTTGCCACACCGCGTTGTCATCGGTGATGTCCAGGTGCACGGCCTGCATGGGCAGCTGCTCGAGTAAAGGTTGCAGCCGTTGTTCGGCCTGGCGTGCAGCCTCGAGCACCTGTGCTTTGCGCGGCCCGTCGGCGAGTACCGGCAGCAAATGCGCGATCAGCGCCTGGGCATGACGCGGGTCCCATTGCAGGGTGCGCTCAAGCCCTGGGTGGTTGAAGTCGGCCAGCGCCTGGTCGATTCGGGCGCACAGCCGGCCCAGCTCTGCGATCAGCTGCGGCTCCATGTGTTTGAGACGGGTGAGGGACTGGCCTTCGATATAGTCGAGCAGGCGCACGCGCATCGGCTGGCCCTCGAGGTCCAGCGCCAGCAACTGCTCGCCAGACAGTGCGCTGATCACCGCCGGCACCGGCAGCCCGCGTTCGCGCAGGAAACCCAGGGCCGCATGCTGGGCCTCAAGCTCGGCCACGGCGTAGGTGCCATGGCAGATTTTCAGCACGTAACGCCCGCTTGGCCCATCGACGCGAAAGTTCAGGTCCTGCTGGCTGCCCAGGGACTGCAATGAACCGCTGAGCCCGTAGCGCTCCTGCAGTACAAGCAGGGCCTGCTGCTCGCTGACGTCGGGGCAGGGCTGGCTGGAGCGGTGGATCAGGGTACTGAGCGGCATGACGGGACCTCGTTTTTTTTGCTGCTTATATCGCCACTGCTGCCGTCGATAAGCAAGTACGGCCGGAAAAAAGCGATGGATGTAGGAGCCGGATTGCTGTGGGTGCGGGCTTGCCCTGCGATTGCATAAATTCAGACACATTGCATCGCGGGGCAAGCCCGCTCCTACAGCAAGCCCGCTCCTACTTGTGCGCTGGGCAATACACCGACAAGCTAGTCTTCAACAGATCACCGTCAGAAACGCGAAAGGTCCTTGAACATGCGTATTCTCATTACCGGCGGCGCCGGTTTCATCGGTTCAGCCCTGATTCGCCACCTGATCGACACCACCGAACATGAGGTCCTGAACCTCGACAAACTGACCTACGCCGGCAATCTGGAATCCTTGTCCAGCATCGCCAGCAACACCCGCTACGAGTTCGTCCAGGCCGACATTGCCGACCAGGCCAGGGTCAGCGCGGTGCTGCAGCGCTTCGAGCCCCAGGCGGTCATGCACCTGGCGGCCGAGTCCCATGTCGACCGCTCGATCGACGGCCCGGCGCCGTTCATCCAGACCAACATCGTCGGCACCTACGCCTTGCTCGAGGCCACTCGCGCCTACTGGCAAACGCTGCCTGAAGCGGCACGCGGCAGCTTTCGCTTCCACCACATTTCCACCGACGAAGTGTATGGCGACCTGCACGACACCGAGGCGCTGTTCAGCGAAACCAGCGCCTACGCCCCCAGTTCGCCCTACTCGGCGAGCAAGGCGGCATCCGACCATCTGGTACGCGCCTGGCATCGCACCTACGGGCTGCCGGTGGTCATCAGCAATTGCTCGAACAACTACGGGCCATTCCAGTTCCCGGAAAAGCTCATACCACTGACAATCCTCAACGCCCTGGCGGGCAAGCCGTTGCCGGTGTATGGCAGTGGCCTGCAGGTGCGCGACTGGCTGTTCGTCGATGACCATGCCCGTGCGCTGCTCACTGTCGTGACCTGTGGCGAAGTGGGCCAGACCTACAACATCGGCGGGCATAACGAGCAGCAGAACATCGAGGTGGTGCGTGGCATCTGCGCCCTGCTCGAAGAGCTCGCACCGCAGCGACCGGCAGGCGTGGCGAACTACGCCGACCTCATCAGCTTTGTTGAAGACCGTCCCGGCCACGACCTGCGCTATGCCATCGACGCCGGCAAGATCGAGCGTGAACTGGGCTGGGTGCCGGACGAAACCTTCGCCACCGGGCTGCGCAAGACCGTGCAGTGGTACCTGGAGAACCTGGAGTGGTGCCAGCGGGTCCAGGACGGCAGCTATCAAGGCCAGCGCCTGGGCAACAGTGACTTCAAGGATTTGATTGCATGACCAAGGGCATTGTCCTGGCAGGGGGCACCGGTACCCGCCTGCACCCCATTACTCTTGGCGTTTCCAAACAGCTGCTGCCCATCTACGACAAGCCGATGATCTACTACCCGATCTCGGTGCTGATGCTCGCTGGCATTCGTGAAATCCTGCTGATCTCGACGCCGCAGGACTTGCCGCAGTACCGGCAGCTGTTCGGCGACGGCAGCCAGTTCGGCATCCAGCTCAGCTATGCCGAACAACCGTCTCCCGACGGCCTGGCCCAGGCCTTTCTGATCGGCGAGCAGTTCATTGCAGACGACTCGGTGTGCCTGATTCTGGGCGACAACATTTTCTACGGCCAAGGCTTCAGCGAGCAGCTGCAGCGGGCGATCAACCAACCTCGCGGTGCCACTGTGTTCGGCTACCGGGTCAAGGACCCGGAGCGTTTTGGCGTGGTGGAATTCGATGCCCAGGGCCGGGCTTTGTCCATCGAAGAAAAGCCGCTCAAGCCTCGCTCCAACTACGCCGTCACCGGTTTGTATTTCTACGACAACGACGTGATCGAGATCGCCAAAGGCATCAAGCCCTCGGCCCGTGGCGAGCTGGAAATCACCGACGTCACCAATGCCTACCTGCAACGCGGCGACCTGCGCGTGGAGCGTTTCGGCCGTGGTTTTGCCTGGCTCGACACCGGCACCCACGACAGCCTGCTCGAAGCCTCGCAGTACGTACAGGCCATCGAGCATCGCCAGGGCCTGAAGGTCGCGTGCCTTGAAGAAATCGCCTTCCAGCAGGACTGGATCGACCGCCAGCAGTTGCTGGAACGCGCCCGGATCTTTGGCAAGATCGGCTACGGCCAATACCTCTACCGCCTGGCTGAAGAACACCCATGAACGTTATCCCAACAGCCTTGCCGGGCGTGCTGATTCTCGAACCCAAGGTGTTCGGCGACGCACGCGGTTTTTTCTACGAAAGCTTCAACGCCCGCACCTTCGAGCAGCAGACCGGCGTGGCGACGCAATTTGTGCAGGACAACCACTCCGCCTCGGGGCGCGGCGTACTGCGCGGCCTGCACTACCAACTGGAAAACACCCAAGGCAAGCTGGTGCGGGTAACCCGTGGCGAGGTGCTGGATGTGGCGGTGGACATACGCCGCAGCTCCGCCTGCTTTGGTCAGTGGGTGGCGGTGCGGCTGTCAGCAGACAACCACCGCCAGCTCTGGATACCTGAAGGCTTCGCACACGGCTTTGTGGTGCTGAGCGACAGCGCCGAGTTCCTGTACAAGGCTACCGATTACTACAACCCGAGTGCCGAGCGCTGTATCCGCTGGGACGACCCGGACCTGGCCATCGCCTGGCAGCTCACCGAGCCTCCACTGCTCTCCGCCAAGGACCAGGCCGGTCAATGGCTCAAGGACGCGGACCTGTTTCCATGAGCCTGAATATTCTCATCATCGGCCAGCACGGCCAGGTTGCCCGGGCGCTGCAGCACCGCCTGAATGACCTTGGCCAGCTACAGGTCCTGGGCCGCGACCACGTGGACCTGGCCCACCCGGAACGCCTTCGTGCCCCGATACACAGGATCAAGCCGAACCTGATCATCAACGCCGCCGCCTACACCGCCGTGGACCTGGCCGAAAGCGAGCCGGACCTTGCGTTCGCAATCAACGCCCGGGCACCGGGCGTGCTGGCCGAAGAAGCGGCAGCCCTTGGCATTCCGTTGATCCACTACTCCACCGACTATGTGTTCGACGGCAGCAAGGCCACGCCCTATACCGAAGACGATCTGCCGAACCCGCTGAACGTCTACGGCCTCAGCAAGCTGGCCGGTGAACAGGCTGTCAGGGCCGTAGCCGGCCAGCACCTGATCTTGCGCACGAGCTGGGTGTACTCACGTCATGGCCACAACTTTCTGCTGACCATGCAACGCCTGCTGCAGGAAAAGCCGCAACTGCGCATCGTCGCCGACCAATTCGGCGCCCCTACCTGGGCCGGAACCATCGCCCACAGCACTCGCGCCCTAATAGAACGTTGGCACGCGGGCCAGGCCGGCCCCTGGGGGACCTACCACCTGACAGCCCAGGGCGAGACTTCCTGGTTCGGCTTCGCCCAGGCGATTGCCGAGCACCTGACAGCCCAGGGCCTGCCCTGCAGCGAATTGCTGCCAATTCCCTCCAGCGATTACCCGACACCGGCCAGGCGCCCGCTGAACTCACGGCTCGATTGCAGTCGCCTGCAGCGTGAATGGCAGGTCGGCCAGCCACATTGGCAGCAGGCGCTGATCGACTGCCTGAAGTAGCGCATAATGCGCCAGATCACCCTGGCGCAATTGCGATGACCATGACTCCACCTCCTACCCGCCGCCCTCGCTGGCGCAGCCTGGCCCTGCTGGCGATTTGCCTGGCGCCGTTGCTCTGGCCCCTGCAACACCTTGCCGAACGCTACTACCAGGAGGAACTGGCCAGCCAGAACCGCCAGACCCTGGACCTGTACGTGGCCAACCTGCTCGGTACCCTGCACCGCTATGAAACCCTGCCGCAGATCCTTGGCGACCTGCCTGCCCTGCGGGCAGTGCTGGCCGACCCGCTGCGGCTCGAGACCCTGACCAACGCCAATCGCCTGCTCAAGGACATCACCACCCAGACCGGCGCCGAAGTCATGTACCTGCTGGACGCCAATGGCAATACCCTGGCGGCCTCTAACTGGGACAAGCGCGACAGTTTCATCGCCCGCAACTTCACGTTCCGGCCTTACTACAGCGAAGCCATTGCCGGGCGCCTGGGGCGGTTTTTCGGCCAGGGCACGACCTCCGCCAAGCGCGGTTATTACTTTGCCGCTGCGGTCCGTGACGGGGAAAAGATCATCGGCGCGCTGGTGGTCAAGGTCGACCTGGACCACACCGAAAACCTATGGGGCAAGACGCCTGAGCAACTGCTGGTCACCGACCACAATGGCGTGGTCATCCTGACCTCGCGCCCCGACTGGCGCTTCCGCGCCACCCGGCCGCTGACCGATGCCGAACGCGAAGCGATCGTTGCGATCAAGCCCTACCCGACCCAGGCGCCGCAGCCACTGAACCTCGACCGAGCTGCCTGGCTGATCCAGACCGAAGCCATCGAAGAAACCGGTTGGCAGGCCAGCATCCTGGCGCCACGGTCCATCGTCGACCGCTCGGTGAGCACAGTGCTGGCCATTGGTGCCGCAGCCTTGCTGGTGCTGATGTTGCTGCTGGGCCTGATGATGCAGCGTCGACGCCACTACATGGACCGCATCGACTTCGAGGCCCATGGGCGCCAGGAGCTGGAAAAGCGTGTCATCGAGCGTACCGCCGACCTTGAAGGCCTCAACAGCCGCCTGAAAGGCGAGGTACTGGAACGCGAACACGCCCAGCAGGAGCTGGTGCGCGCCCAGGATGAACTGGTCCAGGCTGGCAAGTTGTCGGTGCTGGGGACCATGTCGGCGAGTATCAGCCACGAACTCAACCAGCCGCTGGCGGCGATCCGCAGCTACGCAGAAAACGCCGAGATTCTGCTCGACCACCAGCGCACCGACGATGCCCGTAGCAACCTCAAACTGATCAGTGAACTGACCGGGCGCATGGCCTCGATCATTGCCCACCTGCGCGCCTTCGCCCGCCGCGACCGCCATGCACCCGAGAGTGTGGCGTTGCAGCCTGCGCTGGACGATGCCCTGGCCCTGCTGGCCAAGCGCCGCCGGGCCATGGCGGTCGAGCTGGTACGTGACCTGCCGGACGCCACGCTGTGGGTCCAGGCCGGCGAAACCCGCCTGCGCCAGGTGCTGGGTAACCTGCTGGCCAACGCCCTGGACGCCCTGACCGAAAAGGCCAACCCGCGCAAACTCTGGCTAAGTGCCGAACAACGCGACGGCAACGTCTACCTGTACATTCGCGACAACGGCCCGGGGTTTTCCAGTGAAGCCCTGGCCCGCGCCCGCGAGCCGTTTTTCACCACCAAGACACGCACCCAGGGCCTTGGCCTGGGCCTGGCGATCTGCGATACCTTGATGCGGGCGCTGGGCGGCGAACTTGTGCTCGGCAACCACCCCGAAGGTGGTGCCCTGCTTACCCTGCAACTGCGCGTGGCCAAGTCCGGCGCCAACCTGCAACCCTCGGAGGACCCATCGGCATGACGACCGAGCCGCTCATCGACAGCCGCGTTCAGGTGATTCTGGTCGACGACGACCCGCACCTGCGCCAGGCCCTGAGCCAGACCCTGGACCTTGCCGGCCTCAAGGTCTTGTCGCTGAGCGACGCCCAGGGCCTGGCCGGGCGTATTGAGCAGGACTGGCCCGGGGTGCTGGTCAGCGATATCCGCATGCCCGGTATCGACGGCCTGCAATTGTTGGAGCAGGTACAGGCCCAGGACCCGGAACTGCCGGTGCTGTTGATTACCGGCCACGGCGACGTGCCCCTGGCGGTGCAAGCCATGCGCGCCGGGGCCTACGACTTTCTTGAAAAGCCCTTCGCCAGCGATGCCCTGCTCGACAGTGTGCGCCGCGCCCTGGCCCTGCGCCGCCTGGTGCTGGACAACCGCAGCCTGCGCCTGGCCCTGAGTGACCGCCAGCAGTTAAGCACCCGCCTGGTGGGCCAGTCTGCACCAATGCTGCGCCTGCGCGAGCAGATCGGTGCGTTGGCCGGCACCCGTGCCGACGTGCTGATCCTCGGCGAAACCGGCGCCGGTAAAGAAGTGGTCGCGCGCGCCCTGCATGATTTGTCGAGCCGACGCGACGGCCCGTTTGTAGCCATCAACGCCGGCGCCCTGGCGGAGTCGGTGGTCGAAAGCGAGCTGTTCGGCCACGAGCCCGGCGCCTTTACCGGCGCCCAGAAGCGCCGGATCGGCAAGTTCGAGTTCGCCAACGGCGGCACGCTGTTCCTCGATGAAATCGAAAGCATGAGCCTGGATGTACAGGTCAAGCTGCTGCGCCTCTTGCAGGAGCGAGTGGTCGAGCGACTCGGTGGCAATCAGCAGATCCCCCTGGACATCCGCATCATCGCTGCCACCAAGGAAGACCTGCGCCAGGCCGCCGATCAGGGGCGCTTCCGTGCCGACCTGTATTACCGCCTGAACGTTGCACCGCTGCGCATCCCGCCGCTGCGCGAGCGCGGCGACGACGTCCTGGTGCTGTTCCAGCATTTTGCCGACGCCGCCAGCGAGCGTCACGGCCTGCCACCTCACACCTTGCAGCCCGCACAGCGTGCATTGCTGTTGCGCCATAACTGGCCGGGCAATGTCCGAGAGCTGCAGAATGTCGCGGAGCGCTTCGCTCTGGGCCTTGAGCTGGCCCTGGATGGCGAGGCGCCACCGCCCGCTCATGCCCAGGCCTCGCCGGTGAACAGCGGCAACCTCAGCGATCAGGTCGAACAGTTCGAGCGCTCGTTGATCGCCGCAGAGCTGGCTCAGCCGCACAGCTCCATGCGCAGCCTGGCCGAGGCCCTGGGCATTCCCCGCAAAACCCTGCACGACAAGCTGCGCAAGCATGGCCTGAGCTTCGCCGACAGCAACGCCAGCACTGACGAAATGGAGGACAACCGCCCATGACCACGGACAGCCGCTACCTTGAATCGGTGCTGCACGGTGACATTCCCCTGACCCGCGAAATGGGCCTGCAGGTGCTCGACTGGGAACAGCAGCGCCTGCGCCTGCAGTTGCCGCTGGAGGCCAACGTCAATCACAAGAGCACCATGTTCGGCGGCAGCCTGTATTGCGCTGCCGTACTGGTCGGTTGGGGCTGGTTGCACCTGCGCCTGCGCGAGGCGGGGATCGACGATGGGCACATCGTCATTCAGGAAGGCCAGATCAGCTATCCGCTGCCGGTCACCGGCGCAGCCATCGCCGTGTGCGAGGCACCGGAGGAGAAAGTCTGGGAGCGCTTCGTCGCCACCTACCAGCGCCGTGGCCGGGCACGTCTGAACCTGCACACCCAGGTCAGCAACGCCGATAGCGATGAGGCCGCTGTCATGTTCAGCGGCCAGTACGTGCTACATCGTTGAAGCCAATTGCAGCAGCCGCTCACGCCAGGGGGCGGCGGCAGGCAGGGCCAGGAAGAAGGGATTGAGCAACGACTCGCGCGGCGGATAGACGAACACCTGGCCATCCAGACCCAGCACTTCGCCGCCCGCACCTTCCAGCACACCCTGGGCGGCGGCGGTGTCCCACTGCGACGTTGGCGCCAGGCGTGGATAGCAGTCGGCAGCCCCTTCGGCCAACAGGCAAAACTTCAGCGAGCTGCCGATATTGGCCAGCTCCAGCTCGCCCACCGCCGAACTCAGTCCAGCCAGCAAGGCTTCCTGCTGCGGGCTGGAATGGCGACGGCTGGCCACCACGGTAAAGCCTTGCCCCGCAGGCGGTGCCAGACGGACTTGAATAGCGTGCGGTGCGCCATCGGCCTCGGCGCACCAGGCGCCGATCCCCTGGCCACCGTAGTAGCAGCGGCCAGTGGTAGGAATCGCCACGACCCCAAACACCACACGGCCTTGCTCGATCAGGGCGATATTGACGGTGAATTCCTCGGTGCCGGCGATGAACTCCTTGGTACCGTCCAGCGGATCAACCAGCCACCAGCGCTGCCATTGCTGGCGCTCGCCGAGGGGGATCTCGCAGTCTTCTTCAGACAACACCGGGATCTGCGGGGCCAGTGCGCGCAAGCCTTTGGCGATCACCTCATGGGCGGCCAGGTCGGCTGCGGTAACCGGGGAATCATCGGCTTTGGACGTCACGGCAACATCCGCACGCCAGAACGGCAGGATGGCCTTGCCCGCCTGGCGAGCCAGCTCAACCACTGCCTGCATCAGTTGCACATCGGTCATGCGCCGAACACTCCACGCTGGGTCAGCAGGTCACGCACCAGGTACAACGCCGCCAGGGCGCGGCCTTCGGAAAACTGCGGGTGCTGGGCCAGGGCCGAGAGCTCGCGCAGGCTGACCTTGTCGACACGCATCGGCTCGGGCTCATCGCCTTCCAGACGCTCTTCATACAGGTCGGAGGCCAGTACCACCTGGATCTTCTGGCTCATGTAGCCCGGCGACAGGGAAAGCTCCGTCAGGTGCTCCAGTTGGCGGGCGCCAAAACCGGCTTCTTCCTTGAGCTCGCGGTCGGCGGCAGCCAGTACATCCTCACCCGGCTCGATCAGGCCCTTGGGCAGTGACAGCTCGTACTCGTCGGTCCCGCCGCAGTACTCTTCGACCAGCACCGCATGTTCACTGTCGAGCATCGCCACGATCATCACTGCACCATACCCGTTACCGCGCCCCACCAGCCGCTCATAGGTGCGCTCGTTGCCATTGGCAAAGCGCAATTGCACAGCCTCGACCCGGAACAGGCGGCTGCTGGCGACAATCTCGCGAGAGAGAACGGTGGGTTTCTGGCGCATGGGGCGGCTCCTTGGCGTGAACGGGTTACTATACCGTGGCTTGCCCGGCCACCGCTGCCCTGACTGTCCGAGAATTTCATATGCCCGTTTTAGCCTGGTCCACCATCGACACCGTACTGCTGGACATGGACGGCACCCTGCTGGACCTGCATTTCGACAACCACTTCTGGCTCGAACACCTGCCCCAGCGCTACGCCGACCTGCACGGCATCAGCCGAGCCATGGCCGAGCTTGAAATGCAGCCGTTGTTCGAGCAGCACGCGGGCTCCCTGAACTGGTACTGCCTGGACTTCTGGAGCCGCGAGCTGAACCTGTCGGTGCGGGACCTGAAGCTGGAAACCGCTCATCTGATCGCCTTGCGCCCGGACGCCGACACCTTTTTGCAGGCGATCAAACAGGCCGGCAAGCGGGTGATCCTGATCACCAATGCGCACCGCGATTCGTTGTCGTTGAAATTGGAGAGGGTTGAGCTGGCGCCCTACTTCGAGCGCCTGATCAGCTCCCACGATTACGGGTACCCCAAGGAAAACCCGCAGTTCTGGGACGCCTTGCAAGCGGATATCGACTTTGAGCCGAGCCGCAGTCTGTTTATCGACGACACCCTGTCGATTCTGCGCAGTGCCCGCGACTTCGGCGTGGCGCACCTGCTTGCGGTGCGCCAGCCAGACAGCCGCAAAGGGCCGCGTGATACCGAAGAGTTCGCCGCCGTGGAGGACTACCGGACGCTGCTCGAGGGGCTTTGATACTTACTCGGGAATACGCAGGCTCTGGCCCGGGTAGATCTTGTCCGGGTGCTTGAGCATCGGTTTGTTGGCTTCAAAGATCTTGTTGTACAGGTTGGCATTGCCATACACGGCCAGTGAAATCGCGCTCAGGGTGTCGCCTTTCTTGACTACCACAAAGCGCGCTGCGGCCACGACCGGGCCGGTCACGGTGATCTGGTCGTCGACTTCAGCGACACCGGCAATGTTGCCCAGCGCCAGGAGGATCTTTTCTTTCTCTTCCTGGCTGGCCACCTCGCCGGTCACCGTCACCTTGTCGCCATCGACCGTGGCCTTGATGTTCGGATTCCCGAGGCCAACCGCTTCCACATGCTTTTGCAATTGCTCACTGGCATTGGCATTACCCGGTGTCAGCAGGTCGATGATTTTCTCACCGGCCTCTTTGATGAAACTGAAAATGCTCATACCGCTCTCCTTGGTGATGAATCTCGGAGCCTGCAGTCTAGGACAGGTTAGAATGCTTCGCCTGCTTTGCGCCGTGGACCGACGATGGACATCAAACAGCTCAAATTCCTCATCGCGCTTGATGAAACCCGACACTTCGGCCAGGCCGCAGCCCGTTGCCACGTGACCCAACCGACGCTGTCGATGCGCCTGCGCAACCTGGAACAGGAACTCGACCTGGCCCTGGTCAACCGTGGCCAGCGCTTTGAAGGCTTTACCGCCCAGGGCGAGCGTGTGCTGGCCTGGGCCCGCTCGGTGATGGCGGCCTACGACGGCCTGCACGCCGAAGCCGCTGCCTGCCGCGGCCACCTGGTCGGCAACCTGCGAATGGGCGTGGTGCCGTTGTCGAGCTTTGATCCGCTGCCGTTGCTGCAACGCCTGCATGAGCGTCATCCGGAGCTGAACTTCGAGCTCAGCGCCCTGAGCTCCGAGCAGATCCTGGAGCAGCTCACCAGCAATCGACTGGACCTGGGCGTGTCTTACCTGGAGCGCCTGGACAACGAGCGTTTCCTGTCCCTGCCCCTTGGCGAGACACGCATGGGCCTGCTGTATGACCCAGATCACTTTCAGTTCGACGATCAGCCCTTAAGCTGGCAAGCACTGACCGAACTGCCGCTGGGCCTGCTCACCGCCGGCATGCACTTTCGCCAGTCGATCGACCACAACTTCAACAGCCGGGGCCTGGAACCACGGCTGTTGCTGCAGACCGACGCCGTCCATCAGTTGGTGCAGTCGGTAAAAGGCGGCCTGTGCTGCGCGATCATGCCGCTGGCTGCAGGCCTTGAAGTGCTGACCGAACGGCTGCGCCTGCAACCCATCGAACAGGCCAGCACCCTCGCGCCACTGGGCCTGATCATGCGCCGCACGGCGCCGCGCTCGGCATTGGCCGAAGCATGCCTGGCCGAATTCCAGGCCCTGCACAGCGGTGCGTGATCGACGCCATCTATCAAGGCATCAGCATTAGCGATTAGACGATACCCGAGCGCAAGCCTAGGCTTAAACCAGACCTGCCGCCGGTATCTCCAATGACCACAAAACCTCCGGCCTGCGCCGCGTCCGCCTCCCTGACTGCGCCCGCGGCCAGCAACCGCTACGACTATATCCACCTGACCGATGACAGCCAGGCCAGCACCGCGCTGGCCGAAGAAGTCGCCCTGGCCATTGCCTATAACGGCATCAACCAGGCGGTGATGCTGGTCAGCCCGACCGACCTTGAAGACTTCATCGTCGGCTTCAGCATCGGCAGCGGCATCATTGCCTCCCCCGACGACATTTATGACGTGAAGCTCAGCGGCCGGGGTTCGGCCATAAGCGCAGAGGTGGAAATCGCCAGTCGCGCGTTCTGGAACCTGAAGAACCAGCGCCGCCAATTGGCCGGTACCAGTGGCTGCGGCCTGTGCGGGGTGGAAGCCCTTGAGCAGGCCTTGCCGGAGTTGAATGTCTTGCCCGGGGCGCCGCTGCCCCCGGCACACTGGCTCGACGGCCTGCGCCAGCGCATCGACGCTTTCACGCCCCTTGGCCAGCACTGCGGTGCGGTGCATGCGGCGCTGTTCATGAACGATCAGGGCGAATTGCTGATGGGCCGCGAAGACATCGGCCGGCACAACGCCCTGGACAAGCTGATCGGCGCCCTGCTGCGCCAGCACCTGCGCCTGGACGGCGGCCTTGCCATCGTCACCAGCCGCTGCAGCCTGGAGCTCATCCAGAAAGTCCTGCGTGCCGGCATCCAGACCCTGGTCAGCCTCTCATCGCCCACCGGCCTTGCCCTGCAATGGGCCCGCCGGCACAACCTCAACCTGATCCATCTGCCTAAACACAGTGCGCCACGGGTGTTCAGTCCCGTGCGGGAGAACCGATCTTGAGCCTGCATCACCAAGCCGACCAGAAGCCTGTCCCGCGCTACAAACCCTACAACGGTGCCGCCGGCGGCTGGGGTGCCCTGCGCAGCGTCGCCCAGGCCTGGATCGGTAGCGACAACGCGCTCAAGAACATCCGCGCCCTGCTCAAGACCAACCAGAACGGCGGCTTCGACTGCCCGGGCTGCGCCTGGGGCGACTCGCCGGAAAGCGGCATGGTCAAGTTCTGCGAGAACGGCGCCAAGGCGGTGAACTGGGAAGCCACCAAGCGCCGTGTCGACGCGGCATTCTTCGCCCGCCACAGCGTGACCTCGCTGCTGGCCCAGAGCGACTACTGGCTCGAATACCAGGGGCGGCTGACCGAACCGATGGTCTATGACGCCGACACCGACCGCTATCGGCCCATCGACTGGGATGGGGCCTTCGCCCTGATCGCCAAGCACCTGCACAACCTTGCCAGCCCCGACCAGGCGGAGTTCTACACCTCCGGTCGCGCCAGCAATGAGGCGGCGTACCTGTACCAGTTGTTCGTCCGCGCCTTTGGCACCAACAACTTCCCCGACTGCTCGAACATGTGCCACGAGGCCAGCGGCGTTGCCTTGGGCCAGAGTGTCGGGGTCGGCAAAGGCACCGTGACGTTCGATGACTTTGAACACGCCGAGGCCATTTTCGTCTGGGGCCAGAACCCTGGCACCAACCACCCGCGCATGCTCGAACCACTGCGCGAGGCGGTAAAACGTGGCGCCCAGGTGGTGTGTATCAACCCGCTCAAGGAGCGTGGCCTGGAGCGCTTCCAGCATCCTCAACACCCGCTGGAGATGCTCACCAACGGCGACCGCCCCACCAACACCGCGTACTTCCGCCCGGCCCTGGGTGGCGACATGGCGGTGCTGCGCGGCATGGCCAAGTTCCTCTTGCAGTGGGAGCGCGAAGCCCAGGCCAGCAACGCGCCGGCGGTCTTTGATCACGACTTCCTCAACCAGCACACCCAGGGTGTGGACGCCTACCTGGCGGCCGTTGACGCAACGCCGTGGGATCAGATCGAAAGCCAGTCGGGCCTCAGCCTTGCCGAGATCGAGCAGGCTGCGCGCATGTACTGCAAGGCCAGCAAAGTCATCATGTGCTGGGCCATGGGCATCACCCAGCACCGGCATTCGGTAGCGACCATCCAGGAAATCGCCAACCTGATGCTGCTGCGCGGCAACCTTGGCGCACCCGGCGCCGGCCTGTGCCCCGTGCGTGGCCACAGCAACGTCCAGGGCGACCGGACCATGGGCATCAACGAACGCCCGCCAGTGGCCCTGCTCGATGCCCTGGAGCGCCGCTTCGACTTCAAGGTGCCACGCCACAATGGCCACAACACCGTGGAAGCCATCGGCGCCATGCTCGCCGGCCAGGCCAAGGTATTCATCGGCCTGGGCGGCAACTTCGCCCAGGCGACACCCGACACCGAACGTACCGCCCAGGCCTTGCGCAGCTGTGAGCTGACCGTGCAGATCAGCACCAAGCTCAACCGCAGTCATCTGGTTCACGGTAAACAGGCATTGATCCTGCCGTGCCTGGGCCGCACCGACATCGACCAACAGAGTGAAGGGCCACAGGCCGTCACGGTGGAAGACTCGTTCAGCATGGTCCACGCCTCCAACGGCCAGTTGCAGCCGCTTTCGCGGCAGATGCGCTCGGAGCCTGCGGTGATCGCTGGCATCGCCTCCGCGACGCTTGGCACCGCACCGGTGGACTGGAACTGGCTGGTGGCTGACTACGGGCGTATCCGCGACCTGATCAGCGATACCATTCCCGGCTTCGACAATTTCAACCAGCGCCTGGAGCACCCGGGAGGCTTTTACCTGGGCAACAGCGCCGGCCAGCGCCAGTGGAAGACCGCCAGCGGCCTGGCCAACTTCAAGGCCAACGGCCTGCCAGACGATCTGCTCCATGAGCGGGTGCGCGCCACCGGCCAGATACCGGACCTGATCATGCAGTCGATGCGCTCCCATGATCAGTACAACACCACCATCTATGGCCTGGATGACCGCTACCGCGGGGTCAAGGGCCAGCGCAATGTGCTGTTCGCCAACGAAGCCGACATCATCCGCCTGGGCTTTCACCCGGGGCAGAAGGCCGATATCGTTTCGTTGTGGAGCGATGGCCGCGAGCGTCGGGTCAAGGGCTTCACCCTGCTGGCGTTCGATATCCCGGCGGGCCAGGCAGCGGCGTATTATCCAGAGGTGAATCCGCTGGTGCCGCTGGAGAGTGTCGGCGATGGCAGCCACACCCCGACCTCGAAATTCGTGGCGATCAAACTGGAAGCGGCCAGCGACAACGCCCGCATCCTCTGACAGACTGGCTGTACTTCAGACACAAAAAAAGGCCCTGGCAGCGATGCCGGGGCCTTGTCTCAAGTAAGCTCAGACAGCCAAAAACCAAGAAAGTTTCATAGTCAAAACAGTAACTTAGCGAATTGTGTACAACTCGTGTTACTCGTCGGATTTCCGTTGCCAGCCCCCCCTCGCCAGCCTCAGGATCGCCTCGTCATCCCTATGAGGCTCTCTTGATGAAGTACTCCTCGATACTGTTGTTGTCTCTCGGCCTGCTCAGTGGCGTTGCCTCGGCAGGTGGCACCACCGAAGCCGGTATTGGCGGCGCATTGGGTGGGGTACTGGGTTCGGTGGTCGGTCAGTCGATCGGCGGCAGCACCGGCTCGGCGATCGGTGCGGGTCTGGGCGGCGCGGCAGGCAGTGCCGTCGGCGCCGACAAACGCAGCCGTGGTGAAGCCGCCATCGGTGGCGCCCTGGGCGCAGCCGGCGGCAACGTGGTGGGCCGCAGCGTAGGCGGCACCTCCGGTAGCTACATCGGTGCAGCCGCAGGTGGTGGTGCCGGTGGTGCCCTGGGTAACTACATGGGCAACAAGGCGGACGAAGAAGACGATCGCCGCTACCGCAACCGTGGCTATGACGACCGTCGTCACTACCACGACCGTGGCCACCACTACGGCCACCGCAAGCACAAGAAGCACTGGCGCCACCGCTAAGGGCGCCTTCGGCTGAATATGTGCCTTAGCCTTGAAGACGTACCAGCGCTGCCTGAAGCCCTTCAGGTAGCGCTACAGGGCGTCCCGAGGCGCGTTCGACGAACACCTGCACCACCTTCCCCGCCGCACAGGCCTGCACCTCTCCTGCCTTGAACAACGCCACCTGATACTCCACCGAACTGCCGGCAAGACGCGCAACGCGCAGGCCCACTTCGAGGGTGTCGGGAAACGCTGGCAACGCAAAAAAATCCGCTGCCGAGCTGACCACGAACCCCATCACCTCACCGTCCTGAAGATCCAGGCCGGCGTGCTGCTGCAAGAACCCCTGAATCGTCGTATCGAAATAGGCATACACCGTGGCGCCGGCGATAAAGCCGTTGAGGTCGCTGTCTTGCCAGCGCGTGAGGATGGGTTGCAGATGGGGGTAGTCGTGGCGTTGGGGGGATTCGGACATGACGGCTCCTCGTCATTGAGATCAGCGGGCTTGCCCCGCGATAGCGGTGCGTCTGAGATACCGCTATCGCGGGGCAAGCCCGCTCCTGCAAAGCAAAAAGCCGCCCCTGGGGGCGGCTTTTTCGTTTCACGCGGGCTTCAGCTTACAGCTGTGGGCCAGCAGCCTTGATGGCGTCGGAAACGTCGAACTTCTTGAAGTTCTCGATGAACAGGTTGGCCAGGCCCTTGGCTGCTTCATCGTAGGCGGCTTGGTCAGCCCAGGTGTTGCGTGGGTTGAGCAGGACAGTTTCAACACCGGCAACGGCTTTTGGCACGTCCAGGTTGATGATGTCCAGGTGCTCGGTCTCGGCACCGACCAGAGCGCCGCTCTGGATGGCTGCGATAACGGCACGGGTGGTCGGGATGTTGAAGCGCTTGCCGACGCCGTAGCCACCGCCGGTCCAGCCGGTGTTGACCAGGTAGACCTTGGAGCCGAAACCACGGATACGCTTGATCAGCAGTTCAGCGTACTCGCCAGCCGGACGCGGGAAGAACGGTGCGCCGAAGCAGGTGGAGAAGGTCGACTTGATGCCGCTGCCCGAACCCATTTCGGTGGAACCGACCAGAGCGGTGTAACCCGACAGGAAGTGGTAGGCCGCTTGTTCTTCGCTGAGGATCGAGACTGGCGGCAATACGCCGGTCAGGTCGCAGGTCAGGAAGATGACAGCGTTAGGCTCGCCACCGAGGTTCTTCTCGGAACGCTTCTCGACGTGCTCCAGCGGGTAGGCGGCACGGCTGTTCTGGGTCAGGCTGCCATCGGCGTAGTCAGCTTTCTTGTCACCGTCCAGAACGACGTTTTCAAGAACAGCACCGTGCTTGATGGCTTTCCAGATGACTGGCTCGTTCTTCTCGGACAGGTCGATGCACTTGGCATAGCAACCGCCTTCGATGTTGAACACGACGCCTTCGCCCCAACCGTGCTCGTCGTCACCGATCAGGTAACGGCTTTCATCGGCCGACAGGGTGGTTTTACCGGTGCCCGACAGACCGAAGAACAGGGTCACGTCGCCTTCTTCGCCGATGTTGGCAGCGCAGTGCATTGGCAGCACGTCGGCAGCTGGCAGCAGGAAGTTCTGCACCGAGAACATGGCTTTCTTCATTTCACCGGCGTAACGCATGCCAGCGATCAGTACTTTCTTCTGGGCGAAGTTGATGATCACGCAACCGTCGGAGTTGGTGCCGTCACGCTCAGGCACGCACTCGAAGTTGGCAACGTTCAGCACTTGCCACTCATCACGGCCAGCAGGGTTGTACTGCTGAGGGTTGATGAACAGGCAACGGCCGAACAGGTTCTGCCAGGCAGTCTGGGTGGTCATCTTCACTGGCAGGTAGTGCTCGGTGGCCGCACCTACGTGAACATGGGAGACGAAATGCTCTTGGGCGTTGTTGAACGCCTGGACGCGGTCCCACAGGGCATCGAACTTGTCGGCCGGGAACTTGCGGTTGATCGGGCCCCAGGCGATGGCGTCCTGAGTGGACGGCTCTTCGACGATGAAACGGTCGACCGGCGAACGACCGGTACGGTGACCGGTTTTCACGACCAGGGCGCCAGTATCGGCCAGCTCGCCTTCACCGCGGTTCAGCGCTTCTTTTACCAGCTCATCGACGCTCAGGTCGGTGTAGACGGTGTTGTTGGCTTGCGTCATGAGATTCCCCATCCGGCCTGAGGCCGAGTGCTCCAAACGTTTTGTAGTAGAGCTTTGAAAACTACTACAGCGAAAAAAGTGGCCGGATTATGCCAGAAACGCCCAAAAAAAGTAGGGCCCTCCTGTCAGAACACCCGGTTTACGGCGTTCGACAGGAGATTTACCTGTGATGAAACGTTTTAGTGCCGAGTATCTGAGGGCGTGTCTACACCGCCACCCGCGAACAATTGCTCGATGTCCGCCGCGTCGAACTTGTAGCTCTGGTTACAGAACTGGCAATCGACTTCAACGCTGCCGCCATGCTCTGCCGCCAGTTGCTTGGCGTCTTCCAGGCCGAGGCTGACCAGGGCATTGCCGGAGCGCTCTCGCGAGCAACTGCAACGGAAACGCAGTGGCTGGATATCGAACAGGCGCACAGCCTCTTCATGGTAAAGGCGATGAAGAACAGTCTCGTTGTTCAGGCCCAACAGCTCTTCGGCTGTCAGGGTGCTGGCCAGGGCCGTGACGTGTTGCCAGCTGGCGGCGCGCTCTTCCTCGTCTTTCTCGCGGTCGGTGGGCAGTTGTTGCAGCAACAGGCCACGCGCGTGCTGACCATCGGCGTTCAGCCAGAACTTGGTGTTTACCTGCTGGGACATGACGAAGTAGTTGGTGAAACACTCCGAAAGCGTTTCGCCGTCCAGGTCGACGATGCCCTGATAGCGCTGGCCCTGGGTCGGGTCAACGGTCATGGCCAGCACACCGCTTGGCATCAGGTCAGCCAGGGTCGCGCCCTCGCTGATGTCTTCGGCGTTGTAGCGGGCCAGGCCGCGAATATCACGCTCGCTGGAGCACTCGATCATCAGCAGCGGCACCGGGCCTTCGGAACGGGCCTGCAGGATCAGCAAGCCATCGAACTTCAAGGTGCCGACCAACAGCGCTGCCGCCGCCATGAACTCGCCCAGCAGTTGCTGGACCGGCAGCGGGTAGTCGTGCTTGGCCAGGACTTCGGCGTAGCTGTGCTCCAGTGCAACGAGCTCACCGCGCACGTCGCGCTCGTCGAAGATGAAGCGTTGGGTGTAATCGGTATCAGACATGAATGCTGGCTTTCTGAAGAGAAGGATGGGCGTATTTTATGGGCAATTGCCCCCTGTTCCAAGCAAGGACACCGTTTGCTCCCCCCCGGTTGCCCGCGTGCGACGAATGGCGCCCCTACTGGCTGTCGTGAAACTGGTGAAACTGACGCCGCTGTTTCTTGGTCGGCCGGCCGTCGGTGCTCACGCCCAGGGCCCCGGCTTTGCGCTGCGCAGCCGCCTGTTCGCGCTTGTCGATACTCTGCTGGGTCTCTTCATAGAGTGCCTGTGCCTCGGGCGCACCGCGGCGCACGATGGACAGCGCCTTGACCACCACCGTGCGCTCATCGAAGCCGGTACGCAGCACGAACTCGTCGCCCACCCGCGGCTCCTTGCCCGGCTTGCAACGCTCCCCGCGACAGTGCACCTTGCCACTCTCGATGGCCGCCTTGGCCAGCGCGCGGGTCTTGTAGAAACGCGCTGCCCATAACCACTTGTCCAGGCGGACCTTGTCGTCCTCTTCCGGCTTTTGTGCCATGACATTTCCCCATTGATTTTCCTTAACGGAACTGTACTACCGTAACTGGCGGATGCAAAAAAACCGCCGCGTGCTTACAGTTCACCGAACTGTCGCACACGCCGGTTCCGGCCTGACGATTTCCTACGCTGGTTGAGCATTTTGAAGACATTTGATCATTTGACTGTGATTGGCCTGCGCGAGTGGGTAGCCTTGCCCGACCTCGGTTTGGCGGGCCTGCGCGCCAAGATCGACACCGGGGCCAGCACCTCGAGCCTGCACGCCACCGAAGTCGAACCTTTCGAGCGCAATGGCGAGCAGTGGGTGCGTTTCAACGCTCACCTGGGCTCGGTCGTGCAGTTGCGCCACCGTCGCTGCGAAGCACCACTGGTAACCATGAAGACCATCAAAAGCTCCAACGGCCACGCCCAGACCCGCTATGTGATCCGCACGCCCCTGGCGCTGGGTGACCGGGTCTGGGAGGTCGAGTTCACCCTGGCCTGCCGCAAAGCCATGCGCTATCGCCTGCTGCTCGGTTCCAAAGCCCTGATCCATGGCCAGTTGGTGGTCAATCCGGGTCTCAAATACGTTCAGGACAAGCCGGCATTCCCGGCCACTATTTCCCCCTCCACAGGTGTTGCATGAAGATCGCCGTGCTGTCGCGAAACCCGCGTCTGTATTCCACTCGTCGCCTGGTAGAAGCCGGTACCGAACGAGGCCATGAGATGGTTGTGATCGATACCCTGCGCGCCTACATGAACATCGCCAGCCACAAGCCGCAGATCCACTACCGCGGCAAGCCGCTGGAGGGTTTCGACGCGGTGATCCCGCGCATTGGTGCCTCGGTGACCTTCTACGGCTGCGCGGTATTGCGCCAGTTCGAGATGATGGGCGTGTTCCCGCTGAACGAGTCGGTGGCCATTGCCCGCTCCCGCGACAAGCTGCGCTCGCTGCAGCTGCTGTCACGACGCGGTATTGGCCTGCCGGTGACGGGCTTCGCCCATTCCCCGGACGACATCCCCGACCTGATCCAGATGGTCAATGGTGCCCCCCTGGTGATCAAGGTGCTCGAAGGCACCCAGGGCATCGGCGTGGTGCTGTGCGAAACCACCAAGGCTGCCGAATCGGTGATCGAGGCGTTCATGGGCCTGAAGCAGAACATCATGGTTCAGGAATACATCAAGGAAGCCGGTGGCGCCGATATCCGCTGCTTTGTGGTCGGCGACAAGGTCATTGCCTCGATGAAGCGCCAGGCCAAGCCCGGCGAGTTCCGCTCCAACCTGCATCGTGGCGGCAGCGCCAGCCTGATCAAGATCACCCCGGAAGAGCGCATGACCGCCATTCGCGCGGCGAAGGTCATGGGCTTGAGTGTGGCCGGGGTGGATATCCTGCGCTCCAATCACGGCCCGCTGGTGATGGAGGTGAACTCTTCACCAGGTCTTGAAGGCATCGAAGTGACCACCGGCAAGGACGTTGCCGGGATGATCATCGAACACCTGGAAAAGAACGGCGGGCCAAACCTGACCCGCACCAAGGGCAAGGGCTAGACCGCGTCGCGCGGCAGCAGCAGGCCCAGCGGCAAGCGCACCCGGGCCTCAAGCCCGCCGCCGGAACGATTACGCAACTCGACATTGCCGCCATGCTGGGCGGCAATGCGTTTGACGATCGCCAGGCCCAGGCCGGTGCCCTTGCCGCTGCGGGCACGGTCACCACGAATGAACGGGTTGAAGATGCCCTCCAGCTCGTTCGGGTCGATGCCCGCCCCCCTGTCCAGCACACTGAGCACGACGTAGGGCGCACTGCTGTCGCCCGACACGTAGGCCGCCACCTCGACCCCCTTGCCAGCGTGATACAGCGCATTGCCGATCAGGTTGTTCAGCAACCGCTTGAGTGACACCCGCCGCAGCGGAAAGGGTGGAATCGGCTCAAGGCACAGCCGTACCCGTTCTTCAGGCTGATTGAACGGTGCTACCACCTCGCGTACCAAGTCGCTCAGGTCGACCTGCTCCACCGGTTCGTCTCGTCCGTCGCGGATGAAGGCCAGGAACTGATCGAGGATGGCGTCCATGTCTTCGATATCGCGCACCATGTCGTCAGTCAGGTCGCTCTCGTTGGCCAGCAGTGACAACGACAGGCGCAATCGGGTCAACGGTGTGCGCAGGTCATGGGAAACCCCCGCCAGCATCAGCTCCCGTTCACGCCCGGCTTGCTCGACATCTTCGGCCATCTGGTTGAAGGCGCGGTAAACCTCGGTCATCTCGCTCGGGGTGTCACTGATCGGCAGCCTGACACTACGCCCCTGCCCCAGTTGCCGGGCGGCGAACACCAGGCGTTTGAGGGGCTGATTGAGCTGGCGCACGAAGATCCAGGCCGAGGCCGTGGACAACAAGCCAATGGCCAGGAACCAGCCCAGCACGCTCCAGATCTTCTGGCCGCGCAGCGGGTGGGGGTACAGCGGAACCTTCAACCAGCCATCACCCAGACTTGGCGCCCTGACCCACAGCGCCGGTGGCGCATGGATGCGCAGGCGCACTTCAGTGTCGGCGCCCAGTTCGGCCTGCATCTGACGCTGATAGATCTCGCTGTAAGGCCAATGCTGCTCGCCCTCGGGCACGCCAGAACCAACCACCCTGATCAAGCCGGCCGCTTCGGCAATCTTGTCCCGGTCAGACTCGTCGGCCGCCCAATAGGCGCGCAGGGTCAAGGCGACGCCGTGGCTGTACTGTCGATCGACCAGCACGTCCTCGTTCATCAGCAGGTAGACCAGGGTCAGGGCCTTGGAAAACAGCACGACGATAAGCACCAGCCAGAGGGTGCGGGCGAAGAAGCTTTGCGGGAACCAGAGAGGCGTTTTCATCGACAGCGACTACACACTTTGCGGAAACGAGCAGGGCTCGCAGGCTTTGCAGGCTTCAGCACACACAAAAACAGGGCAACCCAAAGGACTACCCTGTTCGTCATGACTGATGCCTACAAACGAAACATCACTTGCTGGCATTGCCATCCGGTACGAAGACGTAACCGACACCCCATACCGTCTGAATATAGCGTGGCTTCGATGGATCGGGCTCGATCATGCGGCGCAGGCGGGAAATCTGCACGTCGATGGAGCGCTCCAGGGCGTCCCATTCGCGGCCACGGGCCAGGTTCATCAGCTTGTCGCGGGTCAGCGGCTCGCGGGCATGCATCACCAGGGCCTTGAGCACGGCGAACTCGCCGGTGGTGAGCATGTGTACTTCTTCGCCACGCTTGAGCTCGCGGGTGGCCAGCGACAGCTCGTAATCACCGAAGGTCACGGTTTCGTCTTCGCTGCCCGGTGCTCCCGGCACGGTCGGTGCCTGGCGGCGCAAGACGGCCTTGACCCGAGCCATCAGCTCGTCGGGGTTGAACGGCTTGGCCAGGTAGTCGTCAGCGCCCAGCTCCAGGCCCTTGATGCGGCTCAGCTCGTCGCCCTTGGCGGTGAGCATGATGATCGGGATCTGGTTGTTGGCGGCGCGCAACCGGCGGCAGGCGGTCAGGCCGTCTTCGCCTGGCAGCATCAGGTCGAGTACCACCAGGTTGAAGACCTCACGGGCCAGCAGGCGGTCCATCTGTTCGGTATTGGGTACTGCGCGAGCGCGGTAGCCCTTGCTGGTAAAGAAACGCTCCAGCAGGCTGCTCAAGCCCGGGTCGTCGTCGACGATGAGGATTTTTTCGCCTTCAGCGGTTTGTGCAGTGCTGCTCATGGGGTAGCTCCTTTAATCTCGGCACGCATTATGGCTTAGCCGCCATTGGCCGTGCCGTGTGCATTGTTAGCAGATTTTTCCCCTTGTGCCAGTTTTGCCCGGCCGGCAACTGGCGCCCTGCCATCACCGCAACCCCGGCGCACTGGGTATAATGCGCCGCTTTCGGACAGCGCCGCATTGACTTTCAGCGCCCTCAGGCGCCCGCCCGCGGCCTTTGTATTCACAATATGTCAGGTGGTTTTATGGACAGCATCAACAGCCGCATCGCCGAGGAACTCGGTGTCCGCCCGCAACAGGTCGAAGCGGCCGTGGCCCTGCTTGATGAAGGCTCGACAGTGCCTTTTATCGCCCGTTACCGTAAAGAAGTGACCGGCAGCCTGGACGACACCCAACTGCGCCATCTGGAAGAACGCCTGCGTTACCTGCGCGAACTGGACGATCGCCGCGCCAGCATCCTGGCCAGCATCGAAGAGCAAGGCAAGCTGACCCCTGAACTGGCTCGCGAAATCAAGCTGGCCGACACCAAGACCCGCCTCGAAGACCTCTACCTGCCCTACAAGCAAAAGCGCCGCACCAAGGGCCAGATCGCCCTGGAAGCCGGCCTGGGCGAGCTGGCCGACGGCCTGTTGAACGACCCGCATCTGAGCCCTGAAGCCGAAGCCACCCGCTTTGTCGATGCCGACAAAGGCGTGGCCGACGTCAAGGCTGCCCTCGAAGGCGCCAAGTACATCCTCATGGAGCGCTTCGCCGAAGACGCCAGTCTGCTCGACAAACTGCGCAGCTTCCTCAAGCAGGAAGCGGTACTCAGCGCCCGCCTGGTCGCCGGCAAAGAGGAAGAAGGCGCCAAGTTCCGCGACTACTTCGAGCACGACGAACTGCTCAAGAGCGTACCGTCGCACCGCGCACTGGCCATTTTCCGTGGCCGCAACGAAGGCGTGCTGTCGGCGTCGCTGAAAGTCGGCGAAGAGCTGCCCGGCACCCTGCACCCGTGCGAAATGATGATCGCCGAGCGTTTCGGCCTGCAGAACCAGAACCGTCCTGCGGACAAATGGCTGGCCGAAGTGGTGCGCTGGACCTGGAAGGTCAAACTCTACAGCCACCTGGAAACCGACCTGTTCGGCGAGCTGCGCGACAACGCCGAAGGCGAGGCGATCAACGTCTTCGCCCACAACCTGCACGACCTGCTGCTGGCCGCTCCGGCCGGCCCGCGCGCCACCCTGGGCCTTGACCCGGGCCTGCGTACCGGCTGCAAGGTCGCGGTGGTGGATGCCACCGGCAAGCTGCTCGACACCGCCACCGTCTACCCGCACGTACCGAAAAACCAGTGGGACCAGACCATCGCCGTGCTCGCCGCCCTGTGCGCCAAGCACTCGGTGGAACTGATCGCCATCGGCAACGGTACCGCCAGCCGCGAAACCGACAAGCTGGCTGCCGAGCTGATCAAAAAATATCCGGCCCTGAAGATGACCAAGATCATGGTCTCCGAAGCCGGTGCATCGGTGTACTCGGCCTCGGAACTGGCGGCCCGCGAGTTCCCGGACCTGGACGTGTCGATCCGTGGCGCGGTGTCCATCGCCCGTCGCCTGCAGGACCCGCTGGCCGAGCTGGTGAAGATCGATCCGAAATCCATCGGCGTCGGCCAATACCAGCATGACGTCTCCCAGCTCAAGCTGGCCCGCGGTCTGGATGCCGTGGTCGAGGACTGCGTGAACGCCGTCGGCGTTGACGTCAACACCGCCTCGGTCGCACTGCTGGCGCGCATCTCCGGCCTCAACAGCACCCTGGCGCAGAACATCGTTGCCCACCGTGATGCCAACGGCGCCTTCAAGACCCGCGCAGCCCTGAAGAAAGTCAGCCGCCTGGGCGAGAAAACCTTTGAACAGGCCGCAGGCTTCCTGCGCGTGATGAATGGCGACAACCCGCTGGACGCGTCGGCTGTACACCCTGAGGCGTACCCGCTGGTGCAGCGCATTGCCGCCGAAACCGACCGCGACATCCGCTCGCTGATCGGCGACAGCGGTTTCCTCAAGCGCCTGGACCCGAAGAAGTTCACCGACGAAACCTTCGGCCTGCCAACCGTCACTGACATCCTCCAGGAGCTGGACAAGCCCGGCCGCGACCCGCGTCCCGAGTTCAAGACCGCCGAGTTCCAGGAAGGCGTCGAAGACCTCAAGGACCTGCAACTGGGGATGATTCTTGAAGGCGTGGTCACCAACGTCACCAACTTTGGTGCCTTCGTCGACATCGGCGTGCACCAGGATGGCCTGGTCCACATCTCGGCGCTGTCGGAGAAGTTCATCAAGGACCCGCGTGAGGCGGTCAAGGCTGGCGACGTGGTCAAGGTCAAGGTCATGGAAATCGACATCCCGCGCAAACGCGTCGGCCTGTCGATGCGCATGAGCGACACCCCGGGCGAGAAAGTCGAGGGTGCCCGTGGCAGCCGTCCCGGCTCGGCACCGCGCCAGCAGAACGCCCCGGCACGCGCCAAGGAAACCCCGGCCCCGGCCAACAACGCCATGGCGTCGTTGTTTGCCAACGCCAAGCAGCTGAAGAAGAAATGATGGAGCTGCCGCAAGAGGTTACCCTCAGCGCCTTCAGCCAACTGCTCGGCTGTCACCTGCAACGCCTGGAACCAGGCGTTGCCGAGATGACCCTGGCCCTGGAGCCGCACCTGCGCAACCGGGGCGGCAAGCTGCATGGCGGGGCGATCTTCAGCCTGGTCGATACCGCCATGGGCCTGGCCTGCTCAAGCTCGCACGGCTTCGATCAGCAAAGCGTGACCCTGGAATGCAAGATCAACTACCTGCGCTCCGTCGGCGAAGGTGAAGTGCTGTGCATCGCCCGGGTGCTGCATGCCGGGCGCCGTACACTGGTGGTCGACGCCGATGTACTTCAGGGCGACAAGCTGGTGGCAAAAGCGCAAGGGACATTCGTCGTCCTCTAGCCGCAAACGGCCAAACTGCGATACTTTCGGCAGAGCGCAGGCGCTGCCGGAAGCCAGCCAACACCAGGCGACAACGCCAGTTCCTCTGTCCACCCTTGTAGACCGTCATCTCTACCCCCATATTGCGGCGACTGACGTGTGAAGGAATCCATCTTGAGCGAACTTCTCAACCGCCGCCTGAGCCTGCTCGGCCAAGGCGACAACCTTTCCCTGCTCAAGCAGTGCCTGCACGGCATCGAGCGCGAATGCCTGCGTGTGACCAACGACGGTCGCCTGGCCCAGACCCCGCATCCCGAGACCCTCGGGGCGGCGCTGACCCACGAGCAGATCACCACGGACTATTCGGAGTCGCTGCTGGAGTTCATCACCCCAGCCCTGGCCGACCCTGCGCAAACCCTCGAAAGCCTGGAGAACATCCACCGCTTCGCCTACACCCAGCTGGGCACCGAGTACCTGTGGAGCCCGTCGATGCCCTGCCCGCTGCCGGCCGAGGAAGACATTCCGATCGCCTGGTACGGCACCTCCAACATCGGTCAGCTCAAGTACGTCTACCGCAAGGGCCTGGCCCTGCGTTACGGCCGCACCATGCAGTGCATCGCCGGTATCCACTACAACTTCTCGCTGCCGGAACAACTCTGGCCGCTGCTGCGTGGCGCCGAAGACAGCCAGCTCGATGACCGCGACTATCAGTCGGCGGCCTACATCGCCCTGATCCGCAACTTCCGTCGCTACAGCTGGCTGCTGATGTACCTGTTCGGTGCCTCGCCAGCCCTGGATGCAGGCTTCCTGCGTGGCCGGGCGCACCAGCTCGAGCAGTTCGACGCCGACACCCTGTACCTGCCCTACGCCACCAGCCTGCGCATGAGCGACCTGGGCTACCAGAGCAACGCCCAGGCCGGCCTCACGCCCTGCTACAACGACCTGAACAGCTACACCGACAGCCTGCGCAAGGCCGTGGCAACCCCTTACGCACCGTATGTCGAGATCGGCACACACAAGGATGGCGAGTGGGTTCAGCTCAACACCAACATCCTGCAGATCGAGAACGAGTACTACTCCAACATTCGTCCAAAGCGCGTGACCTACAGCGGTGAGCGGCCGATCCAGGCACTGATGGCCCGTGGCATCCAGTACGTCGAAGTGCGTTGCCTGGACATCAACCCGTTCCTGCCGACCGGTATCGACCTGCCCGAAGCGCGCTTCCTCGATGCCTTCCTGCTGTTCTGCGCCCTGGAAGAAAGCCCGCTGCTGGGCTACCTGGAGTGCGGTAACTGCACAGGCAACTTCCTCAGTGTGGTCAAGGAAGGCCGCCGCCCTGGCCTGCAACTGCAGCGCCACGGCAAGCCGGTCGAGCTCAAGCAATGGGCCGACGAGTTGCTCGAACGCATTGCACCGCTGGCCGAACTGCTCGACCGCAGCCAGGGTGGCGAAGAACACGCCAAGGCCCTGCAGTTGCAAAAAGCCAAGGTCAGCGACCCGTCCCTGACACCGTCGGCCCAAGTGCTGGCGAGCATGACCGAGCACAAGGAAAGCTTCAGCCGCTTCGCCCTGCGCCAGAGCCAGGCCCACGCCGAGTTCTTCCGCGCCCAGGCGTTGCCGGCAGAAGAACAGCAGCGATTCGAGGCAGCAGCGCGCGCCTCCCTGGAGGCCCAGGCAACGCTTGAGCGTGAAGAGGACAAGGCCGACTTCGACCTGTTCGTCAGCGCGTACCAGGCCAGCATCCTGGCGATCAGCAACTGACATGACGCGTACTGTCACCCCCCGCAAACCCCGCGCCCGCAGCCAGGCGCGGATCGACTCGATTCTTGAGGCGGCGCGCACGCTGCTGGCCAGCGAAGGCGTGGCCAGCCTGTCGATCTACAGCGTGGCCGAGCGGGCACAGATTCCGCCGTCGTCGGTCTACCACTTCTTCGCCAGCGTCCCGGCCCTGCTCGAAGCCTTGACCGCCGACGTGCATGGCGCCTTTCGTGCGTGCCTGCAGGCGCCTATCGATGGCGCCGCGCTGAACACCTGGCACGACCTTTCACGCCTGATCGAGCAGCGCATGCTGAGCATCTACAACCAGGATGCCGCAGCACGCCAGCTGATCCTCGCCCAGCATGGCCTGAGCGAAGTGACCCAGGCCGACCGTCAGCACGACCTCGAACTGGGCGACTTGATGCACAAGCTGTTCGCCCAGCATTTCCAGCTACCGGCGCTGCCGGAAGATGTCGATGTGTTCGCCCTGGCCATGGAGCTGGGGGATCGGGTGTATGCCCGTTCAGTGCAACTGCACGGGCAGATCACAGCACGCATGGCCGAGGAAGGAATGCGCGTGTTCGATGCTTACCTGGGCCTGTACCTGCCGCCGTTCCTGCCTAAACATCGCGGGGCAAGCCAGCTCCCATCGTAGGAGCGGGCTTGCCCCGCGATGGCATTACAGCTTGGCTATCGACACCTCGGTCGATTTCACGAAGGCAATCACCTCACTGCCAATGGCCAGTTCCAGCTCGCGTACCGAGCGGGTAGTGATCACCGAGGTGACGATGCCCGAGGCGGTCTGCACATCGATTTCCGACAGCACCGGCCCTTCCAGGATTTCCTTTACGGTGCCTTTGAACTGGTTACGCACGTTGATCGCTTTGATAGTCATCTGCTGAGTTCCTTACAAGTCAGAGGGCCCAACGCAATTGCGTCGGCAAGGGTGCTACGGGTTCAGGCTCGGGCGGTGTGCCCGGAATCGCCAGAACCCGGTTGAGAACTTCGGTTTCCAGGGCCGCCAGGCGGTGTGAGCCGCGGGCCCGTGGGCGTGGCAGGTCGACATTCAGGTCCAGGCCGACTTCGCCGTCTTCGATCAGAATCACCCGGTCAGCAACCGCTACCGCTTCGCTGACATCGTGGGTCACCAACAGCACGGTAAAGCCATGCTGGCGCCAGAGCCGCTCAATCAGTTGCTGCATCTCGATGCGGGTCAACGCGTCCAGCGCCCCCAACGGCTCGTCGAGCAACAACAGCCGCGGTTTGTGGATCAGGGCCCGGGCCAGGGCCACGCGCTGCTTCTGCCCGCCCGAGAGCGCGGCCGGCCATTCGTTGGCGCGCTCGGCCAGGCCGACCGCTTCCAGGGCCTCCAGCGCCTGGGGGCGCCAGTTGCCGGACAACCCCAGGCCTACGTTGTCGATCACCTTCTTCCAGGGCAGCAAACGCGCCTCCTGGAACATCAGGCGGGTGTCTTCGCGCGCCTCGCTCAAGGGTGCGGAGCCGGCCAGCAGTTCGCCCCCGGAAGGCTGGTCGAGCCCGGCCAGCAAGCGCAGCAACGTACTCTTGCCACAGCCGCTACGGCCCACGATGGCGACGAATTGCCCGGCCGGAATGTGCAGGTCGATATCGCGCAGTACCTGGCGCTGGCCGAAGGTTTTCTGCAAATTGTTCGCCGCCAGCGGGATACCGCGCAGCAGGCGTTGTGGTGGTTCCTTGAGGATGGTCATGCGCCCTCTCCCCGGGTCGGTTGATACGCCGGGTGCCAGCGCAGCCAGACCCGCTCAAGGCCTCGCGCCGCCAGGTCGGCAAGTTTGCCCAGCACGGCATACAGGACGATGGCCAGGACCACGACGTCGGTCTGCAGGAACTCGCGGGCGTTCATGGCCAGGTAGCCGATGCCCGCGTTGGCCGAAATGGTTTCGGCAACGATCAGGGTCAGCCACATGAAGCCCAGGGCAAAGCGCACCCCTACCAGGATCGACGGCAAGGCGCCGGGCAGGATCACCTGGCGAAACAGCCCGAAGCCCGACAAGCCATAGCTGCGTGCCATTTCCACCAGCGCCGGATCGACGTTGCGGATGCCGTGGTAGGTGTTCAGGTAGATCGGGAACAAGGTGCCCAGGGCCACCAGGAAAATCTTCGCCGACTCATCGATACCGAACCACAGGATCACCAGCGGAATCAGCGCCAGGTGCGGCACGTTGCGGATCATCTGCACCGAGCTGTCGAGCAGGCGTTCGCCCCACTTCGACAGACCGGTGATAAAGCCCAGTGCCAGGCCGATGGCGCCACCGATCAGAAACCCGACGGCGGCACGCCAGCCACTGATTGCCAGGTGCGTCCAGATCTCGCCGCTGCGCACCAGCTCGACCCCGGCGCTGAGTACCGCGCTCGGTGCCGGCAGGATGCGCGTCGACAGCCAGCCTGCGCTGACCGCCAGTTGCCAGACCGCCAACAGCAGCAGCGGCAGCGCCCAGGGCGCCAGGCGCTGCGGCCAGGGAGTGGATGCTCGACTCATGGCCAGACCCTCAGCGCTGTGCTGTGGATTTGGGCAGGATGTCGTTGGCCACCATCTCGCCGAAGGGGCTCACGTAGCCACCGGTTTTCGGCAGCTCCGGGCGCTCCACGTCCAGGTGCGGGAACAGCAGCTCGGCAACCCGGTACGACTCTTCAAGGTGTGGATAACCGGAGAAGATGAACGTGTCGATGCCCAGTGCCGCGTACTCCTTGACCCGCTCTGCCACGGTCGGCCCGTCGCCCACCAGCGCGGTGCCGGCACCGCCACGCACCAGGCCGACACCGGCCCAGAGGTTGGGGCTGACTTCCAGGTTGTCGCGGTTGCCGCCATGCAGCGCGGCCATGCGTTGCTGGCCCACCGAGTCGAAGCGCGCCAGCGAGGCCTGGGCGCGGGCAATGGTGTCGTCGTCCAGGTGCGAGATCAGACGCTCGGCGGCTTGCCAGGCTTCGGCATTGGTTTCGCGCACGATCACATGCAGGCGAATACCGAAGCGTACGGTACGGCCTTGCTTGGCGGCCTTGGCACGCACTTGCTCGATTTTCTCGGCAACCGCAGCCGGTGGTTCACCCCAGGTCAGGTACAGCTCGACCTGCTCGGCTGCCAGGTCCTGGGCAGCCTCAGAGGAGCCACCGAAGTACAACGGCGGGCGCGGCTGCTGAATGGGTGGGTAAAGCAATTTGGCGCCTTTGACCTGGATATGCTGGCCGTCGTAGTCGACGGTTTCGCCTTCCAGCACACGCCGCCAGATACGGGTGAATTCCACCGAGGCCTGGTAGCGCTCTTCGTGGCTGAGGAACAGGCCATCGCCGGAGAGCTCTTCCGGGTCGCCGCCGGTGACCAGGTTGAACAACGCACGGCCACCCGAGAGCCGGTCCAGGGTCGCCGCCTGACGTGCCGCCACCGTGGGCGAGATGATGCCCGGGCGCAGGGCAACCAGGAACTTCAGGCGCTGGGTCACCGGAATCAGCGACGCGGCAACCAGCCAGGAGTCCTCGCACGAGCGGCCGGTAGGAATCAGCACACCGCCAAAGCCCAGGCGGTCGGCAGCCTGAGCGATCTGCTGCAGATAGCCATGATCGACCGCCCGGGCACCTTCGGCGGTGCCCAGGTAGTGGCCGTCGCCGTGGGTGGGAAGAAACCAGAAAATATTGAGGCTCATTGGAGTTGTCTCCTAAGGGGAACGCAAACCGGGGCGGCGCCCCGGCACGGGCGAATCGTCAAGGCGCGGTAGCAACCTTGGCCGGGGGAGTCCAGATCACATCCTTGATGCTCAATGGCTTGGGAATCAGCTTGAGCGAGTGGAAGGTGTCGGCGATTTTCTGTTGGGCGCTGACCACATCCGGGGTCAGGAAGTGAGCGCCATAGCCTTGGCGTTTGACCGAGGTGAGGGTGATGTCGGCAGGCAGGCCAAGCAGCGGCGCAACCTGGTCGGTGACCTCCTGGGGATTGGCCTTGGACCACTCGCCCACGGCACGCACTTCCTCGACCAGGGCATTGATCACTTCAGGGTGCTTCTGGGCGTAGGGCTTGGTGGCGAGGTAGAACTGATGGTTATCGACGATGCCTTTGCCGTCACGCAGCGTGCGTGCCTGCAGCTGTTGTTCGGCAGCGGCCTGGTACGGGTCCCAGATGACCCAGGCATCGACACTGCCGCGCTCGAAGGCGGCGCGGGCATCGGCAGGCGGCAGGAATACCGGCTGGATGTCGGTGTATTTGAGGCCGGCATCTTCAAGGGCGCGCACCAACAAGTAGTGCACGTTGGAGCCCTTGTTCAGCGCAACTTTCTTGCCCTTGAGTTCCTTCACCGACTGGATGGACGAACCCTTGGGTACCAGGATCGCTTCGCTGTGCGGTGCCGGCGGCTCATAGGCCACGTACAGCAGGTCGGCACCGGCGGCCTGGGCAAACACCGGCGGGGTTTCGCCGGTAACGCCGAAGTCGATGGAGCCTACGTTCAGGCCTTCCAGCAGCTGTGGGCCGCCGGGAAATTCAGTCCATTGAACCTGTACGCCCTGGGCGGCCAGACGCTTTTCCAGCGAGCCCTTGGCCTTGAGCAGCACCAGGGTGCCGTACTTTTGATAACCGATACGCAGGCTTTCAGCTTGAGCTTGAGTGATGGCGCCGAAGGACACAGCCGCAGCAAACAGAGCGACCAGACCACGACGCAAAATGACAGTGCGCATAGCGCTCTCCTTTTGCTGTTGGGGTTCAGGCTGCACCTGCTTGCCCGTTGGCGGGCGAGTAAGGTGGGGTAAGGCAGTTGAAGGGGGTCAGATGCTCCAGCGAGCACTGAGCAGGCGTTCGTTCAACACCCCGGGGGCGACCGGCTTGGGCCGGCGTGCCAGGGCACTGTGAAACAGGTCCAGCGATTCGTTCAGCCGTTGCTCCAGGGCCGGGGCCAACTGCGCGGCGGCGCTGCCTTCGCCATAAACGATCTGGCTGTCGTCGGCGAAGATCCCTTGCAGGGTTTCTTCGGCCTTGAGTGCCGACAGGACGGGCTTGAGGGCGTAATCCACCGCCAGCATATGAGCGATGCTGCCGCCGGTGGCGATTGGCAATACCACCTTGTGGCGCAAGGCGCGTTCAGGCAGCAGGTCGAGCAATGTCTTGAGGGCACCGGCAAAGGAAGCCTTGTACACCGGGGTGGCGACGATCAGGCCGTCGGCCTGTTCGACCAGCTGCAGAAAGTGCTGCACTTTCGGGCTGTCGAAGCGGGCATGCAGCAGGTCCTCGGCAGGAAAATCCCGCACCTGGAAAGTCACCACTTCCACGCCCTGCTCTTGCAGCCACTGGCGGCTGCGATCAAGCAGCACGCCGGAGCGTGAACGCAGACTGGGACTACCACCGAGAGAAACAACCAGCATTGGAACGCTTCCTTGATCGTGTTCTAGAGGGCCGCGAGGTTATGTTCTCGCTGGAGTGGAGTGACCTTAACAGCTAGATACATATATCTATAAATCATATTTTTTCATTTGTTTATTCGTTTTAGACCTATGTAGATATTGCCTTCGTAGCCGCTGCCGCCAGGCTGCGATCGGCCGCGAAGCGGTCGTGGACAGTGAATGGCGACTGCTTTGCAGTCGATCGCAGCCTGTCGGCAGCGGCTACAGCTACGGGCGCGGGTACGGGTGGAGGGCAGGCATAAAACAGGTTCTTCGCGGATTGTCGGGAAAGTTTGGCTTGGATGGTGACGGTGACGGTGACGGTGACGGTGTGCTTATCCATTTTGGAGGGTGACGCCACTGGCCCCTTCCGCCCTTACGGCGGGTTCCTTTGGCAAACGCCCCAAAGGAACACAAAGGTCTCGCCCCACCAGGGGCCCTACGCTTCGCTACGGGTCCCCTCACTCCGGCGTCGCTACGGGGTATCGCGGCCTACGAGTTGCAAGCAACTCTACGTCTCGCGACTTCGGCTATCGCCGAAGGTGCTTCGCACTCACCCCTCCACGACACCTCCGCTCGGCCCTTCTGGTTAACGGGGCGGGTGGATCAAGATCAAGAGCACAATTCGCTGCGCTCTTGCTTTTGGACCAAGGTGAGTCAGTAAGCACCGCTCTTTTGCTTTTGCTCTTTTGCTTTTGCTCTTTTGCTTTTGCTCTTGCTTTTGATCTACCTGCCCCGTTAACCAGAAGGGCCGTGCGGAGGTGTCGTGTAGGGGCTAGCGCGAAGCGCCTTCGGCCGTGGCCGAAGTTGCGAAGCGTAGACTTGGCGAAGCAAGTCGTAGCTCGCAATGCCCCGTAGCGACACCGTAGCGAGGGGACCCGTAGCGAAGCGTAGGGCCCCTGGTGGGGCGAGAATTTTTTGCTTACTTTTTTTTCGACTGAAAAAAAGTAAGGCGCCGTAAGGGCGCAAAGGTGACTCCGCGCCGCCGTGGCAAATGGATAAGCTCACAAAAGCCGCAAGCCACAAAGCCACAAAGCCACAAACAACATCAAACCCGTAAAACCGTGAAGAACCATAAAAAAGGGCCGTCGAAACGGCCCAAATATCCCTGCTATTGGATTCAGCGGTTGGGTTGCGGGGTCAGACGCAGGTACGGTTTGACCGCCCGGTAGCCCTTCGGAAAGCGTTGCTTGATTTCGTCTTCATCCTTGAGCGACGGCACGATCACCACCTCGTCACCGTCCTGCCAGTTGGCCGGGGTGGCGACCTTGTGGTTGTCGGTCAGCTGCAAGGAGTCGATCACCCGCAGGATCTCGTTGAAGTTGCGGCCGGTGCTGGCCGGGTAGGTAATGGTCAGGCGGATCTTCTTGTTCGGGTCGATCACGAACAAGGAACGTACTGTCAGGGTGTCACTGGCGTTGGGGTGGATCAAGTCGTAGAGGTCCGACACCTTGCGATCGGCATCGGCCAGGATAGGGAAGTTGACCACGGTATTCTGGGTTTCGTTGATGTCGTCGATCCAGCGGTGGTGGGAGTCCACCGGGTCTACCGACAGGGCAATCGCCTTGACGCCGCGCTCGGCGAACTGGTCCTTGAGCTTGGCGGTAAAGCCCAGTTCGGTGGTGCATACCGGGGTGAAGTCGGCCGGATGCGAAAACAGCACGCCCCAGCTGTTGCCCAGCCACTCATGGAACCGGATCTTGCCGGCGCTGGATTCCTGTTCAAAGTCGGGGGCGATATCGCCGAGTCTGAGGCTCATGGTGCGGCTCCTTGGCTGAGTTCGTTATGGGTTCACTGTGCCTGCAAGCAATAGAAATTAAAAAGAATAAATATCGATTTGTTTATAACCTTTAAATCTATCAATGCGCAGACAAAAAAAAGCCTCGCACTAAGGCGAGGCTTCTCGTTTCAACCGGACTTACATGAAGCTGTAAGTGTAGTTGAAGATCAGACGGGTCTGATCCTGATCGGGGCTGGCTTCGCTGCCGCCGCCACGGTAAACACCGTGACGCAGGCTGGCGCCCAGGCCCTTGAGGGTGCCTTCCTGGATCACGTAGTCGACACGGGCGTCGCGTTCCCACTCGCTGTAGTCGCTGCCACCGGTGCGGCTACGGATGTCGTCACCACGCAGGTAGGAGATCGAGGTCTTCAGACCAGGAACACCCAGGCGGGCGAAGTCATAGGAGTACTGACCGAAGGTGGTGTTCTCACCGGCACGGGCAAACTGGTTGATCATGCTATCGGTGAACAGGTAGAAGCTCGAACCACCGGCGCCTTCGTTGCGGCCGTTGCCGTCAACCACGTTGCCCTGGTTCAGCCAGACGAAACCACCGTCATCGCCGATCTGCTGGTGACCCAGCAGGAAGGCATGGCCACCCAGGGAGTAGGTGAACATGGCGCTCCAGGTCTTGTTGTCGACCTCGCCGGCGTTCTTGGCATAGCCACTGTTGTTGTTGAAGGCGTAGCCGGCTTCACCGTTCTTGCCATCGCTGCTGCTGTCGAAGTAGCGGATGTCGGTCTTGAACGACTGGTCTTCAGCAATCGGCAGGACGTGTACCAGGCCCAGGAAGTGCTGTTTGTAGAAGTCTTCCAGGTTCGAGTAGTAGTACTGCAGGGTCAGGTCTTTGGTGACCTTCCAGTCGCCACCGGCGAACTGGAACTTGTTGCTGTCCTGGGTAGCACCGGCAACCGACAGGCCGGTACGGTTGCTCGAAGCACGACCCATGGCGTGGGTCAGCTGACCGGCGTTGAGGGTCAGGCTGTCGATTTCCTTGGACTGGATGGTGCCGCCTTCAAACGTTTGCGGCAGCAGACGACCGTCGTTGGCTACCAGGATCGGCAGGTTTGGCGCCAGGGCGCTACCGAAGTGAGCTTCAGTCTTGGAGAAACGCGCTTTGGCGTTGGCACCGAAACGCGCCCACTGGCTCTCGGCCGAACCGTCAGTGTCGCTTGGGAAGAAGCTGCTGTTGTCCGGGTGGTGGCCACGGCCGCCATCCAGGTGAATACCCCACAGTGCTTGTGCATCAACACCAAAACCAACGGTACCCTCGGTGAAACCCGAGATGTAGTCGACTTTGAAGCCCTGACCCGATTCACGGTTGTCAGCGCCACCATCACGGTTGTCGTTGTTGAAGTACATGGTGCGGGAGCTGAGCGACAGCTTGCTGTCTTCAACGAAACCGGCGGCACCTGCCTGCTGGGCCAGAACCCCTACGGCCACGGCAATTGCCAAGGTCGACTTGTACATGTTTTGCTCCTCTCGTTTTCTAATTCTTGTGTTTCGCTTACGGCAGAATCTGAAGTCCTGCTCGTTGTCGATTGGCGATTAGCACCAAAGCGTGACCGTCAAGTCAATCGTAACTATTCATTTCACTACTTTGGTCTAATGCACCAGCCCCTTGGGTCAAGGATAATAACAATCCTATAAATCCAAAAAGCCTTATTTCAGAATTCTTCAGACTAATCTGGAATATGCTCCAAATTTTCTCCGCCAGCTGCGTTCGTGTCCCTTTTAATTCCTTCCGATTATAAGATCTAATTTTTTAGACCTAACCTTCTGGGTCCCGTCCTTCGGCCCCCAACAACCTTAAATCAAATGACTCCTAAGCTAATTCTAAAAAGTTATTTATTTTAACTTTCTTAGATCATTTAGCCTTTCTTCTCTCGCACCCCCAACGCCTGAGAAGGAGTTCACCATGACCCTGCATGCCCCACTGCGCCTGTTTGCCGCCTTGACCCTGGCGGGCACCAGCTGGTTGGCCCAGGCGGCCGATCTGACCGTGGCCTACCAGACGACCGTTGATCCGGCCAAAGTCGCCCAGGTCAACGGCGACTATGAAAAAGCCAGCAAGGCCAGCATCGACTGGCGCAAATTCGACAGCGGCGCCGATGTGATCACGGCCGTAGCCTCGGGCGACGTGCAGATCGGTTATCTCGGCTCCAGCCCACTGGCGGCCGCCGCAACCCGCAAGCTGCCGGTGGAAACCTTCCTCATCGCTACCCAGATCGGCGCTGCCGAAGCCCTGGTGGCCCGTGACGGCGCCAACATCAACTCGCCACAGGACCTGATCGGCAAGAAGATCGCCGTGCCTTTCGTGTCGACCGGCCATTACAGCCTGCTCGCCGCACTCAAGCAGTGGAACATCGACCCAGCCAAGGTGCAGATCCTCAACCTGGCGCCACCAGCGATCATCGCCGCCTGGAAGCGTGGCGACATTGATGCCACCTACGTATGGGACCCCGCCCTGGGTGTCGCCAAGGAAACCGGCAAGGTGCTGATCACCTCCGGCGAGCTGGCCAAGAAAGGCGCACCGACCTTCGACGCCTGGATCGTGCGCAAGGACTTCGCGGCCAAGCACCCGGACATCGTCAAGGCATTCGCCACCGTGACCCTGGACGCCTACGCCGACTACCGCAAGGACCCGCAAGCCTGGCTGGCCAACCCGAGCAACGTCGACAAGCTGGTCAAGCTGTCCGGCGCCAAGGCCGCCGACATCCCGGGCCTGCTGCAAGGCAACGTGTTCCCGCTGGCCGCCGACCAGGTCGCCGCACTGGGCGCCCCGACCACCCAGGCCATTACCGACACGGCCACCTTCCTCAAGGCACAGGGCAAAGTCGACGCGGTCCTGCCGGACTACGCGCCCTATGTCAGCGCCCAGTTCATCCCCAACTGATTCGGAGCTTGTCATGGCATTGCTTGAGCTGGAGCGCATCAGCGCACAGTACCCCGGCGCAGCCGTGCCGGTGCTGACCGACATCACCCTGAGCCTGGGCCCGGAGCAACTGCTGGTGGCCCTCGGCCCTTCCGGCAGCGGCAAGACCTCGCTGCTCAACCTGATCGCAGGCTTCGTCGCGCCCAGCGCTGGCCGTATCACCCTTGATGGCGTACCGGTGCAAGGTCCTGGTGCCGAGCGCGGCGTGGTCTTCCAGGACGACGCCCTGCTGCCGTGGCAGGACGTGCTGGCGAACGTCGCCTTCGGCCTGGAGCTGGCCGGGGTGCCGCGCGCCGAGCGCGAACGCAAGGCCCGGGAGATGCTGGCCCTGGTCGACCTCAGCGACTTCGGCAACCGGCGGGTCTGGCAGTTGTCCGGTGGGCAGAAGCAACGCGTAGGCCTGGCCCGCGCCCTGGCTGCCGACCCACGGGTTCTGTTGATGGATGAGCCGTTCGGCGCGCTGGACGCCTTTACCCGTGAACAGATGCAGGAGCTGCTGTTGCAGGTCTGGCGACGCACGGCCAAGCCGGTTTTCCTGATTACCCACGACATTGAAGAAGCCGTGTTTCTCGCCACCGACCTGATTCTGCTGGCGCCCAATCCCGGGCAGATCGTCGAACGTCTGCACCTGGATTTCGGCCAGCGTTACGCCGCCGGCGAATCGGCGCGGGCGATCAAGTCCGACCCGCGTTTTATCGAAACCCGCGAGCACGTCCTGGCCCGGGTGTTTTCCCAACGCAGCGCCACCGTGCGCCAGGAGATCGCATGAGCAGCCTGAATGTGGTCGCAGCCAAACACAGCGCGCCAGCGCACGCGCCCACGCCGCTACGTCGCGCCTTGAGCACGCGCTTGATCAGCGGCCTGACCCTGGCCACCCTGCTGCTGGTGTGGTGGGCGGTGACCGCCGCCGAATGGATCGAGCCGCTGTTCCTGCCCTCTCCCGAAGCGGTACTGGCCAAGGCCTGGTTGCTGCTGACCCAGGGCTACATGGAGTCCACGCTCTGGCAGCACCTGGGCGCGAGCCTGGGGCGCATCGGCCTGGCCCTGGGCGCAGCAATCGTCACCGCCATTCCGATTGGCATCGCCATCGGCCACAACCGGATTGCCCGCGGCATCCTCGACCCGCTGATCGAGTTCTACCGCCCGATCCCACCCCTGGCCTACCTGCCCTTGATCGTGATCTGGTGCGGGATCGGCGAGCTGTCGAAGGTGCTGCTCATCTACCTCGCCATCTTTGCCCCCATCGCCATTGCCACCGCTACCGGTGTGCGCACCGTCGACCCGAGCAAGCTGCGGGCGGCGCAGTCGTTGGGCGCCTCGCGGGCCCAACTGATTCGCCATGTGATCCTGCCCAGCGCCCTGCCCGACATCCTCACCGGTGTGCGCATTGGCCTGGGCGTGGGCTGGTCGACCCTGGTTGCGGCCGAGCTGATCGCCGCCACCAGCGGCCTGGGCTTCATGGTCCAGTCGGCCGCGCAGTTCCTGGTGACCGATGTGGTGGTGCTGGGCATCCTGGTGATCGCGCTGATCGCCTTCGCCCTGGAAATGAGCCTGCGTGCCCTGCAACGCAAACTGGTGCCCTGGCATGGCCAGAGTCATTGAAGACAGATCGAGAACCCACATGAGCCTGACCATTACCCCGCTCAGCCCTGCCCTCGGCGCCCAGATCAGTGGTATCGACCTGAGCCGTCCGATCAGCCACGAACAACGAGACGCCATTGAACATGCCCTGCTCACGCATCAGGTGCTGTTCTTTCGTGACCAGTCGATCAACCCACGCCAGCAGGCTGAATTTGCCGCCCGCTTTGGCGACCTGCACATTCATCCGATCTACCCCAACGTTCCGGAAACCCCGCAGGTACTGGTGCTCGATACGGCGGTGACCGATGTGCGCGACAACGCCGTGTGGCACACCGACGTGACCTTCCTGCCAACCCCGGCGCTGGGTGCGGTGCTCAGCGCCAAGCAACTGCCGGCCTACGGTGGCGACACCTTGTGGGCCAGTGGCATCGCGGCGTTCGAGGCCTTGTCGGCACCGCTGCAGCAATTGCTCGATGGTTTGACGGCCACGCATGACTTCACCAAGTCCTTCCCGCTTGAGCGCTTCGGCAACACCCCTGAAGACCTTGCGCGCTGGGAAGCGACGCGGCGCAGCAACCCACCGCTGTCGCACCCGGTGATTCGCACGCACCCGGTCAGCGGGCGCAAGTCGCTGTTCGTCAATGAAGGCTTCACCACGCGGATCAATGAACTGAGCGAGTCGGAAAGCGAGGCGATTCTCAAGCTGCTGTTCGCCCATGCCACCCGCCCGGAGTTCACCATCCGCTGGCGCTGGCAGGAAAACGACGTGGCATTCTGGGATAACCGCGTGACGCAGCATTACGCGGTGGATGACTATCGGCCGCAGCGGCGGGTGATGCACCGGGCGACGATTCTGGGGGATGCGCCGTTCTGACGTTTTCGCGGGGCAAGCCCCCCTCCCACCGGATTTGCATCGCCCCGGCAGGAGCGGGCTTGCCCCGCGATACGCATCAACGAACCAAATGCAAAAACTGCATGTGCCGCTCGTACTGGTCGAGGATGTCGTTGATGATCTGCTCCTTGCTGTAGCCGACCAGGTCATAGTCCTGACTGCCTTCGCTCAGGTGCACTTCCGCGCGATAGTAACGACGGTTCTTCAACTCCTGGGTGCCCAACCCGCCCAAGGCGAATGACGGGGTGAAGTACCCGCGCATCTGCACCTGGTAGATGAACGGCTGCTCTTCACCATGGCCGATCTTCAGGCTGACGTTGTCGTGGCTCGGGTCTTCCTGGGTGATGACGTTAAGGCCCTTCTCGACAAACACCTCGGTCACCTCGGCAATCGCCGGGCGCACCACGTCGTCCATGAAGCGGTACACCTCATCGCGTGACGGGAAATGCACGGCCTGGCTCAAACGCTGGCGCCAGCCGCCACGTCCGCGGCGCGAGTTGGCAAAGGGTGCCAGCGAATGCATCTGCGCAATCTGACGCTGCGACTCCAGGTAGAACGCCTTGTGCAGGCCCCACATCATCGCCAGCAGAATCACCGAGAACGGCAGCGAGGTCAGCACCACGGCCGACTTCAACGAGTCGATACTGCCGGCGAACAACAGGCCACTGGTCACCAGCGCGGTCATCACACCCCAGAACACCCGCAGCCAGTTGGGCCCGTCTTCATCGGCGTTGCCACCGCGGGCAGACAGGGTCGACAGCACCACCGTGCCGGAGTCGGCCGAGGTCACGAAGAACACGAAGCTGATGAACACCGTGACGCCGATGACCACCTTGCTCCAGGGGTAGGTTTCCAGCAGCAGGTAAAGGGTCATCGACGGGTTTTCGAGCGCCGATTGGCCCAGCGCCGTCATGCCGTGATCGAGCACCTGGGACATGGCGCTGTTGCCGAAGATCGACATCCACGCCAGGGTGAAGCCCAACGGAATCAACAGCACGCCGAAGACGAACTCGCGGATGGTCCGGCCACGGGAAATCCGCGCGATGAACAGGCCGACAAAGGGCGCCCAGGCAATCCACCAGGCCCAGTAGAACACGGTCCAGCCGCCCAGCCAGTCACTGGCTTCGTTGTAGGCGTACACATCAAAGCTCTTGCGCGGCAAGGCTCCCAGGTAGTCACCCAGGTTCTGGATCAGGGTGTTGAACAGGTGCTGGGTGGGCCCGGCAAACAGCACGAACAGCAACAGCGCGCAGGCCAGGACCATGTTGATGTCGGACATCACCCGCACGCCCTTCTCGACCCCGGCCACGGCAACCGCCACCGCCGCGCCCATCATCAGCGTGATCAGCGCCACTTGTACCCATTGGGTATGCGGGACGCCAAAGAGGTAATCCAGGCCCGAGTTCAGGTGCAGTACACCAAAGCCCATGTCGGCGCCCAGGCCGAACACCGTGGCGATGATGCCAAAGCCATCCACCGCATAACCGATCGGCCCGTTGATGCGCTTGCCGATCAGCGGGTAGAGCGCCGAGCGCAGGGCCAACGGCAGGTTGTGACGGTAGGCGAAGTAGGCCAGGGCCATGCCGACGAAGGCGAAAACGCCCCAGCCATGCAGGCCCCAGTGCAAGAACAGCAGCTGCATTGCCTGGCGCCCGGCCTCGGCAGTGCCAGCCTCGCCCTGGGGCGGCTGGAGCATATGGGTCAGGGGTTCGGAGACGCAAAAGAAGAACAGCGTGATACTGATGCCGGCGGCAAACAGCATGCCGGCCCAGGACAGGTAGCTGAACTCGGGCTCGTCGTGGTCGGCACCGAGCTTGATCTTGCCGTAGCCAGACAAGGCGGTGACCACCACGAAGACCAGGTACAGCGTCATCGCCAGCATGTAGTACCAGCCGACCGTGTTGGCCGCCCAGTTCTGCGCCGCCAGCAACCACTCGCCCGCTGCTTGCGGGTTGCTGATGACAGCCAGTGCGAACAGGAGGATAAAGCTCGCCGCGAAATAGAACACCGGCGGATTCATGCGGATCTTGCCGCTGGGAAGGGAACTCGGTGCACTCATTTAATGCGCACCTCGAAATGAGGGAAAAGGCTTGGATTGAACGGGTTCAGCAAAGGGTTTCCTCCTGTTGAACGCCGGCAGCGGACCACCGTTTTAACTTGAACAAGCGTTCAAGTTAAACATGGATGGGGTCCGCAATGCGACCCGATGCCGCAAGCCAAGCCTGGTTTCGGCTACTTCTGGGTCCCGTCATCGTGCTGCAGATTGGCCTGGGTCAGGTTGCTGCCAGCCGCCACGCTGCGGGTCAGCCAGACGTTGCCGCCGATGGTCGAACCCTTGCCAATGGTGATACGTCCCAGAATAGTGGCGCCGGCATAAATCACCACGTCGTCCTCGACGATCGGGTGGCGCGGATGGCCCTTCTGTAGCTGGCCATCTTCGTCTGCCGGGAAGCGCTTGGCGCCCAGGGTAACGGCCTGGTAGATACGCACCCGCTCACCGATGATCGCCGTCTCGCCGATCACTACACCGGTACCGTGGTCGATGAAGAAGCTCTGGCCGATCTGCGCACCCGGGTGGATGTCGATACCGGTGGCCGAATGCGCCAGTTCCGAACTGATCCGCGCCAGCAACGGCAGGCCTGCGCGGTACAGGTGGTGGGCCAGGCGGTGATGGATGACCGCAAGGATTCCCGGGTAGCACAGCAACACTTCATCGACACTGCGCGCCGCCGGGTCGCCGTGGAAGGCTGCCAGCACATCGGTGTCGAGGATGCTGCGCAGGCCCGGCAATGCCGCAGCAAAGCCCTGGATGACGCTCAGGGCCTTGGCGTCGACATCCGCCATGTTGCACTTGCCGTGACGGGCCACATAGCGAAGCTCCAGGCGCGCCTGGGCGAGCAAGGCGGTCAGGGCCGAATCGAGGGTGTGCCCGACATAGAAATCTTCACTTTCCTCGCGCAAGTCCACCGGCCCCAGGCGCATCGGAAACAGCGCCCCGCACAGTTGCTCGAGGATGTGGCGCATGGCTTCACGCGAAGGCAGCTCACGGCCACCTTGCTCGCCACTGCTTCGACCATTGCTGCTGCGCCATTTGTCCCGGGCGGTACGCAAGCCGGCGACGATGCCCTGCAATTGCCAATGCCCTGTTTGCGCGTTTTCGCTCACGGTTACGTCTCCTGCCACGGCGGCGGTTGCTGGATTGGGAGGCCGCCTGATAGGCGGTCACTTTACGGCAAATCGCCAAGCGGGAAAAAATAACCCTTTATTCCAGATCGCGATAAAGCCGGCATAAGCCCTGGAGTTGCCCCTGGGCGTGGGGCTGCCTATAGTCGAATTTTCCCACGCAGATGTGTCGCCATGATCGAACGACAGCTCGAACGCTTCAATCGTCTGGACCTGCTAGGCGCGCCCACCGCGCTGGAAAAGCTGGACCGCCTTTCGGCCTGGCTGGGCCGTGATATCTACATCAAGCGCGATGACTGCACCCCCCTGGCCCTGGGCGGCAACAAGCTGCGCAAGCTCGAATACCTGGCCGCCGACGCCTTGAGCAAGGGCGCCGACACCCTGGTGACTGCCGGTGCGATCCAGTCCAACCATGTGCGCCAGACTGCCGCCCTGGCCGCGCGCCTGGGCCTGGGCTGCGTGGCGCTGCTGGAAAACCCCATCGGCACCGACTCGCTCAATTACCAGCACAATGGCAACCGCCTGCTGCTCGACCTGTTCGATGCCAAGGTCGAACGGGTCGACAACCTGGACAATGCCGACGATCAACTCCAGGCCCTTGCGGTGCGCCTGCACGCCAGCGGCCGCAAACCTTACATAGTGCCTATCGGTGGCTCCAACGCCCTGGGTGCGCTGGGCTATGTACGCGCGGGCCTCGAGCTGGCGAGCCAGATCGAACAGACCGGCAAACAGTTTGCCGGTGTGGTCCTGGCCTCCGGCAGCGCCGGCACCCACAGCGGCCTCGGCCTGGCCCTGGCTGAGGTCATGCCGCAACTGCCGGTGATTGGGGTGACCGTGTCGCGCAGCGATGAAGATCAGCGCCCCAAGGTCCAGGGCCTGGCCGAACGCACGGCCGAACTGCTCGGTGTGCAGTTGCCCGGCAGCTTCAACGTCGAACTCTGGGACGAGTATTTCGCCCCCCGCTACGGCGAGCCGAACGCCGGTACCCTGGCCGCCATTCGCCTGCTCGCAAGCCATGAAGGCCTGTTGCTGGACCCGGTGTACACCGGCAAGGCCATGGCCGGGTTGCTCGATGGCATCGCCCGCCAGCGTTTCGACGATGGCCCGCTGATTTTCCTACATACCGGTGGGGCCCCGGCATTATTCGCCTACCCTGAGGTCTGGAACAGCTGAGCGGCTTATCAGCAAATAATATAAGAAAATAAATTTATATTATTTTTAAGCCTATATAGCTTCACCCTATTGTCGTCACCCACTACACAACAACATTGGGGCTTCGTCATGACAGTAATCGGTAAACAGCTTTTCAATGCAGGTGTTGCCTTGGTGCTGGGCGCCACCCTGCTCGGCCAGGCCATTGCCGGCGAGCAGTTGAAGACCATCAAGGACAAGGGTGTGATCAGCGTGGGCCTGGAAGGCACCTACCCACCCTTCAGCTTCGTCGATGCCGACGGCAAGCTGGCCGGCTTCGAGGTGGAGCTGTCCGAAGCCCTGGCCAAGGAACTGGGGGTCAAGGCCAAGCTGCAACCGACCAAATGGGACGGCATCCTCGCCGCCCTTGAATCCAAGCGCCTGGACGTGGTGGTCAACCAGGTGACCATCTCTGAAGAGCGCAAGAAAAAGTACGACTTCTCCGAGCCCTATACCGTTTCCGGTATTCAGGCGCTGACCCTGAAAAAGAACGAAGGCACGATCAAATCTGCCGCCGATCTGGCCGGCAAGAAGGTCGGTGTGGGCCTGGGCACCAACTACGAACAGTGGGTGAAATCGGCGGTACCGGACGCGGTAGTGCGCACCTACGATGATGACCCAAGCAAGTTCCAGGACCTGCGCGTCGGCCGTATCGATGCCATCCTGATCGACCGCCTGGCCGCACTGGAATACGCGAAAAAAGCCCAGGACACCGCCGTGGCAGGTGACGCCTTCTCGCGCCTGGAGTCCGGCATTGCCCTGCGCAAGGGCGAGCCCGAACTGCTCGACGCCATCAACAAGGCGTTGGACAAACTGCGCGCCGACGGCACCCTGGCCAAGTTGTCCGAGAAATACTTTGGCGCCGACGTGACTAAATGATCGAAGACAGCCTGCAGCTTGCCCTCGACAGCGTGCCCTTTCTGCTCAAGGGCGCGTACTACACCGTCATCCTCAGCCTGGGCGGAATGTTCTTCGGCCTGTTACTGGGCTTTGGCCTGGCGCTGATGCGCTTGTCGTCGTTCAAGCTGCTGAGCTGGACCGCACGGGTGTATGTGTCGTTCTTTCGCGGCACGCCGCTGCTGGTGCAGCTGTTCATGATCTACTACGGCCTGCCGCAGCTGGGGCTTGAGCTGGACCCGTTACCGGCAGCGCTGATCGGTTTCTCGCTGAACATGGCCGCCTACGCCTGTGAAATCCTGCGTGCCGCCATCGGCTCCATCGACCGTGGCCAGTGGGAGGCCGCCGCCAGTATCGGCATGACCCGTGGCCAGGCGATGCGCCGGGCGATCCTGCCCCAGGCAGCACGCACTGCTTTGCCGCCGCTTGGCAACAGCTTCATTTCGCTGGTCAAGGACACGGCCCTGGCCGCCACCATCCAGGTACCGGAGCTGTTCCGCCAGGCGCAACTCATCACCGCCCGCACCTTTGAAATCTTCACCATGTACCTTGCTGCCGCCCTGATCTACTGGGTGCTGGCCAGCGTTCTCGCCCACTTTCAGAACCGCCTTGAAGCGCGGGTCAACCGACACGACCAGGAGTCCTGAGGCATGATCGTGGTAGACCGACTGAGCAAGCAGTTCAACGGCCAGACCGTGCTGAACGACATCAGCCTGAAGGTAGAGGCCGGCGAAGTAATCGCCATCATCGGCCCCAGCGGCTCTGGCAAGACCACCTTCCTGCGCTGCCTGAACCTGCTGGAAACGCCCAGCAGCGGCCGCATTCAGGTCGGCGATGTACAAATCGATGCCAACCGCCCGCTCAGCCAGCAGCAAGGACTGATCCGCAAGCTGCGCCAGCAGGTCGGCTTCGTGTTCCAGAACTTCAACCTGTTCCCTCACCGCACGGCGCTGGAGAACGTCATCGAAGGCCCGCTGGTGGTCAAGAAGACGCCCCACGAGCAGGCAGTGACCCTGGGCCGGAAACTGCTGGCCAAGGTGGGCCTTGCCGGCAAGGAAGACGCCTACCCCCGCAAGCTTTCGGGTGGCCAGCAACAACGCGTGGCCATTGCCAGGGCCCTGGCCATGGAGCCCGAGGTCATCCTGTTCGACGAGCCCACCTCGGCACTGGACCCCGAGCTGGTCGGTGAAGTGCTGGCCACCATCCGCGGCCTTGCCGAAGAAAACCGCACCATGATCATCGTCACCCACGAAATGAGCTTCGCCCGCGATGTCGCCAACCGGGTGATCTTTTTCGACAAGGGCGTGATCGTCGAACAGGGTGACGCCAAGTCGCTGTTCGCCCACCCCCGTGAAGAGCGCACCCGTCAGTTCCTCGGCAAGTTCCTCGGCACCCAGAACACCGGGTACTGATCCCTCCCCTTCCCCCTCGTTGTGACCGCCCGCCGCTCTGGCCCGGGCGGTAGCAACACTTCTATGTATATTCCTATAAGTTAGTTTATTTAATTTTTATACACGATTAGGGTATATGCACCGGACCACCGGACCAGCGCATTTTTCGTCGGCGCCCTCGCGTCGACCTTCTCAATACGTGAGGTAGGTATGGTCAGGAACACAATCACCCCAGTGCGTAACGCCAGGGCATTGAGTGCAGCCAAGGAGCAGTACTGATGTCCAGTCTGGCAAACACACAAGTCCACAGTGATCTGGACAGCGCACCCTTGCTGTTGCCAGCCAACGTGCTGAGCAATGACGCCCAGGCCCTGCAGGCCGCCCATGAGCTGGCCGAAACCGCCCGCAGCCAGGCTGCCCGCCGCGACCAGCAACGCAAGCTGCCCTGGGCAGAAATCGAGCAGTTCACCCGCAGTGGCCTGGGCAGTATCTCCATTCCCCGTAGCCACGGCGGAGCACAGGTTTCGTTCGTCACCCTTGCCGAGGTGTTCCGCATCATCAGCGCCGCCGACCCGGCGCTGGGGCAGATTCCACAAAACCAGTTCGGCATTCTGCAACTGCTCAAAGGCGCCGCCAGCGAACGGCAGAAAGACCTGCTGTTCAAGTCGGTGCTCGACGGCTGGCGCATCGGTAACGCCGGCCCCGAGCGCGGCAGCAAGAACACCCTGGAACTCAAGGCGCGGATCACCCGCAAAGGCGATCACTCGGTGATCGACGGGCAAAAGTTCTATTCCACCGGCGCCCTGTTCGCCCACTGGGTAGCGGTCAAGGCACTCAACGACGAAGGCCGTCCGGTGATGGCCTTCGTTCGCCGCGGCACCCCGGGGCTGCGCATCGTCGATGACTGGTCCGGTTTCGGCCAGCGCACCACCGCCAGCGGCACCGTGCTGCTGGATCAGGTGCAGGTCGACAATGACCTGATCGTGGACATCTGGCGCCAGAGCGAGGTGCCGAACATCCAGGGTGCCGTCTCGCAACTGATCCAGGCCGCCATCGACGCCGGCATTGCCGAAGCGGCCGTGGCCGATGCCATTGCTTTTGTCCGCGAGCGGGCCCGGCCCTGGATCGACGCCAAGGTCGAGCGCGCCAGCGACGATCTCTACGTGATCGCCGACATCGGTCGCCTGCAGCTTGAACTGCACGCCGCCCAGGCCCTGTTGAACAAGGCGGCACGGACCCTCGATGAAGTCGACGCAGGCCCGGTGGACGCCGCCTCCGCCGCCCGTGCCTCGATTGCCGTGGCCGAGGCCAAGGTGCTGACCACCGAGATCGCCCTGCAGGCCAGCGAGAAGCTGTTCGAGCTGGCCGGCAGTCGCGCCACCCTCGCCGAGTTCAACCTCGACCGGCACTGGCGCAACGCCCGCGTTCACACCCTCCACGACCCGGTGCGCTGGAAATACCACGCCGTCGGCGCCTATCACCTCAACGGTACCTTGCCTGCCCGGCACGCCTGGATCTGACCAGACCACTGGAGCCCTGTTATGAGCCTTCTCCCCCAACCGCACGAAAACGTCGCGGTGATCCACACTGACGCCCAGGCGTTGGAAATTGCCGAACACCTGGCCGGCGAACTGCGCCGCGACAGCATCCTGCGCGACCGCGAACGGCGCTTGCCGCACCCTGAACTGGCCCTGTTTTCCCGCTCCGGCCTGTGGGCTATCAGCGTTCCCAAGGCCTTTGGCGGCGCCGGTGTCTCCAACGTCACCCTGGCCAAGGTGATCGCCCGTATCGCCCAGGCCGATGCCTCGCTGGGGCAGATCCCGCAGAACCATTTCTATGCCCTGGAAGTGCTGCGGGTGAACGGCAGCACCGCGCAACAGCAGCGCCTGTATGCCGAGGTACTGGCGGGCAAACGCTTTGGCAATGCCCTGGCCGAACTGGGCACCAAGACAGCCCACGACCGCACCACCGCCCTGAGCCGTGACGGCGACGCCTACCGCATCAACGGGCGCAAGTTCTACGCCACGGGCGCGCTCTACGCCCAGCGCATCCCCACCTCGGTGGTCGACGAGCACGGCGTGCAACAGCTGGTGTTCGTGCCGGCCGACAGTGCCGGGCTCAAGGTCATCGACGACTGGAGCGGCTTCGGCCAGCGCACCACCGGCAGCGGTTCGGTGGTGTTCGACAATGTCCGGGTGGCCGCCGACGATGTGGTGCCCTTCCAGAGTGCCTTCGAGCGTCCGACCCCGGTGGGCCCGCTGGCGCAGATCCTTCATGCGGCCATCGACACGGGTATCGCCCGCGCCGCCTACGAGGATGCCCTGCAGTTCGTGCGCACCCGTACCCGGCCCTGGATCGACTCCGGCATCGACAAGGCCAGCGAAGACCCGCTGACGCTGAAGTCGTTCGGTCACCTGGCGATCCGCCTGCACGCTGCCGAGGCATTGCTCGAACGCGCCGGCGAATTCCTCGACCGGGCCCAGGCCGAACCCAACGCCAGCACCGTGGCCGCCGCCTCCATCGCCGTGGCCGAAGCCCGGGCAATCAGCACCGACATTTCCCTGGCCGCCGGCAGCACCCTGTTCGAGCTTGCCGGCAGCCAGGCCACCCTCGCCGAGCACGGCCTGGACCGTCACTGGCGCAACGCCCGGGTGCATACCCTGCACGACCCGGTGCGCTGGAAGTACCACGCCATCGGCAACTACTACCTCAACGATGAAAACCCACCGCTGCGGGGGACCATCTGATGGCGAAGAAAAAGATCCTGCTCAATGCCTTCAACATGAACTGCATCGGGCACATCAACCATGGCCTGTGGACCCATCCACGGGACACCTCGACCCAGTACAAGACCCTCGAATACTGGACCGAGCTTGCCCAGTTGCTTGAACGCGGCCTGTTCGACGGGCTGTTCATCGCCGACATCGTCGGGGTCTACGACGTTTACCAGAACGGGGTGGAGGTGCCGCTCAAGGAGTCGATCCAGCTGCCGGTCAACGACCCGCTGCTGCTGGTCTCGGCCATGGCCGCCGTGACCCGGCACCTGGGCTTCGGCCTGACCGCCAACCTGACCTACGAGGCGCCCTACCTGTTCGCCCGCAAGCTCTCGACCCTCGACCACCTGAGCCGCGGCCGGGTGGGCTGGAACATCGTCACCGGCTACCTGGACAGCGCCGCCCGCGCCATGGGCCTGGAGCAACAGGCCGAACACGACCGCCGCTACGACCAGGCCGATGAGTACATGCAGGTGCTGTACAAACTGCTCGAAGGCAGCTGGGAAGACGGCGCCGTGGTCAACGACCGGCCGCAACGGGTCTACGCCCGGCCCGACAAAGTGCACAAGGTGCAGCACCAGGGCGAGTTCTACCGTGTCGAGGGTTATCACCTGTGCGAGCCGTCGCCACAACGCACCCCGGTGCTGTTCCAGGCCGGCAGCTCCGAGCGCGGCCTGGGCTTTGCCGGCAACCATGCCGAGTGCGTGTTCATCAGCGGCCAGACCAAGGAAGCGACCCGCGCCCAGGTCGACAAGGTGCGTGCTGCCGCCGTGGCGGCCGGGCGTGATCCGCACGCGATCAAGGTGTTCATGGGTCTGACCGTGATCGTCGCCCGCACCGAGGAGCAAGCCTGGGCCAAGCATGCCGAGTACCTGCGCTACGCCAGCCCCGAGGCCGGTGTCGCGCACTTTTCCAGCTCCACCGGCATCGACTTTTCCGCCTATGAGCTGGACGAGCCGATCCAGTACGTCAAAAGCAACGCGATCCAGTCGGCGACCAAAGCGCTGCAGAACAACGACTGGACCCGCCGCAAGCTGCTCGACCAGCACGCCCTGGGCGGACGCTACATCACCCTGGTGGGCTCGCCGACTCAGGTGGCCGACGCACTGGAAAGCTGGATCGCCGAAACCGGCCTGGACGGCTTCAACCTGACCCGCACGGTCACCCCGGAGAGCTACGTCGACTTCATCGACCTGGTGATCCCCGAACTGCAACGTCGCGGCGCCTACAAGACTGCGTACGAACCCGGCAGCCTGCGCGAAAAACTCTTCGCCAGCCAACAGCCCCACCTGCCCGCCGACCATCCCGGTGCCAGCTACCGCCACACCACCCCGACCGGAGCGCCACAGCATGCTTAAGACCTTCCTTGCCCGCCCCGTCGCGGCACTGGCCCTGACCCTTGGCCTGTTCAGCACCGCGCAGGCCGCCGATGCACCCTTGAAAGTCGGCACCACGGCCGCCTTCTCCATCCCGCTGGAAGCCGCCGTCGATGAGGCGAAAAAGCAGGGGCTGAAAGTGGAGCTGATCGAGTTCAGCGACTGGATCGCGCCGAACGTCAGCCTGGCCAGTGGCGACATCGACGTGAACTACTTCCAGCACATCCCCTTCCTGGAAAACGCCAAGGCCGCCGCCGGTTTTGACCTGGTGCCCTACGCGCCCGGGATCATCAACAATGTCGGCCTCTACTCGAAAAAGTACCCAAGCTTCGACGCGTTGCCCCAGGGTGCCAGCGTGGCCATCGCCAACGACCCGATCAACAGCGGCCGCGGCCTGCAGCTGCTGGCCAAGGCTGGCTTGATCACCCTCAAGCCGGGCGTCGGCTACAAGGCCACCGAAGAAGACATCATCGCCAACCCCAAGCAGTTGAAGATCCTCCAGGTTGAAGCGGTGCAACTGGTGCGCGCCTACGACGATGCCGATCTGGTCCAGGGTTACCCGGCCTACATCCGCCTGGCCAAGACCTTCGATGCCACGTCTGCGCTGCTGTTCGACGGCCTGGACCACAAGGAATACGTGATCCAGTTCGTGATCCGCCCGCAAACCAAGAATGATCCGCGCCTGGCCAAGTTCATCGACATCTACCAGCACTCGCCGGCAGTGCGCGCTGCGCTGGAAAAGGCCCACGGCAAGCTCTACCAACCCGGCTGGGAGAGCTGAGATGAGCGCTGCCACCGCCCCGCTTGCACCGCAGCGGCAAACTTTCGAGCCGCTGCAAAGCGCCCAGCAACGGGCCTTGCGCCCGGAGCTGGGCAACGCCCACGTGCGCTTTCTCGGCCTGGGCAAGACCTACCCCGGTCAATCTGCCCCGGCGCTGGAAGGCATTGACCTGAACATCCAGCGCGGCGAAATCTCCGGCATCATCGGCCGCAGCGGCGCGGGCAAGTCTTCGCTGATCCGCACCATCAACCGGCTTGAACAACCCAGTGCCGGACGGGTGCTGATCGACCAGGTGGATATCGGCGAATTTGATGAAGACCGCCTGGTGCGCCTGCGTCGGCGCATCGGCATGATCTTCCAGCACTTCAACCTGATGTCGGCCAAGACGGTGTGGCAGAACGTCGAGCTGCCGCTCAAGGTCGCTGGCGTCGCAAAAGCCGAGCGCCAGCGCAAGGTAGCCGAGCTGCTGGCGTTGGTCGGCCTTGAAGAAAAGCATCAGGTGTATCCGGCGCAGTTGTCCGGCGGGCAGAAGCAGCGGGTAGGGATTGCCCGGGCTCTGGTGCATGACCCGGATATTCTCCTGTGCGATGAAGCCACCTCGGCGCTCGACCCGGAAACCACGGCGTCGATCCTTGAGCTGCTGCGCGACATCAACCAGCGCCTGGGGCTGACCATCGTCCTGATTACCCACGAGATGGCGGTGATCCGCGACATCTGCCAGCGGGTGGTGGTGCTCGAACGCGGGCGCATCGTTGAACAGGGGGCGGTGTGGCAGGTGTTTGGCAATCCGCAGCATGAGGTCAGCAAGACCCTGCTCGCGCCCTTGCAGCCAGCGTTGCCAGCGACTCTGCAATCGCGCCTGCAGGCGCAGGCCAGCAATGCTGAGTCGGCGCTGGTGCTGAACCTCAAGGTCAGCGGCAGCGAACGCCAGGCGCCGGAGTTATCCACGCTGTTCAATCACCTGGGCGGCCGCATCAGCCTGCTGCAAGGCGGGATCGAACCCATCCAGGGCCGGCCGCTCGGGCAATTGGTGGTGTCGGTGGCGAACTCGCCGCACAGCCATGAACAGGTTATCGAACGCGCCCGCGCATGGGCCACGCAGGTGGAGGTATTGGGCTATGTGGACTGAACGACTGATCCAGGGCGTGCTCGACACCCTGCTGATGGTAGGCGTGTCATCGCTGATCGCCCTGCTGGCCGGCATACCGCTGGCGGTGATTTTGGTCACCAGCGGCAAGGGGGGGATTTTTGAAGCGCCCACCTTGAACCGGGTACTGGGCGCGTTCGTCAATTTGTTCCGCTCGATTCCGTTCTTGATCCTGATGGTCGCGCTGATCCCCTTCACCCGCCTGATCGTGGGCACCACCTATGGCGTCTGGGCGGCGGTGGTACCGCTGACCATCGCGGCCACCCCGTTCTTTGCCCGCATCGCCGAAGTCAGCCTGCGCGAGGTCGATCACGGCCTGATCGAAGCGGCGCAAGCCATGGGCTGCCGACGCTGGCACATCGTCTGGCACGTACTGCTGCCCGAGGCCCTGCCGGGTATCGTCGGCGGTTTCACCATTACCCTGGTGACCATGATCAACTCCTCGGCCATGGCCGGCGCCATTGGTGCGGGTGGGTTGGGCGACATCGCCTACCGCTATGGGTACCAGCGTTTCGACAGCCAGATCATGCTGACCGTGATCGTCATGCTGGTGGCGTTGGTGGCATTGATCCAGCTGGGCGGGGATCGCTTGGCCAAGGGTTTGAACAAGCGCTAGAAACATCGCGGGGCAAGCCCGCTCCTACCGTAGGAGCGGGCTTGCCCCGCGATCGGATCCTCAAGCCTGCTGCGGCTCGCGGATCTTGTACCAGGCCACATACAGCGCCGGCAGGAACAGCAGGGTCAGCAAGGTCGCAACGATGATCCCGCCGATCATGGCGTAGGCCATCGGCCCCCAGAACACTTCCCGGGCAATCGGGATCATCCCCAGGCTCGCCGCCGCGGCCGTCAGCAGGATCGGCCGACGACGGTGGTTGGTGGCCTGGAGCACCGCCGCCCAGGGCGAGAATCCCTGGGCCTCGTACTCGTCGATCTGGGTCACGAGGATCACCGAGTTGCGGATGATGATGCCGATCAGCGCGAGAATCCCGAGGATCGCCACAAAGCCCATGGGCGTGCCCGTCGGCACCAGCGCCAGCACCACCCCGATCAACCCCAGCGGCGCCACGCTGACCACCAGGAACAGCTTCTGCACGCTCTGCAGCTGGATCATCAGGAAGGTGCCCATCAAGAACAGCATCAGCGGGATGACTTTGGCGATCGGGCCCTGGGCCTTGCCGCTTTCTTCCACCGTACCGCCGGTTTCCACGTAGTAGCCCACCGGCAGCTTGCTGGCGAAGTCGTCGATCTGCGGCTTGAGCTCGGCCACCAGGTCCGTCGGCTGGATGTCACCGCGCACCGAGGCCTTGATGGTGATGGTCGGTTTGCGGTCGCGGCGCCACACCAGCGGTTGCTCCAGCTCGTAGCGCACAGTGGCGAACGCCAGCAACGGGATCGAGGTGCCGTTGGGGGTGACGATCTGCAGGTTCTGCAGGGTCTGCGGCGAACCCCGTTCGGAGTCTTCGGCACGGGCTACCACGTCGATCAGGTAGATGTTGTCGTTGACCTCGGTAATGGGTGCGCCGGTGACGATGCTGTTCATCACCTGGGCGACATCCTCGGACGACAGCCCGAGCTGGCGAGCCTTGTCCTGAGCGATCTCGACCCGCAGCACCTTGCCCGGCTCGTTCCAGTCGTAAATCATCTCGCCGATGTGGTCGTTGCGATCAAGCAGCGACGCCAGGGCAATGGCGTGCTTGCGTACTTCATCGATCTCCTTGCCACTGACCCGGTACTGTATCGGCCGCCCCACCGGCGGGCCCATCTCCAGCGACTGGACGTTGGTGCCAATGCCCACGAAGTCTTCACGCAGGCGGTCTTTCAACCGCGTCATCAACCCTTCGCGCTCTTTGAAGCCCTTGCTGACGATCACCAACTGGGCGTAGTACGGGTTCTGCAGTTGTTGGTCCAGAGGCAGGTAGAAACGAATCGCGCCCTGGCCGATGTAGGTACTCCAGCGCACGATGTCGGGGTCGCCTTTGAGCGTCGCTTCGAGCTTGTCGACCGCCTTGCGGGTTTCTTCGATCGAAGCGTTCTGCGGCAGGTTGAGGTCGACGAGGATCTCCGGACGGTCAGACGCCGGGAAGAACTGGTTCTGCACGAAGCGCATGCAGAACACCGCCAGCACAAACAGCAGCACCGTACCGATGATGGTCAGCCAGCGATTGCGCATGCACCACAACAGGCTGCCTTCAAACGCCTTGCCGACCCGGCCGGGCTCCTCGCTATGCGGCTTCACCTTGGTGCTGAGGATGTGCACGCCCAGTACCGGGGCAAACAGCACCGCCACCACCCAGGACACCAGCAACGCAGCGGCGATCACCGCAAACAGGGTGTAGGTGTACTCGCCTGCGGAGCTGCCGTTCAGGCCGATCGGGACAAAGCCCGCCACCGTCACCAGCGTGCCGGTGAGCATCGGGAAGGCGGTCGAGGTGTAGGCGAAGGTCGCCGCCTGCTCCTTGGTCTCGCCCATCTCCAGGCGCGTGACCATCACCTCCACGGTGATCATCGCATCGTCCACCAGCAAGCCCAGGGCAATGATCAAGGCACCCAGCGAGATCCGCTGCATGGTGATGCCGCTGTACTCCATGAAGATGAACACCATGGCCAGCACCAGCGGAATGGAACAGGCCACTACAAGCCCGGCGCGTACCCCAAGGCTGATGAAACTCACCACCAGTACGATGATGACCGCCTCGAACAGCGCACTGGTAAACCCGCCCACGGCCTCTTCGACCACGACCGCCTGGTCAGACACCGTGTGCACGCCAACGCCCACCGGCAATTCGGCGGTGACGCTTTGCATTTTCTTATGCAGGGTGGCACCGAAGACCTGAATGTTGCCGCCGGCTTTCATGCCGATGGCAAGGCCGATGGCGGGCTGGCCGTCGAAGCGGAACATCGGCGCCGGTGGATCGACATAACCACGCTCGATCTCGGCAATGTCCGCCAGGCGGAAGAAGCGGTCATTGATCCTCAGGTTGACCGTCTCAAGGTCTTTCTCGGAAGCGAACTGGCCAGTGGTTCGCACCGAAATCCGCTCGGGCCCCGCTTCGATGACCCCGGCCGGGGTTACCGCGTTCTGCGCCTGCAGGGCCTGCAGCACCTGGCGCTGGTCGATACCGAAGGAGGCCAGTTTGCGCGTGGAGAAGTTCAGGTAGAGCACTTCGTCCTGGGTGCCGATCATCTCGACCTTGCCCAGGTTGGGCACCTCGCGGATCTCGGCGCGCACCTGCTCGACGTAGTCACGCAACTGACGCATGGTCAGGCCATCGGCAGTAAAGGCATAGATCGAGCCGAATACATCACCGAATTCGTCGTTGAACGCCGGCCCCTGGATACCCTGGGGGAACTGGCCGCGGATGTCCTGGATCTTCTTGCGCACCTGGTACCAGATCTGCGGAATGTCCTCGGCCTTGGTGGTGTCGCGCAAGTTGACGTAGACCGTCGATTCACCCGGGCGGGTGTAGCTCTTCACATAATCGAGTGAATCCAGCTCCTCGAGCTTTTTCTCGATGCGGTCGGTGACCTGGTAGAGGGTTTCGTCTTGGGTCGCGCCCGGCCAGCGGGTCTGGATAACCATGGTCTTGATGGTGAACGAGGGGTCTTCTTCACGCCCCAGGTTCATGTACGAGAACACGCCCATCAGCAAGCCGACGAACATCAGGTACCAGACAAAGGATTGGTGCTTCAGCGCCCATTCCGAGAGGTTGAAGCTTCCTTTCATTGCGCGTCTTCCTCGTCGACGATGACCTTCTGGCCCGGTTTAAGACTGTTCACGCCTGCGGTCACCACCCGTTCCCCGGCTTGCACGCCGGAGGCCAGCACCACGGTGCCCGGCGTGCGTTCAAGCAACTTCACCTCACGGGTGGACACGGTTTTTTGCTGCGGATCGACTATCCATACGCGGGTCTGCCCATCGCTTTCCAGCAGGGCCGATGCCGGCAGCTCGCTGCGTGGCGATACGACAGAGGTCAAGGTGACGCTGATCGAGGTGCCCAGGTGGAAAGCGATTGGTGTATTGACCAGGGTAAGGCGAGCGCGCCGGGTACGGGTGGCGGCGTCAGCCTGGGGCTCAAGCTCACGCAGGGTGGCATTGGTGTTGATGCTCGGGGCCAGCTGCGAGGCCACCACGAATTTCAGATCAGGGGTCAACTGCTCGGCCAGGTAGGTGGGCAGGTCGATGACCGCTTCCTTGATTTCCGGTCGCGCCAGCGTGACCACCGCCTGACCGGCACTGACGGTCTGCCCGGCCTCGGCCTGCCAGTTGGTGACGACGGCAGCATGATCGGCGCGCAGCTCGCTGTAGCTGAGCTGGTCGCGGGCCTGAACCACAGCGGCCTGGGCTTGCTGCAGCGAAGCCCCGGTGGTTTTCAGGTCGGTCTGGGCAATGTCCAGCTGTGCCTGCGCACCCACGCCCCGGTCGAACAACTGTTGCTGGCGGCGGGCATTGGCCTGGGCGTTTATCCACAGGGCCTGCACCTTGGCCAGGTCGCCTTCGGCTGCTCGCAATTGGTTACGTTGATCGGTGGGGTCGAGGCTGGCGAGCACGTCACCCGGCTTGACCTGACTGCCGACATCCACCCAGCGTCGAGCAATGCGGCCGCCTACGCGAAAGCCCAGGGTGCTTTCATAGCGCGCCTGGATGGTGCCGGCAAAACGCCCCAGGCTTGCCTGCACCTGAGGCTGAACAATCATCGACAGCACCGGCCGCACCGGCTCAGGGGCGGCGGCTTCTTTGCCACAGCCAGCGAGCAACAGCACAACACCGCCTACAGCAAGGGTCATGACTTTCATTTCACCACCCCGATGTCCTTGAGCGGTGCGATCTCCACCTCCATGCCTGGGTTGAGCAACTGACCTCCTGCCACAACCACGGTTTCACCTTCCTTGAGGCCTTCACCCACCACAATCTTGCCCGTGAGATAACGCACAACCTTGACCTTTTTCAGGCTGACCTTGTTGCCCTCACCCACCAGCCAGACGGCAGGCTCATGCAGATCCTTGGTCAAGGCCGACCAGGGTAGTTCGATGCTTGGCTTGCCCTGGACGTTGCCGGTGGCGGTAACCGGCGAACCCAGCTCCATGCCCGCCGGCACATTTTGCAGCGCCACCTTCACTTGCACCGTACCGCTTTGCGACGAGACCGTCGGGGTGACTTCACGCACATGGCCCTGGGCCTGGATTTTCGGGTTGTCGACCAGGCTCACGGTAATCGGGAGGTCGGTAGCCGGCGCCAACAACAAGGCTTCATAGACGTTGAACACCGCATCGCGGTCGCCATCGCGGGCCAGGCCGAAGATCGGCACCGTGGCCTGCACCACCTGGCCCACTTCAGCCTGGCGATCCGTAATGACTCCATCTGCTTCGGCTACAAGGGCGGTGTAGCTCAGTTGTTCGCGGGCATTGGCCAACTGCGCCTGGGCCGCCTTCAGGGCACTCTGGTTGCTGAGCAATTGGGCCTGGGCCGAGTCGTACTCGCTCTGGCTGGTATACCCCTTGGGCAATAGCTTTTGCTGACGGACAAACGCGGCGCTCGCTTGCGTCACCCGCGCCTGCGCGGCGAACACTTCGGCCTTGGCCGAGTCGACGTTGGCCTGCAGGTCTTTGGGATCGAGCCGGGCCAGTACCTGATTGGCTTTGACATGATCGCCCACATCAACGCTACGGGAGATGATCTTGCCGCCCACGCGGAAAGAGAGATCGGTTTGCACCCGCGCCTGAATGTCGCCGGTCAGGGTCACGGAAGCAGCGAAATCACCGGGTTCTACACGCTGAACGCCGACTCTGGGCATTTCGGCTTCAGCGGCTTTTTTCTCACCGCATCCACCCAGCACGAGCAATGTTCCCAGGCTGACGATCAATACAGGACGCAACACCGTCATGCAGGCTCCTTGCATGTGCCAATTCGATATAGAGATGCGAGTGTTAGCGTAGATCAGGGTTCCCTCTGCCGCTCGCGACAAACGCAATTCATTCAAGCTTTTAGAATGGGCGATACTGGCGGCTCACCGCTTGCGCAAGGATGCCTTGATGCTCACTACTCTGGCTGTCGCCAACTACCGTTCGATCAACCACTTGGTGCTGCCGCTGGCGCGCCTGAACGTGATCACCGGGCCCAACGGCAGCGGCAAATCCAACCTGTACAAGGCCCTGCGCCTGCTGGCTGAAACCGCCCAGGGCGGTGTGGTCAATGCACTGGCCGGCGAAGGTGGCCTGGAGTCGACGTTCTGGGCCGGCCCCGAGCGCATCAGCCGGCGCATGAGCCGTGGCGAGGTGGCCGTTGAAGGCGGCCCACGCCAGGACGTCAAGCGCCTGCGCCTGGGCTTTGCCAGCGAGGACTTCGGCTATGCCATCGGCCTGGGCCTGCCTGCCTCCAGTGGCCACTTCATGCTGCCAGGGCAGCACACACCCATTGCTTCGCGCTTTACCCTCGACCCGCAGATCAAGCGTGAATGCATCTGGGCCGGGCCGGTGTACCGCCCGGCCAGCCTCCTGGTGGATCGCCAGGGCGCCATGATCCGTGCCCGCGATGGGCGCCAGTGGGACGTGCTGGCCCAGCACACACCCGACTTCGACAGCCTGTATGACCAGGTCGGCAACTTGCGCTCATCGCCGGAGGTCGTCCACCTGCGCGAGCGGATTCGCGGCTGGCGCTTCTACGATCACTTTCGTACCGACCGCGATGCACCGGCGCGTCGTCCGCAACTGGGCACCCGTACCCCCGTGCTGCACCATGACGGCCGCGACCTGGCCGCAGCGCTACAGACCATCATCGAGATCGGTGATGCGCAGGCATTGTGGGCGACCTTGAGCGATGCATTTCCCGGCTCGCACCTGACCATCGATGCCGTGCCCGGCGGGCTGTTCAACTTGCAGTTCCATCAGGAAGGCCTGCTGCGACCCTTGTCGGCCTCGGAACTGTCGGATGGGACGTTGCGCTTTCTGCTGCTGGTAGCGGCGCTACTCAGCCCTCGGGCGCCGACCATGATGGTGCTCAACGAACCGGAGACCAGCCTGCACCCGGATTTGCTGCCGGCCTTGGCACGCTTGATCATTCGCGCCACCGAGCACTGCCAGGTGTGGGTGGTGTCGCACGCACGGCGATTGGTGGCCGCGCTGGAACAGGATGCGACCTGCAACTCGATTGTGCTGGAGAAGGAACTGGGACAGACCCGGGTGGCGGGTCAGGGGATGCTGGATGAGCCGGCCTGGAATTGGCCGGACTGAACGCTGCGGGCCCCATCGCCGGCAAGGCCGGCGATGGGGCCCGTCAGATCACGCCGAAACAGGCGCCGGCGCGCGACGCACGTCCGGCTGTTTCCACGAGTCGGCAGCGCTTTCTTCGATAGCTTGCTGGATCGCACGACGGCGACGCTCTTCGGCACGGCGGCTGAAGTACCAGACCATGAAGGTCACCAGCGACACCGAGAGCAGGATCAGGCTGGCCACCGCGTTGATTTCCGGCTTCACGCCCAGACGCACGGCAGAGAAGACTTCCATCGGCAAGGTGGTCGAGCCCGGGCCCGACACGAAGCTGGCCAGTACCAGGTCATCCAGCGACAGGGCAAAGGACATCATGCCGCCCGCCGCCAGCGAAGGCGCAATCATCGGGATGGTGATCAGGAAGAACACCTTCCACGGTTTTGCGCCCAGGTCCATGGCCGCTTCTTCGATGGACAGGTCCAGCTCACGCAGGCGAGCCGACACCACGACCGCCACATAAGCCGCGCAGAAGGTGGTGTGAGCGATCCAGATGGTGACGATGCCACGCTCCTGCGGCCAGCCGATCATCTGCGCCATGGCCACGAACAGCAGCAACAGCGACAGACCGGTGATCACCTCAGGCATTACCAGCGGTGCGGTGACCAGGCCACCGAACAGGGTACGGCCCTTGAAGCGGGTCACCCGGGTCAGCACGAAGGCTGCCAGGGTGCCCAGTGCCACGGCGGCGATCGCGGTGTAGCAGGCGATCTCCAGCGAGCGCATCACCGAGCCCATCAGCTGGCTGTTGTCGAGCAGGCCGACGTACCACTTCACCGACCAGCCGCCCCACACCGTTACCAGCTTGGAGGCGTTGAACGAGTAGATCACCAGGATCAGCATGGGCAGGTAGATGAACAACAAGCCCACGACCAACATCAGTTTGGAGAAACTGAAACGCTTCATGCCCTGCCCTCCATCTCTTTGGCCTGACTACGGTTGAAGAGCAGGATCGGCACGATCAGGATCGCCAGCATCACCACCGCCAGGGCGGACGCCACCGGCCAGTCGCGGTTGTTGAAGAACTCTTGCCACAGCACTTTACCAATCATCAGGGTTTCCGGGCCGCCCAGCAGCTCAGGAATGACGAACTCACCCACCACCGGAATGAACACCAGCATGCAGCCGGCGATGATGCCGTTCTTCGACAGCGGCACGGTGATTTTCCAGAAGCTGTTGAAGGTGCTCGACCCCAGGTCCGACGCCGCCTCGAGCAGGCTCTGGTCGTGTTTGACCAGGTTGGCGTAGAGCGGCAGGATCATGAACGGCAGGTACGAATAGACCACGCCGATGTACACCGCAAGGTTGGTGTTGAGGATCTGCAGGGGCTGGTCGATCAGCCCCAGCCACAACAGGAAGGCATTGAGCAGCCCGTTGTTGCTGAGAATGCCCATCCACGCATAGACGCGGATCAGGATCGCGGTCCAGGTCGGCATCATGATCAGCAACAGCAGAACCGTCTGGGTTTCCTTGCGCGCATTGGCAATGGCATACGCCATTGGATAGCCGATCAGCAGGCACAGCAGCGTGCTGACGAAGGCCATCTTCAAGGAGCCCAGGTACGCCGAGATATACAGTTCATCCTCGGTCAACAGGCCGTAGTTGGCCAGGTTGAGCACCAGTTGCACCTTGTCTTCGACGTAGCTGTAGATCTCGGTGTACGGCGGAATCGCCACGTCCGCTTCAGCGAAGCTGATTTTCAGGACGATGAAGAACGGCAGCATGAAGAACAGGAACAGCCAGATGAATGGCACCCCGATCACCACATGGCGACCTTCGGGCTTTATTCGATTGAATGCTCGCTTGAGCTTGCGCATGTTCATGACCGCAGTACCACGCCGCTGTCGTCTTCCCACCAGACGTAGACCTGGTCGTCCCAGGTAGGCCGGGTGCCCTGGCGTTCGGCGTTGGCGACGAACGACTGGACGATCTTGCCGCCAGGCAGTTCGACATAGAACACCGAGTGGCCGCCCAGGTAGGCAATGTCGTGGACCTTGCCGCGCGACCAGTTATGCTCGCAGGTCGGTTGCTGGGTGGTGACCAGCAGTTTTTCCGGGCGCAGCGCGTAGGTAATGCGTTTATCTTCGACCGAGGTGGTGACACCGTGGCCGACGTAGATCTTGCGCTCCAGCTCAGGGCTGGCGATCACCGCGTGGCCCTCGGCGTCTTCGACCACTTCCCCGTCGAACAGGTTGACGTTGCCAATGAACTCGCAGACCAGACGGCTGGTCGGGGTTTCATAGATGTCGATCGGGCTGCCGATCTGGGCAATCCAGCCCAGGTGCATGATGGCGATGCGCTGGGCCATGGTCATGGCCTCTTCCTGGTCGTGGGTCACCATGACGCAGGTCACGCCGACGCGCTCGATGATTTCCACCAGCTCCAACTGCATCTGCGAGCGCAGTTTTTTGTCCAGCGCGCCCATCGGCTCGTCGAGCAGCAGCAGCTTCGGGCGTTTGGCCAGGGAGCGGGCCAGGGCCACACGCTGACGCTGACCACCCGAGAGCTGGTGCGGCTTGCGCTTGGCGTACTGGGTCATGTGCACCAGCTTGAGCATCTCGCCGACACGGGCGTCGATCTCGGCCTTGGGCATGCGGTCCTGCTGCAGGCCGAACGCGATGTTCTGCGCCACGGTCATGTGCGGGAACAGTGCATAGGACTGGAACATCATGTTGATCGGCCGCTCGTAGGGCGGCATATCGGTGATGTCTACGCCATCGAGGAAAATCCGGCCCTCGGTCGGACGCTCGAAGCCGGCGAGCATGCGCAGCAACGTGGATTTACCGGAACCGGAACCGCCCAGCAGGGCGAAGATCTCGCCCTTCTTGATTTCCAGGGACACATCGTCCACGGCGACCGTTTCGTCGAACTTTTTTGTAACCCGGTCGATTTTGACCAGCACCTGTTTAGGTTGCTGATCGCCCTCGAGGGCTTTCTTATAGGCACCGGAGGCAACTGCCATGTGTGGAACTCCCAACAAGATTTTTTGCGTCCGCCCCTGCCGTGACGGACCCTGGATATTTACTTGCCCGACTTGACCTTGGTCCAGCTACGGGTCATCAAACGTTGCACTTTGGGCGGTAGCTCAGAGTTGACGTACAACTTGTCCAGCACTTCTTGCGGTGGGTAAACCGCTGCGTCGGTTCGTACGCTCTGGTCCATCAGATCGCCAGCCTTGAGGTTCGGGTTGGCATAACCGACGTAATCGCTGACCTGGGCAATGACCTCAGGCTGCAGCAAATAGTTGATGAAGGCGTGGGCCTCTTTGACATTGGTGGAATCCTTCGGGATCGCCAGCATGTCGAACCAGAGGTTGCCGCCCTCCTTGGGAATTACATACGCCACGTCCACACCCTTGCCGGCTTCTTCGGCACGGGACTTGGCCTGGAACACATCGCCAGAGAAACCGGCGGCCACGCAGATGTCGCCGTTGGCCAGGTCCGAGATGTATTTGGAGGAGTGGAAGTAGGTCACGTAAGGACGCACGGCCAGGAGCTTTTTCTCGGCGTCGGCGTAGTCCTTGGGATTGGTGCTGTTGGGGTCGCGCCCCATGTAGTTGAGCACTGCCGGCAACATCTCGTCAGCCGAGTCGAGGAAGGCGACACCGCACTTGGAGAGTTTCTTGATGTTTTCCGGCTCGAACAGCATCGCCCAGGAGTCGATCTTGTCGGTACCCAGCGCGGCCTTAACCTTCTCGACGTTGTAGCCGATGCCATTGGTGCCCCACAGGTAAGGCACGGCGTACTGGTTACCCGGATCGTTCTTTTCCAGGCGCTTCATCAGCGCCGGGTCCAGGTTCGAGTAATTGGGCAGCAGCGACTTGTCGAGCTTCTGGAACGCGCCCGCCTTGATCTGCTTGCCGAGGAAATGGTTGGACGGCACCACCACGTCGTAGCCGGTACGACCGGCCAGCAACTTGCCTTCCAGGGTTTCGTTGGAATCGAAGACATCCTGCACCGGCTTGATCCCGGTGGCTTTCTCGAAGTCTGCGAGTGTGGTCTGACCGATATAGTCCGACCAGTTATAAATGTGCACCGTGGGCGCCGCTTGGACGCTGAACGCCAGCGTCAGACCCGCTCCAGCCAACATGGCCTTGCGAAATACAGAAATAGACAAGTGGGAGGTCCTCACAATAGTGCCAGTGGCAAACGGCAGAAACACCTGCCATAAACGCAAACCGGCGCGCAACTTACCTTCGATGCACTCTTGTCGCAAAAAAAATTTGCCCTTTTAATCCGTTGGGCGTGATTTACACCACGCCCAGCGGTAATGCGTGCTTACTTGCCCGATTTGATCTTGGTCCAGCTGCGAGTGATTTCGCGCTGGGCTTTGGCGCCCGGGTCAGCAATTGCATACAGCAGTTTCTTCACATCGGCCGGTGGGTAGATGCTCGGATCGCTGGAGATGTCTTTGTCCACCAGCGGGGTAGCTGCCTTGTTGCCGTTCGGGAAGCGCACGGCGTTGGTGATCTCGGCCATGACTTCCGGCTGCATCAGGAAGTCCATGAACTTGTAGGCGGCGTCGACGTTGGCGGCATCCTTGGGAATGGCGACCATGTCGTAGAAGGTACCGGCACCTTCTTTCGGAATGATGTAGTCCAGCTTGACCTTGTCACCGGCCTCGTGGGCACGGGCCTTGGACTGCTCCAGGTCACCCGAGTAGCCCACGGCCACGCAGATGTTGCCGTTGGCCAGGTCCGAGATGTACTTGGAAGAGTGGAAGTAGCCAATCGACGGACGAACTTTCAGGAACAGCTCTTCAGCCGCCTTCAGGTCAGTCTTGTCGGTGCTGTTGGTCGGTTTGCCCAGGTAGTGCAGCGCCGCCGGAATCATTTCGGTCGGAGCGTCGAGGAAGCTTACGCCGCAGCTCTTGAGCTTCTCGATGTTCTCTGGCTTGAACACCACATCCCAGGAGTCGATCTTGTCGACGCCCAGTGCAGCCTTGACCTTCTCTGGGTTGTAACCGATACCGATGGAGCCCCACATATAGGGGAACGCGTATTTGTTGCCCGGGTCACTGGCATCACCAACGGCCTTGAGCAGGTCTTCGTCGAGGTTTTTCCAGTTCGGCAACTTGGAACGGTCCAGTTCCTGATAAACGCCCGCCTTGATTTGCTTGGCCAGGAAGTTGTTGGACGGTACGACCACGTCGTAACCGGACTTGCCCGCCAGCAACTTGGCTTCCAGGGTTTCGTTGCTGTCGAAGACGTCGTAGACAACCTTGATACCCGACTGTTTTTCAAACTTGGCGACGGTATCCGGTGCGATGTAATCGGACCAGTTGTAAACGTGCAGCACTTTGTCATCCGCGTGAACAGCACTGGCCATGGCGCCCATCAGGGACACAGCCAACAACGTCTTGCCCAATTTCTTCATGCGTAATGCTCCAGAATTTTTTATTAAGCCATCTGTTCAGCGGCCGGCTCTACGGCGCAAGCACTGGGCGACTGAAACAGTCGCTAGTCTGGCAAGTTCCAAGGCGCTCTTTCAACAAAAGAGCGCCTTGAATCACGATGATGCCATTACGCTAGCCTAGCACTTGGCTATTTCAGCGCTTCGAGCGTCAAGTCCAGGCATTTGCGTGCCTTTTCAACCAACTCGTCGATCTCTTCGCGGCTGATGACCAGCGGTGGTGCGATGATCATGGTGTCGCCCACGGCGCGCATGATCAGACCGTTGTCGAAGCAGTGCTGGCGGCAGATCATGCCGGCGCCCTGGCCTTCGTAGCGGGTGCGGGTTGCCTTGTCCTTGACCAGCTCGATTGCACCGAGCATGCCCAGGCCGCGCACTTCGCCCACCAACGGGTGATCGTTCAGCTCGCGCAGACGTTTTTGCAAATACGGTGCCGTTTCTTCCTGGACACGCTCGATAATTTTCTCGTCGCGCAGGATTCGCAGGTTTTCCAGGCCCACCGCAGCGGCCACCGGGTGACCGGAGTAGGTGAAGCCGTGGTTGAAGTCGCCGCCTTCGCTGACCACTTTGGCCACTTCGTCACGAACGATCACACCTCCCATCGGGATGTAACCGGAGGTCAGGCCCTTGGCGATGGTCATCAGGTCAGGCTTGAGGTCGTAGTAGTCGGAGCCGAACCACTCACCGGTACGTCCGAAGCCACAGATCACTTCGTCGGCGATGAACAGGATGTCGTACTTCGCCAGGATTTCCTTGATCTTCGGCCAGTAGGTTTCTGGCGGAATGATCACCCCGCCCGCGCCCTGGATCGGCTCGGCGATAAAGGCGGCGACGTTATCTTCACCGACTTCGAGGATTTTCTTTTCCAGCTGCTCGGCCGCCCATACGCCGAACTCGTCCGGGGTCATGTCGCCGCCTTCACCGAACCAGTACGGCTGCGGAATGTGCACGATGCCCGGAATCATGCCGCCCTGGGCGTGCATGCCGCTCATGCCACCCAGGCTCGCGCCGGCCACGGTCGAACCGTGGTAGCCGTTGACCCGGCCGATGATCACTTGCTTTTGTGGCTTGCCCTTGATCGCCCAGTAGTGGCGGACCATGCGCAGGATGGTGTCGTTGCCTTCGGAGCCGGAGCCGGTGAAGAACACGTGGGTCATGCCTTCTGGCGCGACGTCAGAGACCGCCTTGGCCAGTTCCAGTGCCGGTGGGTGGGCCGTCTGGAAGAACAGGTTGTAGTACGGCAGCTCGCGCATCTGCTTTGCAGCGACTTGCACCAGTTCTTCACGACCGTAGCCAACGGCGACACACCACAGGCCCGCCATGCCGTCGAGGATCTTGTTGCCCTCGCTGTCCCACAAGTGAACACCTTCAGCCTTTGTGATGATGCGCGGGCCCTTCTCTTTCAGCTGTTTGTAGTCGCTGAAAGGCGCCAGGTGATGATCACGGCTCAGGTCTTGCCACTCGCGGGTTTGCGGGTTGTTGACACTCATGTGCTTCTCCGTTTTCTGACGGCCGCGATCCTGCGGCTCCGGGTTGATCAGACCGCAAACAGCAGGAACTCACGTTCCCAGGAGCTGATTACGCGTTTGAAGTTTTCATGTTCGGCGCGCTTGGTGGCGACGTAGCCGGTGATGAATTTCTTGCCCAGGTACGGCTCCAGGGCCTGGCAGTTTTCCATGCGCTCCAGCGCATCCTCGATGGTCAGCGGCAGGCGCAGGTTGCGCCGCTCATAACCACGGCCCTGCACGGGCGCACTTGGCTTGATGCCTTCGACCATGCCGATGTAGCCGCACAGCAAGCTGGCGGCAATCGCCAGGTACGGGTTGGCGTCAGCGCCTGGCAAGCGGTTTTCCACACGGCGGTTCTGCGGGCCGGCATCCGGTACGCGCAGGCCCACGGTACGGTTCTCCTCGCCCCACTCGACGTTTACCGGCGCCGAGGTGTCGGGCAGGAAGCGGCGGAACGAGTTGACGTTCGGGGCGAACAGCGGCAGTACCACCGGGATGAACTTCTGCAGACCCCCGACGTGATTGAGGAACAGCTCGCTCATGCGGCCGTCTTCATCGGAGAAGATGTTCTTGCCGGTGTGGACGTCGATGATGCTCTGGTGCAAGTGCATGGCACTGCCCGGCTCGCCGGTCATGGGCTTGGCCATGAAGGTGGCGGCGACGTTGTGCTTGAGCGCCGCTTCACGCATGGTCCGCTTGAACACCAGGATCTGGTCGGCCAGGGCCAGGGCGTTGCCGTGACGGAAGTTGATTTCCATCTGCGCGGTGCCGTCTTCGTGGATCAGCGTGTCCAGGTCCAGGTTCTGCAGCTCGCACCAGTCGTAGACGTCCTCGAACAGCGGGTCGAATTCGTTGGCGGCTTCAATGGAGAACGACTGGCGGCCGGTTTCCGGGCGGCCGGAGCGGCCGATCGGCGGCTGCAGCGGGAAGTCCGGGTCTTCGCAGCGCTTGGTCAGGTAGAACTCCATCTCTGGCGCCACGATCGGCTGCCAGCCCTTGTCGGCATAGAGCTTGAGTACCTTCTTGAGCACGTTGCGTGGCGACAGCTCGACCGGGTTGCCCTGCTTGTCGTAGGTGTCGTGGATCACCTGGGCCGTAGGCTCGATGGCCCAAGGCACGAGAAACACCGCGTTCTCGTCAGGGCGGCAGATCATGTCGATGTCCGCCGGGTCCAGCAGCTCGTAATAGATGTCGTCGTCGACATAGTCGCCGGTAACCGTCTGCAGCAAGACACTCTCGGGCAAGCGCATGCCTTTTTCGGCGATGAACTTGTTGGTTGGAGAAATCTTGCCACGGGTGATCCCGGTGAGGTCGCTGATCAAGCACTCCACTTCGGTGATCTTGTGTTCTTTCAACCAATCGGTGAGCTGGTCGAGGTTGTTACTCATAAATACCTCAGGAGGTAAATGTCTGGACAGTCGTCAGGACACCCGGAGTGGGCCGTCCCAGACATTCTGGATGCCCCTCGGAGCTAAAGCAAAAGCCAGACGCGGGGAGACCGCGACGGGTATTACCCGTAAGGCTGATGAGCCCGCTATAGTGAAGGCAGAGGTCGTTCGATGAGGTGTCGACAGCGAGCAGGACGCTCAAGCCGTCAATTATTTCAGCCGGGGCGCACGCCGCTGGCGCGTGGCGTCGGCCACTCGCGAGGAATGCTTTCAGACCAATCTGCGAACGGCAGACGGTGATGCCAGTTGTCGGCAAGCGTGACATGTAACCCCCGGTATTATTGATGTTATGGGTTGCCACCGAGCTTAGCCTTGTTCATTTTTTTACACAACACCCCCGTAAAAAATAGAACACGGCCCGCTTAAAACAGCCGATACCGTACGAAAGGAGTCCTTGCTCGCGCCCTCTATTGCAGCAAAAATGCCGCTTCGAGGCCATTTTAGGGCATCATGGGGTTGGCTTGACTTCAGCATGGCTTTCGGATTGACTGAACCTGCAAGCCCCCATTGATTGATATTTTTAACAACAAAGGTGTTGCATCATGTCGGTACCCCCGCGTGCCGTTCAGCTTAACGAAGCGAACGCGTTCCTTAAGGAACATCCTGAGGTTCTCTACGTTGACCTTCTGATTGCAGATATGAATGGTGTGGTGCGTGGCAAGCGCATCGAGCGCACCAGCCTCCACAAGGTTTACGAGAAAGGCATCAACCTGCCGGCCTCGCTCTTCGCATTGGATATCAACGGCTCCACGGTCGAAAGCACCGGCCTGGGCCTGGACATCGGCGATGCCGACCGCATCTGCTATCCAATCCCGGACACCCTGTCCAACGAACCCTGGCAGAAACGCCCTACCGCGCAACTGCTGATGACCATGCACGAACTCGAAGGCGAGCCGTTCTTTGCCGACCCGCGGGAAGTCCTGCGCCAGGTCGTGAGCAAGTTCGACGAGATGGGCCTGACCATTTGCGCCGCGTTCGAGCTGGAGTTCTACCTGATCGACCAGGAGAACGTTAACGGTCGTCCACAGCCACCACGCTCGCCAATCTCCGGCAAACGCCCGATGTCGACCCAGGTTTACCTGATCGACGACCTGGACGAGTACGTCGACTGCCTGCAGGACATCCTCGAAGGCGCCAAGGAGCAGGGCATCCCTGCCGACGCCATCGTCAAGGAAAGCGCCCCGGCGCAGTTTGAAGTCAACCTGCACCACGTTGCCGACCCGATGAAGGCCTGCGACTACGCGGTATTGCTCAAGCGCCTGATCAAGAACATCGCCTACGACCATGAGATGGACACCACCTTCATGGCCAAGCCCTACCCGGGCCAGGCGGGTAATGGTCTGCATGTCCATATCTCGGTGCTGGACAAGGATGGCAAGAACATCTTCACCAGCGAGGATCCCGAGCAGAACGCCGCACTGCGTCACGCGATCGGCGGTGTGCTCGAGACCCTACCGGCATCGATGGCGTTCCTGTGCCCGAACGTCAACTCGTACCGCCGTTTCGGTGCCCAGTTCTACGTGCCTAACTCGCCAAGCTGGGGCCTGGACAACCGTACCGTTGCCCTGCGCGTTCCAACCGGCGCACCAGACGCCGTACGTATCGAACACCGCGTTGCCGGTGCCGATGCCAACCCGTATCTGCTGATGGCGGCCGTGCTGGCCGGTGTTCACCATGGCCTGACCAACAAGGTCGAGCCGGGTGCGCCAACCGAAGGCAACTCCTACGAGCAGAACGAGCAGAGCCTGCCGAACAACCTGCGTGATGCACTGCGCGAGCTGGACGACAGCGAGATCCTGGCCAAGTACATCGATCCGAAGTACATCGATATCTTCGTGGCCTGCAAGGAAAGTGAGCTGGAAGAGTTTGAACACTCCATCTCCGACCTTGAGTACAACTGGTATCTGCATACCGTGTAAAAACAATCGCGGGGCAAGCCCGCTCCTACAGCAGTAGGAGCGGGCTTGCCCCGCGATGCATTTAAAGCGACTTCTCGAAAATCTTCGAATTACGCTGATAGTTGTACAGCGACGCCCGCGCCGCCGGCAGCCGCTCGACTCCGCTTGGCACAAAGCCCCGCTCGCGGAACCAGTGCGCAGTCCGCGTCGTCAGCACAAACAGCGTATTGAGCCCCATCTCCCGCGCCCGCGTCTCGATGCGCTCCAGCAACTCGTCGCCGCGACCGCCATGACGATACTCAGGATTCACCGCCAGGCACGCCAGCTCTCCGGCCTCGGAGTCTGCAATCGGGTACAGCGCCGCACAGGCGATGATCATGCCTTCACGCTCAACCACACTGAACTGCTCGATCTCGCGCTCCAGCACCTCGCGTGAACGACGCACCAGAATGCCCTGCTCCTCCAGTGGGCTGATCAGGTCGAGCAAACCGCCGACATCCTCGATCGCCGCCTCGCGCACCTTCTCGAATTGCTCCTGGGCCACCAGGGTGCCGCCACCGTCGCGGGTGAACAGTTCGGTCAGCAAAGCGCCGTCTTCGGCATAGCTGACGATATGGCTGCGCGCCACGCCACCGCGGCAGGCTTCGGCCGCCGCGTCGAGCAACTCGCCCTGGTAATCGCTGCCCAGGCGTTGCAGGTGCGCCGGCACCTGTTGCGGACGCAGCTCACGCACCAGCCGCCCCTGCTCGTCGAGCAAGCCACGCTCGGCGCCGAACAGCAGCAGCTTGTCGGCGTCCAGCTCGATGGCCGCGCGGGTGGCGACATCCTCGCAGGCCAGGTTGAAGATCTCGCCCGTGGGCGAATAGCCCAATGGCGACAGCAGCACGATCGAGCGCTCGTCGAGCAGGCGATTGATACCTTTGCAGTCAACCCGGCGCACTTCACCGGTGTGGTGGTAGTCCACCCCTTCGACCACGCCAATCGGCCGCGCGGTGACCAGGTTGCCAGCCGCTACGCGCAAACGCGAACCCTGCATCGGCGAGGCCGCCATGTCCATCGACAGGCGCGCTTCGATGGCGATGCGCAGATGCCCCACGGCGTCGATCACGCATTCCAGGGTCGCCGCATCCGTGACGCGCATACCGCGATGGTAATGCGGGGTCAGGCCACGGCTGGCCAGGCGGCTTTCGATCTGCGGACGCGAGCCGTGCACCAGCACCAGGCGAACCCCCAGGCTGTGCAGCAGGACCAGGTCGTGGACGATATTGCCGAAGTTGGGGTGCTCGACCCCGTCACCGGGAAGCATGACCACAAAGGTGCAGTCGCGGTGGGCATTGATGTAAGGCGAAGCATGACGCAGCCAATTGACGTATTCGGGCATAACCACAGAGCCTGTAGAAAATAGAGACAAGTACGGGAAAGCACACAGCGCTCGAAGGGTTATCGTCGGAACAGGCTTGGCGTCACGCGCAATCTCCTTGGGAAAACGGCTGAACTCAACGGGTAATGACCGGGCTCAGGCAATAATGTTCGATCAAATCACGCAATAGACGCACGGTAGGCTGCAAGCGTGACATTTCAAGGTACTCACCCGGCTGGTGGGCGCAGGCGATGTCGCCAGGGCCCAGCACCAGGGTTTCGCATCCCAGGCGCTGAAGATAAGGCGCTTCGGTGCCGAAGGCTACCGCTTCGGCGCGATGACCGGTCAGACGTTCGGCTACTCGCACCAGTTCGGCATCGGCCGCCTGCTCGAACGGCGGTACCTCCGGGAACAGCGGCGCGTAGTCGATCCTTACCTGATGCTGCTCGGCCAGCGGCGCCAGTTTCTGCCGGATGGCGGCGCGCAGCGCTTCAGGGTCCATGCCCGGCAATGGCCGCAAGTCGAACTCCAGGGCGCACTGGCCGCAGATCCGGTTGGGGTTGTCACCGCCATGGATACAGCCGAAGTTCATCGTCGGTTGCGGCACGCTGAACTGGGCGTTGTTGAATTCTTTCTGCCATTGCCGGCGCAGCCCCATCAGCTCGCCCATGACCTGATGCATGGCCTCGAGCGCACTGTGGCCCAGGCTGGGGTCCGACGAATGGCCACTGCGGCCAAGAATATCGATGCGTTCCATCATCACGCCCTTGTGCAGGCGAATCGGCTTGAGCCCGGTCGGCTCACCGATCACAGCCGCCCGGCCCAATGGCCGGCCCGCTTCAGCCAGGGCGCGGGCACCTGACATCGAGCTCTCTTCGTCGCACGTGGCGAGGATCAGCAGCGGCTGCTTGAAGTCATGGGCCAGCAACGGCTGCACCGCCTCGATGATCAGGGCGAAGAAGCCCTTCATGTCGCAACTGCCAAGGCCGACCCAGCGGCCGTCTACCTCGGTCAGTTTAAGCGGGTCGGTCTGCCACAGCCCGGGATCGTAAGGTACGGTATCGCTGTGCCCGGCCAGCACCAGACCGCCCGGACCGCTGCCGTAGGAGGCCAGCAAGTTGAATTTGCCCGGGGTGACCTGCTGGATATCGCAGGTAAAACCAAGGTCTCCCAGCCAGCCGGCCAGCAAGTCGATCACCGCACGGTTGGATTGATCCAGCGCAGCTTGGGTACAACTGACCGAGGGCGCGGCAATCAGCGCGGCGAACTGGTCTTTGAGCGATGGCAACGGCATGCGCATTCTCCACGGGGCTTGGCCCATCATAGGGCCATCGGGCACCGGGAATAAACCGCCACGAGCCGACTCCTGTACACTGCGCCCCACGACGCTCCCTGTCATTCGAGCCTGGATCACCAGCAATGCATAAAGAAACCGAAATCAAACTGCGGGTCAGCCGCGAGACCCTCGCTGCTCTGCGCGAGCACCCATTGCTGAAGAAGCGCAACAAGTCTGGCTGGCAGCAGCGCGAACTGCTGAACCAGTACTTCGACACCCCGGAGCGTGATCTGGCCGCGGCCAAGGTCGCCCTGCGCCTGCGCCGCGACGGTGACGTGGTCATCCAGACCCTCAAGACCCGCGGCCAGAGCGTCGCCGGCCTGTCCCAGCGCAACGAGCACGAATGGGAGTTGCCCAAGGCCAAGCTGGACCTGAAGAAACTCGACGAGCAATGCTGGCCGGCTGAACTGGCCGACGTGGACAAAAAAGCCATCAAGGCGCTGTTCACCACCGACTTCACCCGCGAGTACGCGGAAATCGCCTGGGGTCGCGGCAAGGCCAAAGTAGTGATCGAGGCAGCCCTGGACCTGGGCACCGTCGTCGCCGGCAAGCAGAAGGAAGAAATCTGCGAGCTGGAACTGGAACTGCGCGAAGGCGAGCCAGAAGCACTGCTGGAGTTAGCCGCCGAGCTGGCCGCCACGCTGCCATTGTTCCCGTGTGACATCAGCAAGGCCGAGCGCGGCTATCGCCTGCTCGACCCGAGCAGCTACGCCCTGAGCCTGCCTGGCGCCGAGCTGAACGCCGAAATGTCGCTGGACGACGCCTTCGCCGCCCTGGCCTGGCAACTGCTGTGCAGCAGCCAGCGCCTTGCCGAGCAGTACCGTTTCAACGGTCACTGGCGCCTGCTGCAGGATTGGGTCCTGGCCCTGTCCGAACTGCGCGCCCTGGCCAGCAGCCTGGGTCAGGCCGCACCGCGTGCGACCACCCGTGCGCTGCGGGCCAGCCTCGACGCCTTGCTGGAAGACTGGCGCCCACTGGTACTGGCCGGCAACGACGACGAAGACGTACGCCGTGCAGCGCCCGAGCAGTTCGCCGAAGAGCTGCTCGACACGCGCTGGGGTCAGTTCTCCCTGGACACTTCGCGCTGGCTGCTGGCCCGCGGCTGGACCGTCGAGCGCAACAAGCGCGGCGACCGCCAAGGCGCCGCACAGCTGGCCAACTGGCTGAACGTGCTGCTGGCTGACGAAGCCAAAGACCTGCAACTGCCCCTGTACCATCGCCAGCCTGAAGACCTGGCCGAGCAACTGCCACGTATCGAGCGCCTGCTGGCCTGGCTGCACCATGCCCGCCAGGTGCTGGAGAGCCCGGACCTGGACCGCCTGTTCGGTGAACTGAACAAGCTGCACGAGCTGGCCAACCTGCCAATCAGCGACGAAGTGGAAACTGACGTGCGCACCGAGGTCCTTGAAGCCCGTGCAGACCAGGCCATGGCCGTGTTCCAGAGCCGTGGCTGGAAACACCTGCTGCGCAAGTAAGACTCAGCGCAGCACCGGCAGACTCGTCGTGGACTTGATCTCAGACAAGGCCACGATCGAGTTGACCTCCTGGATCCCCGGCACCATCGACAGCTTCTCGAAGAAGAACCGTTCGTAGGCTTCGATGTCCGGGGTGACAATGCGCAACAGAAAGTCCACCGCGCCCATCAACACATAACACTCCAGCACTTCAGGAAAACCGCGAATCGCCTCGGTGAACTCGGTGAAGTTGCTGCGGCCGTGGGCATTGAGTTTGACCTCGGCGAAAATCTGCGTGTTCAGGCCGATCTTCTTGCGATCGAGCAGGGTCACCTGGCCGCGAATCACCCCCTCCTCCTTCATGCGCTGAATCCGCCGCCAGCACGGCGACTGCGAGAGCCCTACGCGCTCGGCGATCTGTGCACTGGAAAGCGAGGCATCCTCCTGCAACAGGGCCAGGATGCGCCGATCATAGGCGTCCAACTCACTTTGCATATTTTTTCCTCTTGAACGACACCCTACGAATTGAACAATTCGTAATGCCTGGATAACTGCCGATCATAGAGAAAAATTTCCGCCGTGCGCATGTAAAAATTTCCCCACTGATTCCGGAGATTCCCATGAGCGCACTCGAACGTTTCGACAGCCCCCTGACACCGCTGCGTGAAGACGTCTGGGCCGCCAGCACCGCCCACCGCAATGTGCGATATCACCTGCAAGTGGAGGCCGAGTCCGACAGCCTGTGCCGCGTACTGAACCTGTTCGCGCTGCAATTTCTCACCCCGCACAAAATGCAGATGAAACAGCAGGACGACCTTCTGGCAGTCGAGATAGAGATCACCGGACTGAGCTGGCATCGGGCTGAGCTCATTGCTCAAAAAATGCGCAATCTGATTTGCGTCGACCATGTTCTGCTGCAGCCAGCGCAAACCTTGTAATGCTTGAGGTCGCTTGCCGACCGCACTGATTGATTTGATCGACTACTCTTGCTGTGCCACCCCTTCAGGCAAAGGCAAGGACGCCACATGCCCACTCCCTCTCAGGATCGCTGGCTGAGCCTGGACAGCCTGCTGACCGACCTGCTCGACGCCCAACTCATTACCCCCGCCGCAGCCCGACAATTGGGCACGCATGTGCTGGCCGAGGATGAGCATCCCCTTGAACCGATCGCCCGCCAGAACCTGCCCGACCCACGCCGTGCCGGCCAGCGCCTTGACCTGGACACCCTGTGCCAGTGGTTGGCAGAACGTGCCGAGCAACCCTATCTGTATGTAGACCCCCTGCAGCTTGACCTGAGCGCGACGGCCGAGCTGATGTCCGCTGCCTTTGCCCGACGCCATGGAATCCTGGCCGTCGCCGTCGATACCCACTGCGTCACGGTGGCCAGCGCGCAGCCCTTTGTGCGCTCCTGGGAGGTGGATCTGGCCCAGGTGCTGCGCCGTCCGATCAAGCGCGTACTGGCCAGCCCCGTGCAGATCCGCCAGTTCGGCCAGACGTTCTGCCAGCTGGCACGCTCGGTCAATGCGGCGAGCAGCAACACGGCGCGGCACGACAATGACGAAACCCATATTGTCACCATCGTCGACTGGCTGTTGCAGTACGCCTGCGACCAGCGTGCCAGTGATATCCACATTGAACCCCGGCGCGATCACGGCCAACTGCGCTTTCGCATCGACGGATTGCTGCACCCGATCTATCAGTTCCCCAGCGACGTCACGCTGGCCGTCGTCAGTCGCTTGAAAACACTGGGGCGCATGAATGTCGCCGAAAAGCGGCGCCCACAGGACGGCAGGATCAAGACCCGGCTCAGCGCCCGCAGCGAAGTCGAGCTGCGTTTGTCGACCCTGCCCACCGCCTTCGGTGAAAAACTGGTGCTGCGCATCTTCGATCCGTTCCTGTTGCAGCAGGACTTTCCCCAGTTGGGCCTGGAAGGCGACGACCTGATGCTGTGGCAGCGCTTGATAGGCCAGCGTCACGGCTTGATCCTGGTAACCGGCCCCACAGGCTCCGGCAAAACCAGCACCCTGTACGCCACCCTCAAGTACCTGGCCACACCTGAGGTCAATCTGTGTACCGTCGAAGACCCGATCGAAATGGTTGAACCGACGTTCAATCAATTGCAGGTGCACCCGGCCATCGACCTGGGGTTTGCAGAAGGGGCCCGCGCCCTGCTTCGGCAAGACCCGGACATCATCATGATCGGCGAAATACGTGACCTGGAGACGGCCCAGGTGGCGTTCCAGGCTGCGCTCACAGGTCATCTGGTGCTTTCCACCCTGCACACCAACGACGCCTGCAGCGCCATCACCCGCCTGCTGGAGTTGGGCATCGCTCCCCATCTGATCAAGGCCGGACTGATCGGGGTGATGGCCCAACGCCTGGTGCGCACGCTGTGCAATGCCTGCAAGCAGCCGCTACCCGCGCACGAGGCTGGCTATCAGGCCAGGGGCTGCAACGAATGCCGGCAAACCGGCTATCACGGCCGTACAGGTATCCATGAAGTGCTGTGCGTCAGCGCCGCGTTCGGTAGCCGTATCGGCACCGATACCGACCTGGCCGCTCTTCGTCGGCAGGCAGGTGATGATGGCCTGCGCAGCCTGCACCAGAGTGGCGCGCACAAGGTGGCGCAGGGCCTCACATCAGCGGCCGAAGTGTTACGGGTGGCGCCAGGGAACTAGAGGGTGGTGATTCGATCAAAGCGCTCAGTTCAACTCAGCTGGAGTCACCCGCAATGCGTTTCAAATTTGCAGTCGCAACCCTTGCCCTGCTGTCCCTGCCTGTCGGTTCGGCCATGGCCGATACGTTCTGGCGCAATGTCATTTCCTCCGGCGCAACCACCGCCTCCTCCTACCTGACCTCCAAGGACCACAAACTGGTCGTTGCCGCCCAGGACGATGCCGGTAGTTTTGTGGCCAGCGAAGGTGCGATCCGTGGCCCGTACCTGGAAGCGGCGATGCTGAAAGTACGCGCCGACAATCCAGGCCTGGACGTGAGTGACATGGAGTTGGCCCACGCGATTCTGGCCAAGAATGCGGTAAGCGAGTGATAAAGCATCGCGGGGCAAGCCCGCTCCTACTCAGTCTGTAGGAGCGGGCTTGCCCCGCGATCAACGATAGTCCTCCACCGGCACGCACGCACAGAACAGGTTCCGGTCACCAAACACGTTGTCGACCCGATTCACCGCCGGCCAGTATTTGTGCAAGCGCACATGGTTGCTGGGCGCAATGCCCTGAACAATGCTGTAGGGACGCTCCCATATCCCCAATACATCCGCCAGCGTATGCGGCGCATGCTTGAGCGGATTGTCTTCGGCCGGCCAATTGCCGTCCTGCACTTCACGAATTTCCGCACGAATGCACAGCATTGCTTCGACAAAGCGATCCAGTTCGGCCTTCGACTCGCTTTCGGTCGGCTCGACCATCAAGGTGCCCGGCACCGGAAACGACATGGTCGGTGCATGAAAGCCGTAGTCCATCAGCCGTTTTGCCACATCCTCTTCGGTAATTCCGGTCAGCGCCTTCAACGGTCGCAGATCAAGGATGCACTCATGGGCCACTCGCCCGTTGCGCCCGCGGTACAGCACCGGGAAAGCCCCGCCCAACTGCTCGGCCAGGTAGTTGGCCGAAAGAATCGCCACCTCGCTGGCATCCGCCAGTTGCGGGCCCATCATGGCGATGTACATCCAGCTGATCGGCAGAATGCTCGCGCTACCCCAGGGCGCGGCACTGACGGCGGTGTTCTGTGGATCGGGACCGGGAACCGGGACGACCGGATGACTGGCCACGAACGGTGCCAGGTGCGCCCGCACGCCGATCGGCCCCATGCCCGGCCCACCGCCGCCGTGGGGAATGCAAAAGGTCTTGTGCAGGTTCATGTGCGACACATCGGCGCCGATATCGGCGGGCCGGGTCAAACCCACCTGGGCATTGAGGTTGGCCCCGTCCATGTACACCTGGCCACCCTGCTTGTGGATAACTTCACAAATTTCACTGATGCCCTCTTCATACACCCCATGAGTCGACGGATAAGTCGCCATCAGACATGACAAGCGCTCACCGGCCGCCTGCACCTTGGCCTTGAGGTCGGTCAGGTCGACGTTGCCCGCTTCGTCGCACTCGACGATCACCACCTGCATGCCCGCCATCTGCGCCGAGGCCGGATTGGTACCGTGGGCCGACGAGGGAATCAGGCAGATGTCGCGCTGGGGCTGGTGACGACTGCGGTGATACTTGGCAATGGCCATCAGCCCGGCGTATTCGCCCTGGGCGCCCGAGTTGGGCTGCATGCAAATAGCATCGAAACCGGTGATCGCACACAGCCAGGCCTCAAGCTCATCGATCATGGCCTTGTAGCCCTGCACCTGCCCCGCTGGGGCAAAGGGGTGCACGCTGGCAAAGCCAGGCCAGGTAATCGGGATCATCTCGCTGCTGGCGTTGAGTTTCATGGTGCAGGAGCCCAGAGGAATCATCGACTGGTTCAGCGCCAGGTCCTTGTTCTCCAGCTGCTTGAGATAACGCAGCATCTCGGTTTCGCTGTGATGCAGATTGAACACGGGGTGGGTAAGGAACGCAGAGCGGCGCACCAGCGCGGCGGGAATGCCCTCGGGCTGTGCCAGGGCGTCGAGGCTGGCGATATCCAGGCCGTGGTCGGCGCCCAGAAAAATATCGAACAGGCGCAGCACGGTGGCTTCGTCGCAGGTTTCGTCGAGGCTGACGCCCAGGTGACCGCGCCCCAGTATGCGCACGTTGATCTGCGCCGCTTCGGCGCTTTCGATAATTGCTGTCTGGCTACCACCGACGTCCAGGGTCAAGGTGTCGAAGAAGTGTTGATTGACGCGCTTGATGCCCTTGCTCTCAAGGCCCGCGGCCAGGATGAAGGTCAGGGCATGCACCCGCTGGGCAATGCGCAGAAGGCCCTCCGGGCCGTGATAGACCGCATAGAACGCGGCAATGTTGGCCAGCAGCACTTGCGCGGTACAGATGTTGGAGTTGGCCTTTTCGCGGCGAATATGTTGCTCACGGGTTTGCAACGCCATGCGCAGCGCCACATTGCCCCGGGCATCCTTGGAGACGCCAATGATGCGTCCAGGCATGGCCCGCTTGAATTCATCACGACAGGCAAAGTAGGCCGCGTGGGGCCCACCATAGCCCATGGGGACACCAAAGCGCTGCGATGAACCGAGCACCACATCGGCGCCTTGTTCGCCGGGCGGGCTCAACATCAGCAAGCTCAGCAAGTCGGCAGCCACGCAGGCCAGGGCCTGCTGTTTGTGCAGCTGCTCCACCAACGGGCGCAGGTCGCGGATCTCGCCATGGGTATCGGGGTACTGCAGCAGTGCCCCGAACACCTGGTAGTTGCCAAGGTTATCCACGGCATCGACGACCAGCTCGAAGCCAAAGCCATCGGCGCGGGTCTGCAACACCGAGAGTGTTTGCGGGTGACAGTGTTCATCGGCAAAGAACACATTGCTTTTCGACTTGGCCATGCGCTTGGCCAGGGCCATGGCTTCGGCCGCGGCGGTGGCCTCATCGAGCAAGGAGGCATTGGCCAGGTCGAGCCCCGTGAGGTCGATGATCATTTGCTGAAAATTCAACAGCGCTTCGAGTCGGCCTTGGGCGATTTCCGGCTGATAAGGCGTGTAGGCGGTGTACCAGCCCGGGTTCTCAAGGACGTTGCGCAGGATGACTGTCGGCGTGATCGTGCCGTGGTAGCCCATGCCGATCAGGCTGGTCCACACCTGGTTCTGTTCGGCGTAGCCCCTGAGCTTGTTCAGGGCGGCCTGTTCGTCCAGGGCAGCGGGCAGGTCCAGAGGACGATTCAGGCGAATGCCCGGCGGGACGGTCTGTTCGATCAGTTCGCGACGGCTGCTCAGGCCAAGGGCCTCGAGCATGGCCTGCTGCTCCGGGGCATCAGGGCCCAGGTGGCGACGCAGGAAAGGATTGGGGTCGTGCAGTTGGCTCAGGGACGGCGACTGGGACATAGCGGCTCTCTCTTCCTAGACCAAGCCCCGACCAGTCGAGGCATATTGAGTCTAGGAAGAGATTGCCGCTTTGTGTGAAAACTATTCGCCGATGGCGGCTTTGTAGCCGGCAGCGTCGAGCAGCTTGTCCAGTTCGGCCTTGTCGCTCGGCTTGAGCTTGAAGATCCAGCTGCCATACGGATCGCTGTTCAGCGACTCAGGGCTGTCGGCCAGCGCCTCGTTCACCGCGATCACTTCGCCGCTGACCGGCGCGTAGATATCCGAGGCTGCCTTGACCGACTCGACCACGCCGGCAGCATCGCCTGCGACGAACACCTTGCCGATTTCCGCCAGTTCGACGAATACCACGTCACCCAGGGCTTCCTGGGCGTGGTCGCTGATGCCCACGGTCACGCTGCCATCGGCTTCCAGCTTGGCCCACTCGTGGCTTTCGGCAAAACGCAGGTCGGCGGGGATATTGCTCATCTTGTTGTCCTCGATAGGGTCAGCGGTAAGCCCGCCAGAATAGGTTCAGATCAGAATCTTGCCATGGCGCACGAAGGTCGGCTTGACCACCCGCACCGGGTACCACTTGCCGCGAATCTCCACCTCGGCACGATCGGCGGTTGCCATCGGCACCCGCGCCAGCGCGATCGACTTGCTCAGCGTAGGGGAGAAACTACCACTGGTGATCTCTCCTTCGCCAATACCGTTGACGCGAACCACCTGATGGGCGCGCAGTACGCCACGCTCCTCGAGCACCAGGCCGACGAGTTTCTGCTCGACGCCGTGCTCGATTTCCGCCAGCAAACCATTGCGGCCAATGAAGTCGCGACCGGCCGGCTCCCAGGCGATGCTCCAGCCAAGGTTCGAGGTCAGGGGGGTATGGGCCTGGTCAATGTCCTGGCCGTACAGGTTCATGCCCGCTTCAAGGCGCAAGGTATCGCGTGCCCCCAGGCCGCTTGGGGCGATGCCCGCGCCCACCAGGTCGTTGAAGAACGCCGGGGCCTGCAGGGCCGGCAGGATGATTTCCAGGCCGTCTTCACCGGTGTAGCCGGTGCGAGCGATAAACCAGTCACCTTCGGCACGGCCTCCAAAGGGTTTGAGGTCGCGGATCAGGGCGGAGCGCGCCGCGCTGACCAATTCGGCGACCCTGGCCCTGGCTTCGGGACCCTGAATGGCAAGAATGGCCAGTTCCGGACGCTCATGCAGCTCGACCTCGTAGCTGCCTTTGCAGGCATCGAGCCAGGCCATGTCCTGGTCGCGGGTCGAGGCGTTGACCACCAGGCGATAACCGTCATCGCAGCGGTAGACAATCATGTCGTCGATCACAAAGCCTTGCTCGTCGAGCATGGTGCTGTACAGGGCTTTGCCAGGTTCGTTCAAACGACCGACGTCGTTGGCCAGCAGATGCTGCAACCAGACTTCGGCCTGCGCGCCTTGAACATCGATCACGGTCATATGGGAAACATCGAACACCCCACAGTCACGGCGCACCTGATGGTGCTCCTCGACCTGCGAGCCATAATGCAGGGGCATGTCCCAACCGCCAAAATCGACCATCTTGGCGCCTAGCGCCAGGTGCAGGTCATAAAGAGGCGTACGCTGTCCCATGGGTTTCTCCTTCCGGGCGTGGCGAAGCTAGCGGCTGAAGGCAGCGTTGCAGCTACCTGGTCTGTAGGACCGACCGCAGCGAATGCCGCGCATTGTAGCTGCAAGCTGAAAGGCTTACACCCTTCAGCGCGTTTGACCGATGTGCCTGGCTGAACGTCGAATCAGACCGATGACCGGCAACAGGCCGACCAGGATCAGCGTCAGGGCAGGCAACGAGGCCCGCGCCCATTCGCCTTCGCTGGTCATTTCAAATACGCGCACCGCCAGTGTGTCCCAGCCGAACGGGCGCATCAGCAAGGTCGCTGGCATTTCCTTGAGCACATCGACGAACACCAGCAAGGCTGCACTCAAGGCGCCGGGTACCAGCAACGGCAGATACACCTTGAAAAACAATCTTGGGCCACTGACACCCAGGCTGCGGGAGGCCTCGGGCAGCGACGGCCGAATCCGGTCCAGGCTGTTTTCCAGCGGGCCGTAGGCCACAGCAATGAAGCGCACCAGGTACGCCAGCAACAACGCGAACAGACTGCCCAGCAGCAACGGCCTGCCTGCACCTCCCAGCCAGGTCGAGAGCGGAACGACCAAGTGGTTGTCGAGGTAACTGAACGCCAACATGATCGACACCGCCAGTACCGAGCCTGGCAGTGCATAGCCAAGGTTGGCCAGGCCGACACCGGCCCCTATGGCCGTGGTCGGCGCCTGACGCCGGGCAAAGGCCAGCACCAGCGCCACACACACCGTGATCAACGCCGCCATCGTCCCCAGGTAGAGGGTATGCAGGATCAAGGCGGCATACCGCTCATCAAGGTCAAACCGCCCCCGCTGCCAGAACCACACCAACAACTGGACAACCGGAATGACAAACGCGCAGGCAAACACCAGCAGGCACCAGCCACTGGCTGCCAGCGCCTTGATACCACGCAGGTGGTACAGCGCCTTGCCCCTTGGCCGCTCATTACTGCCACGTACCGCGCCACGGGCTCGCCGCTCGCTGTACAACACCAGCATCACCACCAACAGCAACAGACTGGCAAGTTGAGCCGCACTGGAAAGGCTGAAGAAGCCGTACCAGGTCTTGTAGATCGCGGTGGTGAAGGTGTCGAAGTTGAACACCGAGACGGCGCCGAAATCCGCCAGCGTCTCCATCAACGCCAAGGCGACACCCGCACCGATGGCCGGGCGGGCCATGGGCATTGCCACTCGCCAGAACGCTTGCAAGGGCGAGTGACCCAGCACCCGCGCAGCCTCCATCAGGCCTTTGCCCTGGGCCATGAACGCGGTGCGCGCCAGCAGGTAGACGTAGGGGTAGAACACCAGCACCAGGACAATGATCACCCCGCCGGTGGAGCGCACCCGTGGCAAGCGCAGGGGGCCGAACCACTCACGCAGCAGGGTTTGCACCGGTCCCGAAAAATCCAGCAGGCCGACAAAAACGAACGCCAGCACGTACGCGGGGATGGCAAACGGCAGCATCAGTGCCCAGTCCAGCCAGCGTCGCCCGGGGAATTCGCAGAGGCTGGTGAGCCAGGCCAGGCTCACGCCCAGCACGGTAACGCCCATGCCCACACCGACAATCAGCGTCAGGGTGTTGCCCAACAAGCGGCTCATCTGGGTGTCGAGCAGGTGCGACCAGATCTGCATGTCGATCGACTGCCAGGACAACAGCAGCACGCTCAGGGGCAGCAGCACCAGGGCAGCAATGACAAAAACCAGGGGATACCAGCGGCGTTGGGCGGGGTGAGCCAAAACAAAAATCTCGATAGTAGGAGCGGGCTTGCCCCGCGATCCCATCAGGCGGCACAAGGCCGCTCCTGCAAATACAGGAGCGGCCTCATGAAGGATAAAGCCTTGCGCTTAGTTCCAGCCAGCCCGATCCATCAAGCGAATGGCTTCAGCCTGACGCTTGCCAGCGATTTCCACCGGGATGGAGTCAGCTTTGAACGAGCCCCAGGCGGCGACCTCTTCCGATGGCTTCACTTTAGGGTTGGCCGGGAATTCCTGGTTCACATCCGCGAAGAGCTTCTGGGCTTCTTCACCGGTCATCCACTCGACCAGCTTTTTGGCAGCCTCTGGATGCGGTGCGTACTTGGTCAGGCCGATACCCGAGAGGTTGACGTGTACACCGCGGTCAGCCTGGTTAGGCCAGAACAGCTTGACGGCCAGATTCGGGTTTTCCTTGTGCAGGCGACCGTAGTAGTACGTGTTGACGATACCGACATCGCACTGGCCGGCATTGATGGCCTGCAGCAGCGCGGTGTCATCGGAGAACACATCGGTGGACAGGTTGTTGACCCAGCCCTTGATGATTTCCTCGGTTTTCTTCTCGCCGTGGGTTTCGATCAGGGTGGCGGTCAGCGACTGGTTATAAACCTTCTTCGCCGTACGCAGGCACAGGCGACCTTCCCAGTTCTTGTCGGCCAGGGCTTCATAGGTGCTCAGCTCTTCCGGTTTGACCCGCTCGGTGGAGTAGGCGATGGTCCGGGCGCGCAGGCTCAGGCCGGTCCAGTCGTGGGACGTGGCGCGGTACTGCTTGGGAATGTTGGCGTCGATGACATCGGACTTGATCGGCTGCAGGATGCCCATCTGCTCGGCCTGCCAGAGGTTACCGGCATCGACGGTGAGCAGCAGGTCGGCGGTGGCATTCTGGCCTTCAGCCTTGATGCGCTGCATCAGCGGCGCTTCCTTGTCGGTGATGAACTTCACCTTCACGCCGGTCTTGGCGGTGTAGGCGTCGAACACCGGCTTGATCAGCTCGTCGATGCGCGAGGAATACACCACCACCTCGTCCGCCGCCTGGGCTGTGCCGCCCAACAGGGTCAGAGCCAGGGCGGCCAAAACGTGCTTGCGTGGCAACATGGTGCGGTCCTCGGAGATAAATAGAGGCGCAAATGGTAGTTAATCCCATTTGCCTTCTCAACCGAACTCACCAGGGAGGAGTTACCAGATGTTACCGAAACATCAAGCGCGTGCCAGTTCCGGCAGATCACCACTCAGGCCCATGGCCTGGCGAACGAACAGCGCCTTGGCCTCGGGCAGTTGCTCGACCCATTTCAGGCCACTGTTGCGCAACCAGCGCAGCGGCAGTGGGTCGGCCTGGAACAAGCGCTCGAAACCCTCCATGGCCGCCATCAGCGCCAGGTTGTGCGGCATGCGCCGGCGCTCGTAGCGGCTCAACACACGTACATCGGCCAACCGCTCGCCGCGTTCATAGGCATGTTGCAGCTCCTCGGCCAGCACGGCGGCATCGAGAAAGCCCAGGTTGACGCCCTGCCCGGCCAGCGGGTGGATGGTGTGAGCGGCATCGCCGATCAGGGCCAAGCCTTCGGCCACATAACGCTTGGCATGACGCTGGCGCAACGGCACACAGACCCGAGGGTCGGCCTGCAGCACCGCGCCGAGTCGGCCTTCAAAGGCGCGCTCAAGCTCGGCACAGAAGGCGTCGTCTGGCAGGCTCATCAGGTGCTCGGCCTGCTCCGGCGTGGTCGACCAGACAATCGAGCACCAGTCTTGCTGGCCATCGCGCAGCAGCGGCAGGAAGGCCAGCGGACCGTCATCGGTGAAACGCTGCCAGGCCGTCGCCTGGTGCGGTTTGGCGCAGCGCACGCTGGTGACGATGGCGTGATGCAGGTAATCCCACTCGCGGGTTTCGCAACCGGTCAGGCGGCGCACTGCAGAGTTGGCGCCATCAGCAGCAATCACCAGGGGTGCACGCAAGGTGCGGCCATCGGCGAGTGTCAGCAGCCAGTCGTCACCCGAACGGCGCATCTGTTCCAGTCGCGCGTTGGCCAGCAGGCCGATTTCGCTGTCGTGCAGGCGCTCGAGCAACGCATCCTGCACCACGCGGTTCTCGACAATGTGCCCCAGTACGTCGGCGTGCACACTGGCGGCTGAGAAGTGGATCTGGCCGGTGCCGCTGCCATCCCAGACACGCATGTCCGAGTAAGGGCTCAAACGTCGATCGCTGACGCCCTGCCAGGCGCCCACCCGTTCGAGGATGCGCTGGCTGGCCATCGACAAGGCGCTGACGCGCGGCTCGAAGGCAGACTGGTCATCGAAGGGTTTGATCGACAGCGGGCTGCCATCGAGCAGGAGTATGTCCAGGCCGCTGTGCTGCAATGCCAGGGCCAGGGCGCTGCCGACCATACCGGCACCGACAATCAACAGATCTGCGCGCATTTCCATGCCTTAAGCCTGTCTCGCTTGCGGCTTGAGCCGCACATAAAGGGTTTTGTCGACCCGTGCCACCAGCTCGCCGGCAGCATCTCGGATATCGACCTGAAGTCGTGGCAGGTATTTCTTGCCGCCTGCGGTGTGCTCGCGAATATCACTCAGCAAGGCGTCATCTATGTGTAGGTCGGCAAAAACCGGGCCTTTGCCCGGTGAAATGAAGTCGATGCTGGCGGCCTTGTCCCAGACGATGTATTCGCGGCCCAGCAGCTCCATCAGCATCAGCATGTAGAACGGATCGACCATTGAATACAGGCTGCCGCCGAACTGGGTATGGACATAGTTGCGGTTGAACCAGTGCAGGCCCATGCGCACCTTCACCTGGTGCAGGTCAGGGCTGATGCTCAGCACGCGGATACCGGCACCGATGTATGGCGGGTAGAAATTCAGCCGCCAGCGCAGCAGGCGCGCACGCCGTGCCAGTTTTCGCGAGTCGCTCATACTCAGCTCCGCGGGTCCGGACGGGTTCCTAGGCCCATGGCCTGACGGGCGAACCAGCGCTTGGCCGGCGGCAACAGATCCAGGCCCAGCAGCCCCAGGTTACGTCCGGCAGCCACCAACGGCTGCGCGCTGCCAAACAACCGGGTAACGCGGTCGGAGAAGCCCACCGTCAGGTCCTGATCCAGGCGCTGACGCTCGCGGTAGGCCTGCAGGGTGGCGAAATCGCCGGGGACCGCCGGGCCTGCCAGCAGCCCTTCGGCCAGTGACTGCACATCGCGCAGCGACAGATTGAATCCTTGCCCGGCGATCGGGTGCAGGCTGTGAGCAGCATTGCCCAGCACGACCAGGTGCGAGCGCACCTGTTCCTGCGCTTCAACCAATGACAAGGGGTACAGATGCCGCGCACCGACCTGACGCAACGTGCCCAGGCGATAACCGAACACGCCCTGCAACTCGGACAAGAAGCTGCGTTCGTCCAGCTCGGCCAGGCGCTTTGCGTCCATGCCGGCGCGGGTCCAGACCAGCGCACAGCGGTTTTCCGGCAACGGCAGAAGGGCCATCGGGCCTTCATCGGTGAAGCGCTCGAACGCCTGCCCGCAATGGGCTTCGCTCGGGGTGATATTGGCGATCAGCGCGCTCTGGTTATACGGCCGCTGGCTGACATGAATGCCCAGTTGTTCACGCAGCCCCGAACGGCCGCCATCGGCCAGGACGGCCAGGTCGCACTCAACGGTGGTGTCATCATCGAGCGACAGCCGATAGCCGTCTTCGAGGGCCTGCATCGCGGTGACTTGCGCCGGGCAGCGCCAGCTGACCACGTCGGCATCAAGGCCTTTCCACAAGCATTGGCCGAGCCAGGCGTTTTCCACCACATAGCCCAGGGCCGGGACGCCCTCCTCCAGCGCATCCAGGCGCGTGGCGCCGAAGCGACCGCGGTCGGAAACCTGGATCTGCCGAATAGGCTCGGCGCGTCGGCTGATCTGCTGCCAAAGCCCCAAGCGCTCGTAGATCTGGCGGGTACCAAAGGACAACGCCGAGGAACGTGCGTCATAACTTGGCTGATAGGTATCGCCCGGCGCGAAGGGCTCGATCAGCAGAATGCTCCAGCCACGCGCCTTGGCGCCGGCCTGCAAGGCAAGGGCCAGGCTGGCGCCAACCAGGCCACCACCGATAATTGCCAGGTTCACCCGGCTCATGCCGCGACACTGCGCGCTGCAGCCATCACGGCTTCGATTTCGGCGACCGTTTTCGGCACGCCGGAGGTCAGGATTTCACAGCCCTGCTTGGTTACCACTACGTCATCCTCGATACGTACACCAATGCCACGCCATTTCTTTGCGACGCTCTGGTTGTCGGCACCGATGTAGATACCCGGTTCCACGGTCAGGGCCATGCCCGACTCAAGCACGCGCCACTGGCCACCCACCTTGTATTCGCCGACATCGTGTACATCCATGCCCAGCCAGTGCCCGGCGCGGTGCATATAAAAGGCCCGGTAGGCCTCGCTCTCGATCAGTTCCTCGACCTTACCCTTGAGCAGGCCAAGCTCCACCAACCCTTCGGTAATCACCTGCACGGTTGCCTCATGGGCATGGTTCCAGTGCTTGCCTGGAGCGATCACCGCAAAGGCTGCCTCCTGGGCCTTGAGCACCAGCTCATAGATTGCCTTTTGTTCCGGCGAAAACCGGCCGCTGACCGGGAAAGTGCGCGTAATGTCACTGGCGTAGCAATCAATCTCGCACCCGGCGTCAATCAGCACCAGGTCGCCCTCTTTGAGCAGTGCATCGTTCTCCTGGTAGTGAAGGATGCAGCTGTTGCGCCCGGCAGCAACGATCGAGCCGTAGGCCGGCATCTTCGCCCCGCCCTTGCGGAACTCGTAGTCCAGTTCGGCTTCCAGGCTGTACTCGCGCAAACCCGCGCGGCAGGCCTGCATGGCCCGCACATGGGCGCGCGCGGAAATCTCGGCGGCCTCGCGCATCACTTTCACTTCTGCTGCCGATTTATACAGGCGCATGTCGTGAAGCAGATGATCCAGGGCAACGAATTCTTTCGGCGGCTGGGCTCCGAGGCGGGCCTTGGAGCGGATCACGTTGATCCACTCCATCAGGTGCCGATCGAACTCGGGATTGCTGCCCATGGCCGAATAGACCCGGTCGCGGCCTTCGATCAGGCCGGGCAGGATGTCGTCGATATCGGTAATGGGAAAGGCGTCGTCGGCGCCGAAGTCGCGGATCGCGCCTTCCTGGCCGGCGCGCAGGCCATCCCAGAGCTCGCGCTCCGGGTTGCGCTCGCGGCAGAACAGCACAAATTCGCCGTGCTCCCGGCCGGGGATCAGGGCAATCACCGCCTCGGGCTCGGGAAAGCCGCTCAGGTACTGGAAGTCGCTGTCCTGTCGATACACATGCTCAACGTCACGGTTGCGAATGGCAACCGCGGCGGCAGGCAATATGGCAATGCTGTTGGGCTCCATCTGCGCCATCAGCGCCTTGCGTCGACGGGCGTATTCCGACTTGGGGATATGGCTCATGGGCAGGTGGGTCCCTCTATAGAATCAATGCAGCGAAGGTTTGGCGGCAGGCTCGACTGGCTTGGCCAGCTCCGTGTACAGCAGCAGCGGAGCGACGCGCAGGTATTCCATGACTTCCATATAGTCGTTTTCGCCGTCTTCGGATTCTTCCAGGGCGTCTTGCACCTGAGAAATGGCGACCAGGTCCTGCAGCACTTCCTTCGCTTCGGTGCTCAGCTCCTTGCCGCCGGCGTTCAGGCCGAAACCGGAAATGAACCCCTGGCACCATTGACCCAGCGCGGCAGCGCGGTCGGTCAGGGGCAGATCGTCACCGGGCAACAACAGCACGACGGTGATATCGTCGCTGGTGAGTTCGCCCTTGACCATTTCCTGCAGCCCGATCAAAGCGTTACGAACGTTGTCAGAAGGTTCGACCTCGAGCAGCTGTGCGGCGTCAGCCAACCAGCCCTCAGCATCGAAGCCAGCGCCGGCACAGCTGCGCCCGAGCAACAGCCCGTGCAGTTCGGCAGGGGAAACAGGATGCCCATTGCTGTTGAGCAAGGTGGCGAAGGCGGTGTACGGCGAATTGGTATTGGGCATGGGCAACTAGGCGCCAGACGGCGCAATGACTAGAATGAAGACCTTGTATCCTAGCACCGGCAGGCGCGCCAAGACCATCGACGCGGCCAACTCGGGGCAGGCCGGGGCATAATCCGGGCAACCACCCGCCAGACCGAATCGAGTGGCAACCAATGCAAGAGAACGATCTGCAAACGCTGATGGGCCGATTCGAGCTGCTGATTGAGCGAGTCGAGCAACTAAAACGGCAAAATGCACTCCTATTAGCTCAGGAAAAGTCCTGGCGCGAGGAGCGCGCCCACCTCATCGAAAAAAACGAAATCGCCCGGCGTAAGGTCGAATCGATGATTTCGCGGCTCAAGGCCCTGGAGCAAGACTCATGAGTTCAAGCAATAGCGTCACCGTTCAGATCCTCGACAAAGAGTATTCGATCATCTGTCCGCCCGAAGAGCGCAGCAACCTGGTCAGTGCTGCCCGCTACCTCGATGGCAAGATGCGCGAGATCCGCAGCAGCGGCAAAGTGATCGGCGCCGACCGTATCGCCGTGATGGCGGCGTTGAACATTACCCACGACCTGCTGCACAACCAGGAACGCCCGGAAGTACCCGCCGGTGGCGCGACCCGTGAACAGGTGCGTGACCTGCTCGATCGTGTCGACCAGGCGCTGGCCGACGATGCGGATACAAAAACCAGTTGAGTTTCAGTATACTGGCGCCACTCCCTGGAGTGCTTGCCAGTCGGTCATGTCCCTGAGCCGATACGCACAACCACGGGGGTTGCACGTGGGGCCGGTGTGCATGTCCGCTTGACGGAAAGCCTTAACGCCTCCTGCAATCTCCACCTTGAACTTTCGGGTTCAAGGGCTACACCGACAGCGGTTCGTCGGGGAGCCTGAATTACCTCTGCTCGCGCCATCCTGCGGGCATCGAGCTGTCGCCCATGCGTGACAGCCCTCTCTGGGAACGCCCGTGCCATGACCGACACCGCGCCGCTCACCCGCCCTCAGCTTCGCCGCCTGCTACGTGATGCCCGCCGCGCCTTGAGTCCGGCCCAGCAACGTCAGGCCGCGCAAGGCTTGTATCGCCAACTGGCCCAACACCCCCTCTTCCGCCGTGCCAGGCACATTGCCCTCTACCTGCCCAACGACTGCGAGATCGACCCGCGCCTGCTGCTGCGTGAAGCACAACGCCGTGGCAAGCGCACGTATCTGCCGGTGCTGCACGCCTGGCCGAAGAGCAAAATGGCCTTCCAGCGCATCGAACCCGGCGAAAAGCTGCGACCGAACCGCTTTCGCATTCCGGAACCGCACGTCAGCCTGGCCCGGCAGCGTCCGGTCTGGGCGCTGGACCTGATCCTGCTGCCGCTGGTGGGATTTGATGAAGTGGGAGGACGACTGGGCATGGGCGGTGGCTTCTATGATCGAAGCCTGGCCTATCAGGCACGCCGCAAGGCTTGGAAAAAGCCGTTGCTGCTGGGCCTGGCCCATGAGTGTCAGAAGGTCGAAAAACTGGCCCAGGCCAGTTGGGATGTACCGTTGCAAGGCACGGTCTCGGACCGTGGCTGGTACCTGGCGCCTTCTTGAAAGGCGCCAGCAAGGCGATCAACGCTGTTGCGGATTGACCGGCATTTCGTAAGGGGCGTCGAGCTTGCGTTCCCAAAGGCTTTGCGCATAACCGGTAGTGACAACACCCAAACCGAACAGAAATACCAGAATCCAGAGCAAGTCCGGTTTGCGATTCATCGATTGCCCCCCTAAGGCAAACTGATCACGTTGTCAGCAACGTTTTTTAATGGTTGCAGCAGCGTCAAGCTTAAAATGGGCGCATTCTCCGACAACCTGCGGCAACACGCAAACCTTGACGCCAACCGACTGTCGGTTTGATAAAAGAGGTTATTACAAATTTTGTCAGGAGCACCATCCATGGCCTATTGGCTGATGAAATCCGAGCCAGATGAACTGTCGATCAAGGATCTGGCACGCCTGAAAGAAGCGCGCTGGGACGGCGTTCGCAACTATCAGGCACGTAACTTCTTGCGCAGCATGGCAGTGGGTGACCAGTTTTTCTTCTACCACTCCAGTTGCCCCGAGCCTGGTATCGCCGGCATTGCCCGCATCAGCGCGGCAGCCTACCCGGACCCGACCGCACTGGATCCGCAGAGCCATTACTTCGACGCCAAGGCCAACGACGAAAAGAATCCCTGGAGCGCCGTCGACGTGGCCCACGTCGAAACCTTCAGCAAGGTACTGGGCCTGGGTTACCTGAAACAGCAAACCGCCCTGGCCGAACTCCCCCTGGTACAAAAAGGCAGTCGCCTGTCGGTGATGCCGGTCACCCCTGAACAATGGGCTGCAGTACTCGCCTTGCGTTAAACCGGGTAGGATTGCCGCACATTTGACGAACATCAACGCACCAGGATCGGTGCCGCGTCACAATCTGACGCGAATGCAGCAGGATGCAGACTGATGACCCAACATACCCCGAAACTCTTCGCTGGCGCCTTGATCGCCTTGCTCCTGGCCGCCGGTGGCCTGGGCTACTGGAAGTCGCTGCACGACCGCCTGCCCGACGGCCTGAGCATGGGCAACGGCCGACTCGAAGCCACCGAAGTGCAGATTGCCAGCAAGATTCCCGGGCGCCTTGCCGAAGTGCTGGCCGACGAAGGCGACACGGTCCGCAAGGGCCAGCTGCTGGCGCGTATCGACACCCGCACCCTTGAAGCCCAGCGCAACCAGGCCGAGGCAGAAGTGCTACGTGCCCAGGAAAACTACTCTGCCGCCCAGGCCAACGTGCAACTGCGCCAGAGCGAACTGTTGCTCGCCAGCCAGGAACTCAAGCGGGTTCGGGAAATCTTCCAGCGCAAGTACGCCAGCCAGCAGTTGCTCGATCAACAACAGGCTCGCTACGACACCGCCAACTCCGCGGTGGTCGCGGCGCGCGCCCAGCTGGCTGCAATCAAGGCTGCCATTGGCGCGGCCGAGGCCCAGGTTGCCCAGCTCACCAGCGAGATCGACGACAGCAGCCTGCGCGCCCCCATTGATGGCGTCATCCAGCTGCGCCTGGCCGAACCTGGCGAAGTGCTCGGTGCCGGTGGTCGCGTGCTGATGCTGATCGACCCGAACGATCAGTACATGAACCTTTACCTGCCCGCCTCCACCACTGGCCGCCTGACCGTGGGCGACGAGGCCCGCGTGGTGCTCGACGCCCTGCCGGAAAAATCCCTGCCGGCCAAAATAGCCTTTGTCGCCGCCAAGGCCCAGTTCACCCCCAAACAGGTGGAAACCCGCGACGAGCGGCAGAAGCTGGTCTTCCGGGTCAAGCTGCGCCTGACCGAGCCCAGCGCCGTGCCGCAGGCCAAACCCGGCATGCCCGGTGCGGGTTACGTGCGCACCGCTGAAGTGGACTGGCCGGCCAACCTGCAATGAATGCCGCCGCGCTTGAGGCCCAGGGCATCAGCCACCGCTATGGCAAGTTGAATGCCCTGCAAGACATCACGTTCAACCTGCCCGCCGGCACCCGCTGTGGCCTGATCGGCCCGGACGGTGCAGGCAAGTCCAGCCTGCTCGGCCTGATCGCCGGAGTGAAAAAACTGCAGAGCGGCGAGCTCTCGGTACTGGGGGGCTCGATCCGCAAGCGGCGCCACCGCAACAGCCTGTACCCGCGCATCGCCTTCATGCCCCAGGGCCTGGGTGGCAACCTCTACCCTGAGCTTTCGATCAGCGAGAACATCCGCTTCTTTGCCACCCTGTTCGGGCTGAGCAAGGCCGAGTGCGAGCAACGTATGCACGGCCTATTGCTGGCGACCGACCTTGCGCGCTTTGCCGATCGCCCCGCGGGGAAATTATCGGGCGGCATGAAACAGAAGCTCGGCTTGTGCTGCGCGCTGATCCACGAGCCGGATCTGTTGATCCTCGATGAGCCGACCACCGGGGTAGACCCACTGTCACGCCGACGCTTCTGGGAGCTGGTCGAACAGGTCCGCCAGGAGCGGCCGCAATTGACCCTGCTGGTAGCCACCGCCTACATGGAAGAGGCCGAGCAGTTCGAGCACTGCCTGATGCTCGATCGTGGCAGGCTGATCGCCTCGGGCCTGAGCCAGACCCTGGCCAGCGTCACGCCCAGCGGCAAGCTGGATGACGCCTTCACCCACTATCAGGGCGACAGCGCCCATAACGCGCAACCGCTGCAAATCCCACCCCGTCCCGAAGGCGACACCACCATTGCCATCGAAGCGCACGAACTGACCTTGCGCTTTGGTGACTTCACTGCGGTGAACAAGGTCAGCTTTGCCATCGGCCGCGGAGAGATCTTCGGCTTTCTCGGTTCCAACGGTTGCGGCAAGACCACCACCATGAAAGTGCTCACCGGCCTGATGCCCGCCAGCGAAGGCAGCGCCACGTTGTTGGGCCGCCCGGTGGACGCCAAGGACCTGGCCACGCGTAAACGTGTCGGTTTCATGTCCCAGAGCTTCTCGCTGTATGGCGAACTCAGCGTGCGTCAGAACCTGGAGCTGCATGCGCGCCTGTTCGATTTGCCCAAGGCCGAAAGCGCTCCGCGCATCACCGAACTGATCGAACGCTTCGACCTGGGCGAGATCGCCGACCAGCAATCCGGCGCGCTGCCGTTGGGATTGCGCCAGCGCCTGTCGTTGGCAGTGGCAGTGCTGCACCGGCCTGAAGTGCTGATCCTCGACGAGCCGACCTCAGGCGTCGACCCGGCTGCCCGGGATGATTTCTGGCGTTTGCTGATCGAACTGTCGCGGGACCAGGGCGTGACCATCTTCCTGTCCACCCACTTCATGAACGAAGCCCTGCGCTGCGACCGCATTTCCCTGATGCACGCCGGCAAGGTGCTCGCCTGCGACACCCCCGCCGCCCTGCAACAGCAGTTTGCCGGCGCCACGCTGGAAGACGCCTTCGTCACTTGCCTTGAGCAAGCGCAGGGCGCAAGCGAAACGCCCGAAGCCACCGTCCCGCTCGAAACCCCGTCAGCCGCAGCCCCACCCGCGCTGCGCCAGGGCTTCAGCATCAAGCGCCTGTTCGCCGTGGCCACCCGTGAAGGCAAGGAGTTGCTGCGCGATAAGGTACGCCTGGCATTCGCCCTGGCAGGAGCGCTGTTCATGATGGTGATTTTCGGCTACGGCATTTCGCTGGACGTCGAAAACCTCGCTTTCGCCGTCTACGACCAGGATCAAAGCCCGCAAAGTCGTGCCTATCTGGAGGCGTTCCGCGGCTCGCGCTACTTTGAAGAGCAACCGCCCATTCGCGATTCGGCCCAGTTGCACAAGCGCCTGCAGCGCTCGGAGATCAAGCTGGCCCTGGAGGTTCCCCCCGGTTTCGGTCGCGACCTGCATGCAGGACGCCAGCCAGTGGTAGCTGCCTGGATCGATGGCGGCATGCCGTTTCGCGCCGAAACCAGCCGCAACTATGTCGAGGCCGTGCACCAGGCCAACCTTGAGCAACTTGCCGCCCTGAGCAGCAAAGCCTTGCCCGGGCAATCGCCGGTACGCCTGGAAACCCGCTTTCGCTACAACCAGGACGTGGTCAGCGTCAACGCCATCGGCCCGGGGGTCATGGCGCTGATTCTGGCCTTCATTCCCGCCATGCTCACGGCCCTGGGCATCGTGCGCGAAAAAGAGCTGGGCTCGATCACCAACTTTTACGCAACACCCCTGACTCGTCTGGAGTTCCTGCTCGGCAAGCAAGCGCCGTATCTGGTGATCAGCCTGGTCAACCTGGCATTGCTGGTGGCCATGAACCGCTGGTTGTTCGGCGTGCCGTTCAAAGGCAGTGCCCTGACCCTGGCCCTGGGCGGCTTCCTGTACCTGCTGGCGACCACCAGCCTGGGCTTGCTGATCTCGGCGTTCACCCGCACCCAGATCGCGGCGATTCTCGGCACCATGATCATCACCAGCCTGCCGACCATCCAGTTCTCCGGCCTGATCGTGCCGCGCTCGTCGCTCGACGGCTCGGCGGCGTTGATGGGCCAGCTGTTTCCGGCTGGCTACTTTCTCGATATCGCCGTAGGCACCTTCACCAAGGCCCTGAGCCTGCGTGAGTTGTGGCCGCAATGCCTGGCGCTGCTGGCGTTCTTCCTCGGCTTTACCGGCCTGAGCCTGGCCATGCTCAAGAAGCAGGAGGTCTGATGCATCGCTTGGCACACACCCTGCGCCTGGGCCTGAAGGAGCTGACCAGCCTGCGCCACGACAGCGTACTGCTGCTGTTTCTGCTCTATGCCTTCAGTGTGGCGATCTATATGCCAGCGGCTGGCTCAATCATCGGCGTACACAACGCCAGCGTCGCCGTCGTGGACGAAGATCACAGCCAGCTTTCACGCAAGCTGGCTGAGGCCCTCCAGCCGCCGGAGTTCCAACCGGCGGCAACTCTGGCCTACGACCAGCTCGACAACGCCATGGACAGCGGCCTGTACACCTTCGTGATCAACGTACCGGTGAATTTCCAGACTGACCTGCTGGCGGGGCGCTCCCCGGAATTGCAGGTCAATGTCGACGCCACGGCGATGAGCCAGGCGTTCATGGGCGCCGGGTACATCGGGCGGATCTTCGAGCGCGAGCTGCTCGAATATGCCAACCAGGGGTCAGCCGCCAGCAACACCCCGGCGCTGATCAGCCCGCGGGCGCTGTTCAACCCAAACCTGGAGGGCGGCTGGTTCCTTGCAGTGATCCAGATCGTCAACAACATCACCATCCTGGCGATTGTCCTGACCGGTACGGCGCTGCTGCGCGAACGCGAACACGGCACTCTCGATCACCTGCTGGTGCTGCCACTGACGGCGCTGGAAATCATGCTGGCGAAGATCGGCAGCAACGCCCTGGTGGTGGTGCTGTGTACCTGGGTGTCGTTGGAAGTGGTGGTAAAAGGCGCCCTGGGCGTACCCCTGGCGGGGTCCCTGGGGTTGTTCCTGGCGGTCACGGCGCTCTATCTGTTTGCCAGCACGTCGTTAGGAATCTTCCTCGCCACGCTGGCTCGCTCAACCCCGCAGTTCGGCCTGCTGGCCATCCCGGTGATCATCCCCATGCTGCTGCTGTCGGGCGGCAGCACGCCGCTGGACAGCATGCCGCAATGGCTGCAGTGGGTCATGCAGCTCTCGCCTTCGACCCATTTCGTCAGCCTCAGCGCCGCGATTCTGTTTCGTGACGCCGGGCTGAGCGTAGTCTGGCCCGACATACTGGCCCTGGCGGCCATCGGCCTGACGTTTTTCGCAATTGCCCTGGGGCGCTTCCGCCGCAGCCTGACGTCCTAGACCTGAACCGGCTTACTGGACGATCAGGTTGTTGAACAGCAGGTCATCCACCAGCGGCTTGCCTTCTTCGGTCTCGAGCACCTGCTGGACCTGCTTCAGGGCTTCCTGACGCAGCTTTTCCTTGGACTCGACATTGCTCAGGCTTTCCAGGTTCTGCTGGGTGAAGAGCGCCACCAGCTGGTTGCGGATCAATGGCTCATGGTGACGCACCGACGCGGCAGCCGCATCACTGTTGACCCGCAGGGCCACATCAGCCTTGTACACGCGCAGCTTCGGGCTGCCATCAAGGGCATAGTTGCCGACAAAGGGCGGGGTCAGCGAAATGTAGGAGACCTTCGGCACTCCTTCCTTGGCTTCTTCGGCCGTGGCCGCCATCGGCAGCATCAGGGCCAGCACCATCAAGATCCACGCTTTCACGAATTCGCTCCTCAAACAGTTGGCGCCAGCATACCCAGCGCGCCGATCAATCCCAAGCCCGGGCTTATGCCGGCCTATCAGGGCGGGCCATGCTCGTTGACCCGGCAACTGACCCACCTACACTTATCGGCCACTACGCGCAAAGGAATAGTCCCGATGAAAGCAGTGTTGTGCAAAACCCTCGGCCCGGCGCAGAACCTGGTCCTGGAAGAGGTTGCCAGTCCTGTCCCGAAGAAGAATGAAATCCTGTTGGATGTGCATGCGGCCGGGGTCAATTTTCCCGACACCCTGATCATCGAGGGCAAGTACCAGTTCCAGCCACCCATGCCTTTCTCGCCGGGTGGCGAGGCTGCCGGGGTGATCAGCGCCGTGGGCGAAAAGGTCGGCGATCTGAAGGTCGGCGACAGGGTCATGGCCCTCACTGGCTGGGGCAGCTTTGCCGAGCAGGTGGCAGTACCGGCCTACAACGTGCTGCCCATCCCGCCGCAGATGGACTTCACCCAGGCCGCCGCCTTCGGCATGACCTACGGCACCTCGATGCATGCCCTGCAGCAACGCGGCCAGCTCCAGGCCGGCGAAACCTTGCTGGTGCTGGGTGCCTCCGGGGGTGTGGGGCTTGCGGCGGTAGAGATCGGCAAGGCCATGGGCGCGCGGGTCATTGCAGCCGCCAGCAGCGCCGAGAAGCTTGCCGTGGCCAAGGCAGCGGGTGCCGATGAGTTGATCAACTACAGCGAGCACAGCCTCAAGGACGAGATCAAACGCCTGACCGGCGGCAACGGCGCTGATGTGATCTACGACCCGGTCGGCGGCGACCTGTTCGACCAGGCAGTGCGCGGCATTGCCTGGAACGGCCGCTTGCTGGTGGTGGGCTTTGCCAGCGGCCGCATCCCCGAACTGCCAGCGAACCTGGCATTGCTCAAGGGTGCGGCGGTGGTCGGGGTGTTCTGGGGTGCGTTTGCCCAGCGCCAGCCCGCTGACAACGCAGCGAACTTCAAGCAACTGTTTACCTGGTTCGCCGAGGGCAAACTCAAGCCGCTGGTATCGCAGACATTCCCGCTGGCCGAAGCCGGAGCGGCAATTGATACGCTGGGTCAGCGCCGGGCTGTCGGCAAGCTGGTTGTCACGACACGCTGACCCTTGGCCTTCCAGCGGTGTTAAAGCCGCTGGATCAGGCGCTCACGCAAGGCGGCCGGCCAGACATCGACGAAGTCGACACCCGGGTAGGTCTCACACTTCTTCATGATGCCGGGCAGCGCCTCCTGGAAGGATTCCGCGGTGGCTCGCGACGCTTTGTAGCTGGTGACGCCATCGACATTGAAGTTCGACATCATGCGAACCGACAGCAGCGTGGTTTCCATATCCTCGAGCGATCGGGTTGGATCATCCTTGCGGTAGAGCGCCACTTCCTCGTTGAACTGCTTGCAGGTCTTGAGCACCAACCCTGCGCGCTCGTAGATCTCCAACCACTCTTTCTTGTCGTTAAGACGGAAATGCAGATCGTTGCGCACATCAAGAAAAGCAGGGTTCTCCCTGGAGACGGTCCACGGCTTGAAACGCCATTGTCGAACGGCTTCAAGGGCGGCAGTGGCAAAGGCTGGTTCGCTACTGCTTATTACCTTCACATCAGTGACCGAACCGTCGGCCATGACCCGAAAAGACACTTTGACGGAGCCGGTGATGGTCGCCTTGCGCAACTCGGCCGGATAGACCGGTACGACTTTCTTCGCGAACTCCAGCCCTACATCCGCCTGCGCTGCCCCTGTCGCCATCAATAGCAAAATCGCAAACCACTTCATCCTTGATCCTTGCCTTCGCGATGAATGAGAAGGGCGCGATAGTAGCGTGCTAGAGCCTTCCAGACAAAGTAACAATTCTCATTACCCTGTAGGCGCGGGCCTGCCTTGCGATGAAGGCCTGCCCGTCACAATCGCTTGAACCGGGCCTCCAGATTGCGGTCAGGCATGGCATGGCTGCGCAAGGCATTGAGGGTTTGCTCGACATAGTCGCGGGTGCTGCCATAACGCCCCTTGGCGTTGGCGAGAATCATGCTGAGCAGGTCGTCCGGCAGGTTACCGGCGTAGCACGGCAGGTGCCGCTCCAGCACAAAACCCAGGGCCTGGACCTTGCTACCGTCTTCAAGACGGCAGTTGAGCCAGTGCGGCCGGTACGCCGGATACGGCATTTCGCGCTGCCACAGGGCCAGCAGGGATTCTTCCAGGCAGTCGTCCGGCAGGCGGTAGGCGAAACCGCTACAGGAGCCGCCACGGTCGAGGCCGAATACCAGACCCGGGCACTCCGGAGTGCCCCGGTGCTCGTGGGACCACAAGTAAAGCCCACGATGGTAACCATGTACCCTGGCACGCCGGCGCTCGGCTGCATTGCATTCCGGGCGCCAGATCAGCGACCCATAGGCAAACAACCAGACCGGACCACCTTGGTGACGGGACATGGTGTGATGAACCGAAAGTTTAAGTTGCTCATGGGACAGTTGCTGTCCGAAGTCGAGCAACGGAGGATAGGCCACATTCAAAGATGCAGTTTCGATCGCCGACATAGCTGCCGCCAGAATTCCTCGTGAACTACTGAAGTGAGTCACTGTAAACGAATACGTTATCCGCGTACTTACCGTACGGCAGATTGTGTATTGAACACAAGCCTCACCTCGCCCCGGGAGCGCCCTGCAATGGGGCTTTGAGCAAGCAACCGGGTGTTATTTCAAGTGTAGCGAAAGTTATTTACGCTGCTGGCAATAATTAAGTGCCTTATGCCAGGCATAAACAACGCTCGCTATTAAAGCCGGCACGCTATTGCCGCGTGCCTTATTTCGTCATTCAACCGCGAGGGGCATAAGCGAATACATCGGCGCGCATCTGGTGAGCGTCCATTCCCGCTTCAACCAGGGCATCGAGGGTGGCATAGATCATATTCGGCGACCCACTGGCATAAACATATACGCCCGCCAGATCACTCAAGTCTTCACACACCGCCTCATGCAGCATTCCGCAGCGCCCTTCCCAGCCACACAGGTCACTGACGACCTTGTGCAGGAACAGGTTCGGCAAACGCTCCCATTCGGCCCAGTGTTCGATCTCGTAGAAGTCTTCAGGGCGACGAACGCCCCAATAGAGGTGGACCGGGTACTTGAAGCCCTGGGCCCGGCAATGCTCAAGCAGACTGTGCATCTGTGCCATACCGGTACCGGCAGCGATCAACACCAGCGGCCCCTCGGGCAGTTCGGCAAGGTGGGTATCGCCAAATGGCATCTCGATCCGCGCCATGCGCGTACGCTGCAATTGCTCGATCAGCTGTTGAGCACTGTTCTCGCGGGCCAGTACGTGCATTTCCAGGTCGCGCCCACGATGAGGCGCCGAGGCCAGCGAGAAGGCGGCCTTGTCACCGCCTTCGCGTTCGATCATCAAGTATTGCCCGGCGTGGTAGCGCGGCGGCTTGCCGGCAGGCGCGCGCAGGCGTACCCGCCAGACGTCGCCACCGACCTCGACGCATTCACTCAGCTGACAGGCCAGTGTCCGTACCGGCAACTCGCCCAGGGCGAGCACGCCATCCCACAACAAGACGCAGTCCTCCAGTGGCTCGGCAATACAGGTGAACAGTTCACCGTGATCGCGCACCTGACCCTCTTGACGCACCCGGCCTTCAACCAGCAACGCGGCACAGACATGGCAGTTGCCATTGCGACAGCTCTGCGGGCAGTCGTAGCCCAGTCGGCGCGCCGCATCCAGAATCCTTTCCCCGGGATTAAGTGCCAACACGGCCCCGGACGGCTGCAAGGTTACCTGCATTTAGTCTATTCCCAACTGGTTCCACAGCTCATCGATCCGCCGGGTGACAGCTTCATCCTTGACGATGACCCGTCCCCATTCACGGGTGGTTTCACCTGGCCATTTATGGGTGGCATCCAGTCCCATCTTCGACCCCAGGCCCGAGATCGGCGAGGCGAAGTCCAGGTAGTCGATCGGGGTGTTGTCGATCATCACCGTATCGCGCTTGGGGTCCATGCGCGTGGTGATGGCCCAGATCACATCATTCCAGTCGCGGGCATTGATGTCGTCATCGGTGACAATAACGAACTTGGTGTACATGAACTGTCGCAAAAACGACCAGACACCCAGCATGACGCGCTTGGCGTGCCCCGGGTACTGCTTCTTCATGGTCACCACCGCCATGCGGTAGGAACAACCTTCCGGCGGCAGGTAGAAATCGGTGATCTCCGGGAACTGCTTCTGCAGGATCGGCACGAACACTTCGTTCAACGCCACACCGAGAATCGCCGGCTCATCAGGCGGACGGCCGGTGTAGGTGCTGTGATAGATAGGCTTTTGTCGATGGGTAATGCGCTCGACAGTGAACACCGGGAAGCTGTCGACTTCGTTGTAGTAGCCGGTATGGTCGCCGTACGGGCCTTCCGGTGCCATCTCGCCTGGGTGAATCACACCTTCGAGGATGATTTCGGCGGTGGCAGGCACTTGCAGGTCATTGCCACGGCATTTGACCAGCTCGGTCCGGTTGCCGCGCAGCAGCCCGGCGAAAGCGTACTCGGACAGGGAATCGGGCACCGGCGTCACGGCGCCGAGGATGGTGGCCGGGTCCGCCCCCAGGGCCACGGAAACCGGGAACGGCTGGCCCGGGTGCTTCTCGCACCATTCGCGATAGTCCAGGGCGCCGCCGCGGTGGCTGAGCCAGCGCATGATGACTTTATTGCGGCCAATCACCTGCTGACGGTAGATGCCCAGGTTCTGGCGGTCCTTGTTTGGCCCACGGGTCACCGTGAGGCCCCAGGTAATCAGCGGGGCCACGTCGCCCGGCCAGCAATGCTGCACGGGCAGCAGACCCAGGTCGACATCGTCGCCTTCGATGATGACTTCATGACAGGCCGCATCCTTGACCACCTTCGGCGCCATGGACACGACTTTCTTGAAGATCGGCAGTTTCGACCAGGCGTCCTTGAGGCCCTTGGGCGGCTCAGGCTCCTTGAGGAAGGCCAGCAGCTTGCCGATCTCGCGCAGCTCGCTGACCGACTCGGCGCCCATGCCCATGGCCACCCGCTCCGGGGTGCCGAACAGGTTGCCCAGCACCGGAATGTCGAAGCCCGTTGGCTTCTCGAACAGCAGGGCCGGGCCTTTGGCGCGCAGAGTGCGGTCGCAGACTTCGGTCATTTCCAGGACTGGAGAGATCGGAACCTGGATGCGCTTGAGTTCGCCGCGCTGTTCCAGGCCACGGATAAAGTCGCGCAAATCGCGATACTGCATGCAAAAGCCTCGTATTCGCCGTACCGGTCGGGGTGCAGAGTGTATCGCCTATCCCGGCCGGCCAGAATAGCCAAAGTACAGATAGCAAAAAGCCGGGTTGCCCCGGCTCTTGCGTACCACAACTGTTTTACTTGCGCTTCATCGACAAGAAGAACTCGTCGTTGGTCTTGGTCTGCTTGAGCTTGTCGACCAGGAACTCGATAGCGGCAACTTCATCCATCGGGTGCAGCAGCTTGCGCAGGATCCACATGCGCTGCAGCTCGTCGTCGGCGGTCAGCAGCTCTTCGCGACGGGTACCCGAACGGTTGATGTTGATGGCCGGGAAGACGCGCTTCTCGGCGATCTTACGGTCCAGAGGCAGCTCCATGTTGCCGGTACCCTTGAACTCTTCGTAGATCACTTCGTCCATCTTCGAGCCGGTTTCAACCAGCGCGGTGGCGATGATGGTCAGCGAGCCGCCTTCTTCGATGTTACGCGCAGCACCGAAGAAACGCTTCGGCTTCTCCAGGGCGTGGGCATCGACACCACCGGTCAGGACCTTGCCGGAGCTCGGGATCACGGTGTTGTAGGCACGGGCCAGACGAGTGATCGAGTCGAGCAGGATGACCACGTCTTTCTTGTGCTCAACCAGGCGCTTGGCCTTCTCGATGACCATTTCGGCAACCTGCACGTGGCGGGTTGGCGGCTCGTCGAAGGTGGAGGCAACCACTTCGCCGCGCACGGTGCGCTGCATTTCGGTTACTTCTTCCGGGCGCTCGTCGATCAGCAGAACGATCAGGTGGCACTCGGGGTTGTTACGGGTAATGTTCGCCGCGATGTTCTGCAGCATGATGGTCTTGCCCGCTTTTGGCGGAGCGACGATCAGGCCGCGCTGGCCTTTGCCAATCGGGGCGCAGAGGTCGATAACCCGGCCGGTGAGGTCTTCGGTGGAGCCGTTACCGGCTTCCATCTTCAGGCGCTCGTTGGGGAACAACGGCGTCAGGTTCTCGAACAGGATCTTGTTCTTCGCGTTTTCCGGCCGGTCGAAGTTGATGGTATCGACTTTCAGCAGGGCGAAGTAACGCTCGCCTTCTTTTGGCGGGCGGATCTTGCCGACGATGGTATCGCCGGTACGCAGGTTGAAGCGACGGATCTGGCTTGGCGAGACATAGATATCGTCCGGGCCGGCCAGGTAAGAGGCATCAGCCGAACGCAGGAAGCCGAAGCCGTCCTGGAGAATCTCCAGCACGCCGTCACCGGAGATTTCCTCGCCGCTTTTCGCATGCTTTTTCAACAGGGAGAAAATCACATCTTGCTTGCGCGAACGGGCCATATTTTCTATGCCCATCTGTTCGGCCATTTCGAGCAGATCGGTAATCGGCTTTTGCTTGAGTTCAGTCAGGTTCATAAGGGGAGTGACGTAATCATGTAAGAAGGGGGAATTAAGCTTCTGGCTTAATGAAGCCGCGCCGCAGAGAAGGCGACAGGATCGCGTACTGATTCGAATTAGGGATGCGTCGGCGACGGCGTGCAGAGGGCACCGAAGAAACAGTGCGAGGCCGAATGTAACACCTGCATTTTCTGGCGTCTAGTCACCCGACAAAGAAAAGCCCCGACGAATGCGGGGCTTTTTTGACTCAGATATTGGCGTCCAGGAAGGCTGCCAGCTGAGACTTCGACAGTGCGCCGACCTTGGTGGCCTCGACGTTGCCGTTCTTGAACAGCATCAGCGTCGGGATGCCACGCACGCCGTGCTTGGCCGGGGTTTCCTGGTTTTCGTCGATGTTCAGCTTGGCGACGGTCAGTTTGCCCTGGTAGGTAGCGGCGATGTCGTCCAGAACCGGAGCGATCATTTTGCATGGGCCGCACCATTCAGCCCAGTAGTCGACCAGCACCGGGCCTTCAGCCTTCAGTACGTCGGCTTCGAAGCTGGCGTCGGTGACGTGTTTGATAAGATCGCTGCTCATGGAAGTCTCCAAGGTCGTAAGCAAAAAAAACGTGGCCCATCATAGCCGCACCGGCGACGGACAGGAAGTCGCGGACGATTGAGTGTAACTATAGTTGTGCATGACGGTTCATATCGACCCTGTCACAGGAAGGTCATATTTCCTGTTCCACCTGCCCCATATCAAGCCTTGATACGCTGCGCGTTGGCGTCAGCCGTGGATCGTGGCAGGATTGCCGGGTTATCGACCGAGACCCCATGACCATGCCGCAAACCACAGCCAAGAATCTGTCCTTGATCGCTGCTATAGACCTGGGCTCCAACAGTTTCCACATGGTGGTCGCCAAGGCCCACCATACCGAGATCCGCATCCTCGAGCGCCTCGGCGAAAAGGTTCAGCTGGCCGCCGGTATAAACGAAGAGCGCCAGCTCAACGAAGAGTCCATGCAGCGCGGCTTGGACTGTCTCAAGCGTTTCTCTCAATTGATCAGCGGCATGCCTGACGGCGCGGTGCGAATCGTCGGCACCAACGCCCTGCGCGAAGCGCGCAACCGCGGCGAATTCATCCGCCGCGCCGAAGCGATCCTGGGGCACCCGGTGGAAGTCATCTCCGGGCGCGAAGAAGCCCGCCTGATCTACCTGGGCGTGTCCCACACCCTGGCCGACACCCCCGGCAAACGCCTGGTCGCCGACATCGGCGGCGGCAGTACCGAATTCATCATTGGCCAGCGCTTCGAGCCGCTGCTGCGCGAAAGCCTGCAGATGGGCTGCGTCAGCTACACCCAGCGCTATTTCCGCGACGGCAAGATCACCCCGGCACGCTACGCCCAGGCCTACACCGCAGCACGCCTGGAGCTGATGAGCATCGAGAATGCCCTGCACCGCCTGACCTGGGACGAGGCCATCGGCTCTTCCGGCACCATCCGCGCCATCGGCCTGGCGCTCAAGTCCGGCGGCATGGGCAATGGCGAAGTCAACGCCGAAGGCCTGGCCTGGCTCAAGCGCAAGCTGTTCAAGCTGGGTGAAACCGACAAGATCGACTTCGAGGGCGTCAAGCCGGACCGCCGGGCGATCTTCCCCGCGGGCCTGGCCATCATGGAAGCGATTTTCGACGCCCTGGAACTGCAGCGCATGGACCACTGCGACGGCGCCCTGCGCGAAGGCGTGCTCTACGACCTGCTAGGCCGCCATCACCATGAAGACGTGCGCGAACGCACGCTGAGCTCGCTGATGGAGCGCTACCACGTCGACCAGGGCCAAGCTGCCCGGGTCGAGCGCAAGGCCCTGCACGCCTTCGACCAGGTCGCCAAGGCCTGGGACCTGGAGGACGGGATCTGGCGTGAACTGCTGGGCTGGGCCGCCAAGGTGCATGAAGTGGGCCTGGATATCGCCCACTACCATTACCACAAGCACGGTGCCTACCTGATCGAGCACTCGGACCTGGCCGGTTTCTCCCGGGAAGACCAGCAGATGCTCGCGCTGCTGGTGCGCGGCCACCGTCGCAATATCCCCAAGGACAAGTTCGCCGAGTTCGGTGATGAAGGCGTCAAGCTGATACGCCTGTGCGTGCTGCTGCGCTTTGCGATTCTCTTCCACCACATCCGCGGCACCCAGCAGATGCCGACGGTGACGCTGCACGCCGCCGGTGAAAGCCTGGACGTCGAATTCCCGGCTGGCTGGCTTGAGCAGAACCAGCTGACCCAGGCCGACTTCGGCCTGGAGGCTGAATGGCTGACCCGGGTCGGCTTCGTCCTCAGCGTACGCTGAGGACCGGATTGCTCAGGCGTTCCAGCAAGGTCGCCTGGGCACTGCGCGGGTTCTGGTTGCCGGTCGGTGTGCTGCGTACGTAGCGACCGTCCGGCTGCAGGATCCAGGCGTGAGTGTTGTCGGTCAGGTACCCTTCCAGTTCCTTTTTCACCCGCAGGATCAACTTCTTGCCCTCCACCGGGAAGCAGGTCTCGACGCGCTTGTCGAGGTTGCGCTCCATCCAGTCGGCGCTCGACAGGAACATCTGTTCCTCGCCACCGTTGAGGAAGTAGAACACCCGGGTGTGCTCCAGGAAACGGCCGATGATCGAGCGCACATGGATGTTGTGCGATACCCCGGCAATGCCCGGACGCAGGCAGCACATGCCGCGCACCACCAGGTCGATACGCACGCCTGACTGACTGGCCTTGTACAAGGCGCGGATGATCTTCGGATCGGTCAGCGAGTTGAACTTGGCAATGATGTGCGCAGGCTTGCCGTCGAGGGCAAACTGGGTTTCCCGCGCGATCATGTCGAGCATGCCCTTCTTCAGGGTGAACGGCGCGTGCAGGAGTTTCTTCATGCGCAGCGTCTTGCCCATGCCGATCAACTGGCTGAACAGTTTGCCCACGTCTTCGCACAAGGCGTCGTCGGAGGTCAGCAGGCTGTAGTCGGTGTACAGGCGGGCGTTGCCGGCGTGGTAGTTGCCCGTCCCCAGGTGCGCATAGCGAACGATCTCGCCGGCTTCGCGACGCAGGATCAGCATCATCTTGGCGTGGGTCTTGAAGCCCACCACACCGTAGATCACCACCGCACCCGCAGCCTGCAGGCGGCTGGCCAGTTGCAGGTTGGACTCTTCGTCGAAACGCGCACGCAACTCGATCACCGCGGTGACCTCCTTGCCGTTACGCGCTGCGTCGACCAGCGCGTCGACGATCTCCGAGTTGGCACCGCTGCGGTACAGGGTCTGGCGCACCGCCAGGACGTGCGGGTCCTTGGCGGCCTGGCGCAGCAGATCGACCACCGGGGTGAACGACTCGAAGGGGTGCATGAGCAGGATGTCCTGCTTGCCGACCACGCTGAAAATATTCTCGGCGTTCTGCAACAGCTTGGGGATAGCTGGTGTGAACGGGGTGTATTGCAGCTCGGGGTGACTGTCCAGGCCGGTGATGCTGAACAACCGGGTCAGGTTGACCGGGCCGTTGACCTGGTACAGCTCGCTTTCACTCAGGCTGAACTGCTTGAGCAGGTAGTCCGAGAGGTGTTTGGGGCAGGTGTCGGCCACTTCCAGGCGCACTGCATCGCCATAACGGCGCGAGAACAGTTCGCCACGCAGGGCCCGGGCCAGGTCCTCGACATCCTCGGAGTCCAGCGCCAGGTCGGCGTTACGGGTCAGGCGGAACTGATAGCACCCCTTGACCTTCATGCCCTGGAACAGGTCATCGGCGTGCGCGTGGATCATCGACGACAGGAACACATAGTTGTCGCCAGTGCCGCCCACGTCTTCCGGAACCTTGATCACCCGCGGAAGCAAGCGCGGCGCCGGGATGATCGCCAGGCCCGAATCGCGGCCAAAGGCGTCCACACCCTCAAGCTCGACGATGAAGTTCAGGCTCTTGTTCACCAGCAACGGGAACGGGTGCGTCGGGTCCAGGCCAATCGGGGTAATGATCGGCGCGATCTCGTCACGGAAGAAGCGCCGCACCCAGGTCTTGATCTTGGTGTTCCAGTGACGGCGGCGGATAAAGCGGATCTGGTGCTTTTCCAGCTCCGGCAACAGCACGTCGTTGAGGATCGCGTATTGGCGATCCACTTCGCTGTGCACCACCTCGCTGATCCGCGCCAGGGCCTGGTGCGGTTGCAGGCCATCGGCCCCGGCCTGTTCACGGGCGAAGGTGATCTGCTTCTTCAGGCCCGCCACACGAATCTCGAAGAACTCATCCAGGTTGCTGGAAAAGATCAGCAGAAACTTCAACCGCTCCAGCAAGGGATAGTTCTCATCCAGCGCCTGCTCCAGCACACGGATGTTGAACTGCAGCTGGGACAGCTCGCGGTGAATGTACAGGCTGCTGTCATCCAGGCCAGGGATAGCGATGGCCGGCGCCGCGGGTGCCGGCGCAGGCGCGGGCGCCTCGACCTCGGCCACAGGCAACGCAGCAGGCTCAGGCGGGGTTTCGAGCAGTTGCTCGGGCACGGGCTGGGCTTGCTTCATGTCGACATCACTCAGTACTTCGTTATTCATGTGGCGTTCCTGAAGGGCGTTACTGCCCTCTCATCAATTGAGCAGCGCGAACAGCGAAATAGGTCAGGATGCCATCAGCTCCTGCCCGTTTGAAGGCCGTGAGGGATTCAAGGATCACCCCTTCACTGAGCCAGCCGTTCTGGATCGCGGCCATGTGCATGGCGTACTCGCCACTGACCTGATAGACAAAGGTCGGGACCTTGAATTCATCTTTGACCCGATAAAGGATGTCCAGGTAGGGCATCCCTGGCTTGACCATGACCATATCGGCGCCCTCGGCCAGGTCTGCGGCCACTTCATGCAGGGCTTCGTTGCTGTTGGCCGGGTCCATCTGGTAGGAGGCCTTGTTGGCCTTGCCAAGGTTCAGGGCCGAGCCGACCGCATCGCGGAACGGGCCGTAATAGGCACTGGCGTACTTGGCCGAGTAGGCCATGATACGCACGTTGACGTGACCGGCCAGCTCCAGGGCTTCACGGATGGCCTGGATGCGGCCATCCATCATGTCCGACGGCGCTACAACCTGAGCGCCGGCTTCAGCGTGAGACAGCGCCTGACGCACCAGGGCATCGACGGTAATGTCGTTCTGTACGTAGCCTTCCTCGTCGAGGATACCGTCCTGGCCATGGGTGGTGAACGGGTCGAGGGCGACGTCGGTGATCACACCCAGCTCGGGGAAACGCTCACGCAGGGCGCGGGTGGCGCGCTGAGCGATACCATCCGGGTTCCAGGCTTCGGCGCCGTCCAGCGACTTCTTCTCGGTAGGCGTGACCGGGAACAGTGCCAGGGCCGGAATACCCAGGTTCACCCACTCTTGCGCAGCTTCCAGCAGCAGGTCGATGCTCAGACGCTCGACACCCGGCATCGAGGCAACTTCTTCGCGGCGGTTCTCGCCATCCAGGACAAATACCGGAAGGATCAGGTCATCGACGGTCAGTACGTTTTCGCGAACCAGGCGACGGGAAAAATCGTCACGGCGGTTGCGACGCAGACGAGTGGCAGGAAACAAACGGTTAGCGGGGGTAAAGCTCACGGCAGACTCCTGAGCCCGCGCAGGCGGGCGAGCGCGACAGTTATAAGCGGCCATTATGACGCTTGAATGACAGCCTGGGACAACCCTGCGACTTGGGGACGCAGTCATTGTCCTTGTAGGAAATGTTAACGTCGAGACACATTTGGATACTTTCCCCAACGGCCACGAAGGGTTAGGCTGCGCGTTCATTTCGCCAGCACCCAGAAAATGCTCCAACAATTCCTGCAGGATTTTGGCTACTTTGCCCTTTTTCTCGGCACGTTTTTCGAAGGTGAGACCATCCTGGTTCTCGCAGGCTTCCTTGCGTTCCGCGGATACATGGATATCAACATGGTGGTCCTGGTGGCCTTCTTCGGCAGCTATGCCGGGGACCAGCTCTGGTACTTCATGGGGCGCAAGCATGGGCGCAAGCTGCTGGCACGTAAACCGCGCTGGCAGTTGATGGGTGACCGGGCGCTGGAGCACATCCGCCGCCACCCGGATATCTGGGTGTTGAGTTTCCGCTTTGTGTACGGCTTGCGTACCGTGATGCCGGTGGCCATTGGCCTGTCCGGCTACCCACCGCGCCGCTATCTGTTGCTGAACGGCATCGGCGCGGCTGTCTGGGCCCTGGCCCTTGGCGCCGCCGCCTACCACTTTGGCGCCATCCTCGAAGGCATGCTGGGTAACGTTAAGAAGTACGAGCTATGGGTGCTCGGCGGCCTGCTGGCCCTCGGCGGCTGCCTGTGGCTGCGTCGCCGGTTCCGTGCCGCGCGCGTTGCCCGCAAGGAAGCGGCTGCCGTACAAACCGAGCAAGCTGATCAGGCTGTAGACAAGCAACCCGGCCCAGACCAGGGCAGTGACCGGCCATAAGCCGGTGATCCCGGCCAGCATCATGGCCGGGATGTTCAACCCCAACCGCGCCAGCTCCAGCCGGAACGCCCAAGGCCGGTTCTCCAGCGCCGTGCCGAACACGAACAACCCGAACGCCATCACCCCCCACCCCAGCACCAGGGCTGCCACCGAAAGCCTGTCGGCATGCTCCATCAGGTAGCTGCCCAAGCCCACATACACCGCGAACTGCAGCGTCACATACAACTGCTGCGGCCACCCCAGCGGCACCTCGAATTTACGAAAACGGCTCAGGTCCTGTTTGGCCTGCGGGAAGCGCCGCGCCACGTCCTCCGGCCGCCAGCCGGTGGGCATGAACCAGATCCGCAGCTTGTCCCACCAGCGCTCGGCATGACGGGCGTCGTGCCACAACTGGGCATAGAACTGCAGGTTCGCCCACAGCGGATTCCAGCTGGCCAGGGGCGTAGTGACACCGAAAATGACCGGCTCGTTGTCGTCTTCCTCCTGAAAGGTGCCAAACAGGCGGTCCCACACAATGAACACTCCGCCGTAGTTGCGATCCAAATACAAAGGATTCTGCGCATGGTGGACGCGATGATTGGACGGCGTGATGAACAGCCACTCGAACCAACCCAACTTGGGAATGTGCCGGGTGTGTACCCAGAACTGGTACAGCAGGTTCAGCGCCGCGACGGTGATGAACACCAGCGGTGGCACGCCCACGACCGCCAGCGGCAGGTAAAAAATCCACGACAACAAGAAGCCACTGCTGGTCTGACGCAGGGCGGTGGACAGGTTGTAGTCCTCGCTCTGGTGATGCACCGAATGCGCAGCCCACAGAATGTTGCGCTCGTGCCCGAAGCGGTGCAGCCAGTAGTAGCACAGGTCATACAGCACAAAGGCCAGCACCCAGACCCACAGCGCATCCCCCGGCAGCGAAAACAGCGCCAGGTGCTCCCAGGCCAGTGCGTAGGTGACCAACCCTACCCCTTTGGTCAGCAGCCCCGTGGTAGTCGACAGCACCCCGGTGCTGAGGCTATTGATCGCGTCGGCCAGGCGATAAGTGCGCATCCCGCGCAGGCGATCGGCGAGCAACTCGACCACAATCAGGACAAAGAAAAACGGTACCGCCAACAGGATCAGATCCATGGGTCATCCATCTCCAGGCTATTACACAAGATTAGGCCCGGAATGCCCCAGACCCTATGGCGACATCTGCCAATTTAGAGGACATTTAGCGCCTCGACTCGGGAGTAGTGAGCATGACCAAAAAAGTTGCAGTGATTCTTTCCGGCTGTGGTGTCTATGACGGCGCCGAAATCCACGAAAGCGTGATCACCCTGCTGCGCCTCGACCAGCGCGGCGCCAAGGTGCAGTGCTTTGCGCCCAACAGTGCGCAGATGCACGTGATCAACCACCTGACCGGCGAAGAAATGCCCGAAGCGCGTAACGTGCTGGTGGAGTCGGCGCGTATCGCCCGCGGCGACATCAAGGACCTGCGCGAAGCCGACGCCAAGGACTTCGACGCCCTGATCGTGCCGGGCGGCTTCGGCGCGGCGAAAAACCTGTCCAACTTTGCCGTCGAAGGCAGCGGCTGCACCGTCAACCCGGACGTGCTGGCCCTGGCCGAGGCCTTTGCCGAAGCCGGCAAACCGGTCGGACTGATCTGCATCTCGCCGGCGCTGGCCGCGAAGATCTATGGCCCGGGCGTGGTCTGCACCATCGGCAGCGATGCCGACACCAGCGCTGCCATCGTCAAGATGGGTGGCACCCATGAAGAATGCAATGTGCATGACATCGTCGAAGATACCCAGCGCAAACTGGTCAGCACCCCGGCCTACATGCTAGCCAAGAGCATCAGCGAAGCGGCTGGCGGCATTTACAAGCTGGTTGACCGGGTGCTGGAGCTGACCCACGAGAACGACTGAGGCTTAACGCGGGGTGCCTGCAGGAGCGGGCTTGCCCCGCGATGACGCCAGTCGCGTCAGGATGCGATCCAGCGAATTGGCAAACGCCTGCTTCTCGCGATCGCCATAGGGCGCCTGACCGCCACCGACCTGCCCCTGCTCGCGCAGGTCGGTGAACAGGTTGCGCACCGCCAACCGCTCTCCCATGTTGCGCTCATCGAATTCGCGACCGCGCGGATCGAGGCAGGCAACGCCCTTCTTGACCAGGCGATCGGCCAGCGGTACATCGCTGCAGATCACCAGCTCACCTGGTACGGCATGCTCGACCAGATAGTCGTCAGCCGCATCTGGCCCACTGGGCACCACGATCAGCCTGACGCAGGCAAACGCGGGCTTGATCTGGCTCTGACCAGCCACCAACACCACCTCCAGCTGGCGCTTGAGGGCGAACTTGACGACCTGATCCTTGGCCGCCTTGGGGCAGGCATCGGCATCGATCCACACACGCATGACAGAACATTCCAACAAAAACGGGTGAACAGTATCCCCGCTCACCCGTCTGGCTTCAAATCAACCCGCCGGCAGGCGACGCTTCTCGGCCAGGCGGCTGCGCCCGTAGAGAATGGCAATTGCCAGCAAGGCAACCACTTGCGCCGCCAACGAATACGCATCGGCGTGGATGCCCAGCCAATCGAACTCGAAGAACGCCACCGGACGGGTGCCGAACACCCCGGCCTCTTGCAGCGCCTTGACCCCGTGCCCGGCGAACACCACCGAAAGCGCGCAGAGCAAGGCCGCGTTGATACTGAAGAACAGTGCCAGCGGCAGCTTCGCCGAGCCGCGCAGGATTACCCAGGCCAAGCCCACCAACAACACCAGTGCCGTCGCGCCCCCGGCCAGCACCGCGTTGTGCCCTGCGGGCCCGGCCTGCAACCAGAGGGTTTCGTAGAACAGGATCACCTCGAACAGCTCGCGGTACACCGAGAAAAACGCCAGGACGGCAAAGCCGAAGCGACCGCCGCCACTGAGCAGGCTGCTCTTGATGTAGTCCTGCCAGGCCGCCGCGTGCCGACGGTCATGCATCCACACCCCGAGCCACAGCACCATGACACTGGCGAACAGTGCCGTGCAGCCTTCGAGCAACTCGCGCTGCGCACCGCTGACATCGATCACATAGGCCGCCAGGGCCCACGTCCCGAGGCCGGCCAACAGCGCCAGCCCCCAGCCGACGTTGACGCTGCGCACCGCGGACTGTTGGCCGGTGTTGCGCAGAAAGGCCAGGATCGCCGCCAGCACCAGGATCGCCTCCAGGCCTTCACGCAGCAGGATCAACAAACCGGAGATATAGCTCAGCGACCAGCTCAGGCCATCGCCGCCCAACAGGCCTGCAGCCTCCTTGAGCTTGGCCTTGGCCGCGTCCAGGCGCTGGGCGACTTGCTCGAGCGGCAGGCCGTCCTGCAAGGATTGTCGATAGGCCATCAGCGACTTTTCGGTGTCCTTGCGGACATTGGCGTCGACGTTATCCAGCGAGCTTTCAACCAGCTCGAAGCCTTCCAGGTAGGCCGCCACCGACAGGTCATAGGCCTGCTCATGGTCACCGGCCTGATAAGCCGCCAGGCTCTTGTCGAGGGTGCTGGCGGTGTAGTCGAGCAACTGCGCCGGGCCACGCTGGACCTGCGGCGGCTGGGCACGCTGGGCGCGGAACACAGCTGCGGACTCGGCCCCCTGGGACGCTTCGATTTCCAGAGGCGTCTTGCGGGCCAGGTCGGCAAGGTTGTAGGCGGTGTCACTTTTGGCCTGCGCCGGGTCAGCGGTGAAGCTGGCGACATAGGTCGCCAGGTCCCAGCGTTGGCGCTCGTCGAGCTGGTCGGCGAACGACGGCATGTCGGTGCCTTCGATGCCCTGCCCCAAAGTGTTGTACAGGTCATACAGGCTGAGGCGGTCAAGGCGATCGCTGCTGCGCAGATTGGCGGGCGGCGGGCTCAGGCCAAGGCCCGCCGGGCCGTCGCCAGCGCCGCTGTCGCCATGGCAGACCGAACAGTGCTGGGCATAAAGGGGCGCCCCACGGGCAGGATCGGGGGTGATGACCGGTGCCTGGCTGACCTCATACGCCACGGCCAGTTGTGCGCCGAGCTGGCGAGCCTGGCGGGCGACACTGGCACCGTCCTGGCGCTGACTGATGGCCTGGCGCAGGCTGGCCACGCCCTGCTCCAGCGCCTGGCGCTCGGCGCGTTCCGGCAAACCGTTGATGACATTTTGCAGTACGTCGGTGAACTCCAGCTGCTCGCGGTATTCCCCGTCGTCCACCACCTTGCCGGCCGCCACGGTCGCCGGATAGTCGGCACCAATGTAATCGAGCAGGTGCAACGCCTTGGCGGCGTCATCGACGGTGTCGGCCCACACCATCGAGCTGCTCAGCGCCAGCACCGGCCAGAGCAGCCAGGCAAACAAGCGGGAACGGGAAATCATCAGGCAATCTCAAATAACAATACGAGGTATTGCATTGTTCACTTCCAATGACGATCGCTCAAGGAATCCAGCAAAATTTAGTGACAATTTAATCTGCGACAAAAAAAGGCGACCCTGAGGTCGCCTTTTTATGTCGGAAGGATCTTAAACCGGCGCGCGTCGAATCGTCGCCAACAAGGTTGCCGCGCCCAGGAACAGGCCGGCAAAGGTCCGGTTCATCCGCCGCTGCTGCTTGGGTGTACGCAGCAAACGCAGCACCCGCGAGGCCAGCCCGGTGTAGCCAGCCATGACCAACAGGTCCACGGTCACCATAGTCGCGGTAATGATCAGGTACTGCGGCAGCAACGGTGCGTGCGGGTTGATGAACTGCGGCAGCACCGCCAGCATGAAGATCAGCGCCTTGGGGTTACTGACGTTGACCAGAAAGCCGCGAAACACCAAGGCCAGGGGGTTGCCGATGGGGCGAACGGCGGATTCGTCGCTGATGTCAGCAGGCAATGCGCGCCATTGCTTGACCGCCAGGTACACCAGGTACGCAACACCGAACCACTTGATCACCTGGAACGCGGTGGCTGATGCCGCAAGGATGGCACCGACGCCCGCCGCAATGATCGCAATCTGTAGCACCAGGCCCAACTGCAGGCCCAGAGCGTTCCAGTAGCCGCGCCAGAAACCGTACTGCAGGCCGCACGACATCGAGGCAATGGCCCCGGCGCCCGGCGACAGACTGATCACCCAGCAAGCGGCAAAAAATGCCAACCATGTTTCCAACGACATCGCGCACCTCAGCCTTGAATTGTTACAAAACTCTAAGCTAGTGCGCTGGCGAAAAAATAACCACGATTATTTTCAACCGTCGATCATTTTCCGATCAGCTTGTCGTCGCCCACCAGCGGCACAACCTCGGCGCCACGCCAGCGTCGGACCGACTTCTGGAAGAACTGGCTATTGGGTACTTGAACCAGCGCGCCACCGGCTTCCGGCATCTCGATCAAGGTGGTGAACAGCAAGTTGATTGCCACCACCCGGCCCTTCACGCCGGGCTTGTCGATGGTCTCGACCAGCTCGACCACATCACCGATACGAAACGGCCCGACGGTGAAGATCAGTACCGCGCAGAGCAGATTGGACAACACGCTCCACATGGCAAAGAAAGCGACGGCCGCTACGGCAACGAAGCCGGACAACGCCGTCCACAGCACCGTGGCGGAAACCCCGAGGCGCTCCAGCACGAACACCAGCGCGCTGCCCATGATCAGCCAGCGCAGGCCACCGCGTACCGGCATCATCAGCTCCGGCGGCAAGGGGTAGCGCTCACCCAGGCGCTTGAGGCATCGCCCGACCAGGCGCTGCAGCACAAAGGCCGCGCAGAGGATCAACAGAATCTGCAAACCCAGCCAGAACGGTGCAATCCACTCCGGCGGCACTGGCAGTTGCAACGACGCCATCAAGACAACGCCTCCAGCTCCGCCTGCATGGTCTCTAGCTGCTCAAGGGCCGCCATCCAGGCTTCTTCCAGTTCAGCTTCGCGCACTTTCAGCTTGGCCTGTTGAGCCAGCAGATCGCGCAGCTCGTCCTTGCGTGCGGCTTCGTACAGGGCGCTGTCGCCCAGGCTGGCGTCAATCTTTGCCAGTTGCTCATGCAACGTCCCCAGCTCTCGCTCAAGCTTGTCGGCTTCCCGTTTGTGCGGGGCCAACTGCTGACGCAGGGCTGCGGCGGCCTGGCGCTGGGCCTTCTTGTCGGTCTTGTCGGCATTGACTGGCGCTGTGCTGACAGGCGCGTTTCGTTGACGGTACTCGACCAGCCAACGGGTGTAGTCATCCAGATCACCGTCAAACGTCTCGACCTTGCCGTCGGCGACCAACAGGAAATCGTCGGTGGTGCTCTTGAGCAAATGACGGTCGTGAGAGACGACCAACACGGCACCACTGAATTCTTGCAGGGCCATGGTCAGCGCCAGGCGCATTTCCAGGTCCAGGTGGTTGGTGGGTTCGTCGAGCAGCAGCAGGTTCGGCCGCTCCCAGGCGATCAGTGCCAACGCCAGGCGGGCTTTTTCACCGCCAGAGAAATTCAGCACCGGCTCATCGATGCGTGCGCCACGGAAGTCGAAGCCGCCGAGGAAGTCGCGCAAGGTTTGCTCACGTTCGGTCGGGGCCAGACGTTGCAGGTGCAGCAAGGGGCTGGCCTTGTTGTCCAGCGAGTCGAGCTGGTGCTGGGCGAAGTAACCTACCGACAGGTTTTCTCCGCGCACCAGGCGCCCGCCTAGCGGCTCCAGCTCACCGGCGAGGTTCTTGATCAGGGTCGACTTGCCAGCGCCGTTGGGACCCAGCAGGCCAATGCGCGCACCCGGGGTGAGCTGCAGCTTGACCTTCTCCAGAATGGTCTTGTCGCCATAGCCCAGGCGGCCTTCGGACAGGTCGAGCAAGGGGCTGGAGATTTTCTCCGACTCGCGGAACGTGAAGTCGAATGGCGAATCGACATGCGCCGCCGACAGCTCCTCCATGCGCTCCAAAGCCTTGATCCGGCTCTGGGCCTGACGTGCCTTGGTGGCCTGGGCCTTGAAGCGGGCGATGTACTTTTCCATGTGCGCGCGCTGGGCCTGCTGCTTCTCGTAAGCCTGTTGCTGCTGGGCCAGACGTTCGGCACGGGTGCGCTCGAAGGCGGAGTAGCCACCGCGGTACAGCGTCAGCTTGCACTGCTCGACATGCGCTACATGGTCGACCACCGCATCGAGAAAATCGCGATCGTGGGAGATCAGCAACAGCGTGCCCGGATAACCCTTGAGCCAGTCTTCCAGCCACAGGATGGCATCGAGGTCCAGGTGGTTGGTGGGTTCGTCGAGCAACAGCAAGTCGGAGGGGCACATCAGTGCCTGGGCCAGGTTGAGGCGCATCCGCCAGCCACCGGAGAAGTCCCCTACGCGGCGATCCATCTGCTCGTTGGTGAAGCCCAGGCCGGCCAACAATTTGCGCGCACGGGCATCGGCGGTATAGCCATCGGCGCTGTCGAGTTCGATATGCAGGCGTGCCAGGGCCGTGCCGTCGTGGGCCGCCTCGGCCGCTGCCAGATCGGCCTGAACCTTGCGCAGGCGAGCATCGCCATCAAGCACATAATCAACGGCCAGGCGATCGAGGGTATCGACCTCCTGGCGCATGTGCGCGATACGCCAGTCGGCGGGCAGTTGGCAGTCGCCCGAATCGGGCGTCAGCTCACCGCGCAGCAAGGCGAACAGGCTGGATTTACCGGCGCCGTTGGCACCGATCAAGCCGGCCTTCTGACCGGCGTGCAGGGTCATCTCGGCGCCTTCTAGCAGGCGCTGGGGACCACGCTGTAAAGTGAGGTTCGATAGTCTGATCATAATGGCCGCGGAGTCTACCAGCTTCGTCGGCAACTGGCGCGAGTAGGACCATGCACACCGACCTGTGGAATTTTGCCTTGAATCTGTACGCCCGCCCAGGCGTCGAAGCGGCCTGCCTGCAATGGCAGGACCAGGGCGGAGATGTGTGCTTGCTGCTGTGTGCTGCCTGGCTTCACGAGCGCGGCAAGGTTCCGAACGAGCAGCGTGCCCGCGCATTACACGCACTGGCTCGATCCTGGCAGACAGAGGTGGTAAAGCCGCTGCGCAGTCTGCGTCAGCAATGGCGAACGGCGTCGGCACACGATGAAAAACTGGCGAGCTTGCGTGAGCAAGTGAAGGGGTTGGAGCTGGCGGCAGAGCGCGTGTTGCTGGAGCGCCTGGAGGCGGTCAGCGAAGGCTGGGAAACAGGTAGTGAACCTGATGCGGATTGGCTGCAATGGGCGCTGCCATCAGGCACCCGCTTGCATCACGACGCGCTGCAAAGGCTGCGCGCCGTGATGCTGACCACTCAGGATGCCGAAGACGGCGTCTGAGGAGTCGTTACCGACGTTGCGGTTGCAGTCGACGGCGTAGTTGCCGGTGCAGTAGTCGCGGCTGGCGTTGCGGCTGGGGCAGCGGGCGCGGCAGGGGTTGCAGGCTTGGCGGCTACGGGATGCGCTGCTGGCTTGGCGGCAGGTTTGGCTGCAGGCTTGGCCGGTGCTTTGGCAGCAGCAGGCTTGGCTGCTGGCTTGGCAGGTACCTTTGCCGCAGCAGGCTTGGCCGCGGGTTTTGCCGGCGCCTTGGCGGCGGGTTTGGCTGCTGGCTTGGCAGGTGCTTTTGCTGCAGCAGGCTTGGCGGCAGGTTTGGCCGGTGCCTTGGCAGTTGCAGGTTTGGCTGCGGGCTTAGCAGCGGGTTTGGCAGCGGCGGTTCTAGCAGCAGGCTTGGCAGGCGCTTTTGCCGCGGCAGGTTTAGCGGCAGGTTTTGCAGCAGCCGTTCTGGTCGCTGGCTTGGCCGCAGGTTTTGCAGCAGCTGTTTTAGCAGCAGGCTTGGCTGCAGGTTTCGCCGCTGGTTTTGCCACTACGGCTTTGGCAGCAGGTTTGGCTGCTGGTTTGGCCGCTACAGCTTTAGCTGCAGGTTTGGCGGCGGCTTTGGCTGCAGGCTTGGCGGCTGGCTTGGCGGCTGGCTTGGCAGCAGCGACAGGTGCAGGTTTTGCCGCACGCAAGGTCAGCGCCTTGGCAGCCGCTTCCTTGACCTTGCCAACACCCTGGGCCAGTTTCAGGCTTTCCTGGGCATCACGCTTGAGTTGCAGAATGTAGGTGCGTGTCTGCGACTGACGCTCCTTGAGCGAGTCGAGCAGCGTTTCGAGTTCACCGACTGCAGACTTGGCCTTGCCTTGCGCCTTGGCTTTTCCAGACTTGGCAGCGTCCTGCAGTTTGAGGCGCGATTTGTGCAGTTTCTCTTGGGCCTTGCCACGTTGTTTTTCCAACTTGGCGAGCAGTTTTTCAGCATCAGCCAGCGCTTGCGAGCAGGCATTTTCCAAATGATCGAGCAGGCTGCCCGAGAGTTGCTGGAGCAGGTGCAACGGCGTACTTACTGGCTTCTTATTGGCCGACATGGTTTACCTCCTGGCTGACGAGAGTGCGGCTCATACTATGCTTCTGCTGCTACCGCCGCTAGGGCATGTTGACAGTATTAAAGGCGCCGCGTTGCATGCCTGGGCAAAGTTGTTATCGCTGCAGCTGGAAACAAGTGTAGATGCTGCACAAAGTGTTGCTGATATTTACACGAAGTAGCGAGTGAAGGCTGGCATACTTTATTTCCGCTGAAGCAGGAGTGAGCCAGTGTCGCGTTATCTAGTATTTGCTCTTTTTCTATTGCCGGCGTCGCTCATGGCAGCGCCTGCGGACACCCCTGAAAGTGACCACGACCTGGCCTACAGCCTGGGCGCCAGCCTGGGTGAGCGACTGCGCACCGAAGTTCCCAACCTGCAATTGGAAGCCCTGCTGGAAGGGCTGCGACAGGCATACCAGAACAAGCCGCTGGCCCTGAGTAAAGAACGTATGACGGCAATACTCGGCGAACATGAAACCCAGGCCAACCAAGCTGCGTTACAGGCACACAACGAACAGTTGCTGACTGCGGAAAAACGCTTCATGGCCACAGAGCGAGCACGCGCAGGCGTGCGCGAATTAGCCGCAGGTATTCTGGTGATCGAACAGGTCAAAGGTACTGGTGCCAAACCTTCAGCGCAGGGAAAAGTCCAGGTCCGCTATGTCGGCAAGTTGCCAGACGGAACAGTCTTCGATCAGAACCAGCAAGCGCAGTGGTTCAACCTGGACAGTGTGATCGAGGGATGGCAACTGGCATTGCCAGAGATGGCGACGGGGTCGAAATGGCGCCTGGTGATGCCTTCAGCCCTGGCCTACGGTGCCGAAGGCGCGGGCGACCTGATTGCGCCCTATACGCCATTGGTGTTCGAGATCGAATTGCTGGGTGTCGCCGAATAAGTCGTCGGCACACCCATCAAGCCTGAACGGCAGCTTCTTCACTATGTGCGTTGTGCAACACTTCGATCAGGCAGTCTTCAAGCTCGAAGCGCTCGTGCAACAAGCTACCCAATTCGTTGAGCTTCTTTGCGAAGCGCTCTGGGTCGTTGCAGTCGCCTTTATCGCAATGATCGTTGAAGGCAGAGGCAATCTCAGTGGTCGCATCAATCCGCGGGCTGATCTGCGTGGCCAGCTCCAGGCCTCGCGTATCACCAAAAGCCTTGGCTTCGCTGACCAACTGCTCGCTGACTTCAAAATGCCAGGCCGATACATAGTCGATCAGCACGGCACAAAAGTCGCGACTCTTGTCCTTGTCGGCGAAGGCCGGCTTGGCATCGCGTAACTCACGAAAGGCTGTCACCAGCTCTGCACGCTCATCCAACCAGCGGTCAATGAGCTTATGAACCCCACCCCAGCGTTCCTGAGCATTCTGACAACTATCTAGCATGGCGATCTCTTCCCTTCTGGGTAATGCCCCCGCTCCTCGCTCGCAAGTGTGCAAAGCAAAGGTGACTTCAGCAGGGCAGCATCGAGCAGCTGTTTTTTCGGTATGCGTGCAGGGAGATTATTCCCGTGCGCCCTAGGCTTCAAGGTACGCAGGCGACAAAGTTCATACAAGTGTTTAATCCTGCCTTGACCTGCCGCCGGTCGTTTGCAGAGGGAAGTGATCGCCTCAGATTTTCGCCGGACGATGGAACAACGCAGCCCTCCCCCCAAACAGACGTGTTAAAGCCAACACTGCCAAGAGGACAAATGCCAACAGGCTCCACTCGGGAATCGTCAAATCAAGAAAACTCCAGTTCAACCGCACGCAGTCAGGGCTACCGATCAACATCAACTTGAACTGATGGGCCAGCGGCATGCTGTCGACGGCAGGCGGGCAGTCGACAGCCACGGGCCACGACACGCCTTGGAGCCACACATGCCGCGCGGCGAGGAGGGCGCCGCAGGTAGCGCATAGCAGCGCCAGCACCGCGTAGATTCGCGCCCCCAGGTACCCAGGGCTATGCAGCACCGCACACACGCTTACCAGCGAGAACGCCCCCAGGAACAACCGTTGGCTGTGGCACAAGGGGCAAGGTTCCAACCCCACTTCCCACTCGAGGTAAAACGCAGCCGCCAGCATCAGCACCGAGACCACAAAGGCCAGAAGGAACATTGAGCGCGAGAAGGCCGACGGCATGAGAGATCCGGAGGAGTAGAGAGACAGGCGTCAACGGTAGAGGAAGTTCGTGCCTTGTTTCAAGCTACTACAACTGAGACAAATCACTGATTAGTAAGGGAATAATCCCATGTTAGATATGAGTTTTCTTTGACCATTCAAAGAAAAAACTGATGCGCATGTAGGATATTTCGACAACGGCTTGGGCTCGCGGCTTGGCGCGAGCCCAAGGGTTACTCAAGCACGTACCGTGTCTGGCAATGGCAATGCCAGCAAGCGGTCATCGAGCAGGCCCAGGCCTTCCTGGAACAACTGATTGCTTCGATCCGTATCGCCCAACCCGGCCAGCAAACGGGCCAGTTCGGCACACGCCTCGGGATTGCGCTGCAGCCGCAAACTGCTTTCCAGATAGTCGCGAGCCTTGCCCCACAGGCGGTTCTGCAGGCTCAACCGGCCCAACGTGAGCAACAAGCTGGGGTCATCGCCATGTTGCTTGAGCCACCCCTCGGCCGCCTGCAGCTGGCGCGCCAGGTCGGCGCCGCGCACCAGGCCGTAGAGTCGGGCAAGGTGGCTTTCATACTGACGCTTGAGTGCCGTGCGCAGCGCCTCTTCAGCCTCGCTTTCCGCGCCCAGCTGGCGCAGTTGCTCGGCATAGGCCAGCACCAGTTGCGGCTCCTGGCGCTGGGCGGCCGTCAGCTGCTGCCAGGCACGCTCCAGGGACTGACGCGCACTTTGCTCTTCCCCTTCACGACTGGCGGCAAGGGAGAGGTTTTCCCCCCAGGAGCGCCGTTCCAGTTCTTCCAGCTCGGAAGTCGGAAGCACTTTCCCCTTGCGCAGCTCCGGCAACAAGCGGATGAGCGCCGACCAGTCACCCCGCTCGCGGTACAACCGCTGCAGGAGTCGCAACACTTGGGCGTTATGCGGATGGCGCTCCTGCATCGCCTGCAAGGTTTCCAGCGCTGCTTCGCTTTCGCCGTTATCCATCTGCATTTGCGCATGGCTCAGTGCGATAGCCAGTTCTGCTTCTGGCTGGCGCTCCAGTGCGCGTTCAAGCAGTTTGTCGCGGTCTTCGGTACGCCCCAGTTCATTGGCAGCCCGCGCCGCGCCTAGGTAGTACAACAGCGGTTGACGCTCGGCTTCGGCAGCACGATGGAGGTGACGCTGGGCGCTGGACCAACGCCCTTCGGCAAGGTCCAGCTGACCCTGCTCTATGGCCAGCCGCGTGCGACGGCTGCGGTTGCGCCGCGACCAGGGGTTGACCACACCGCTGGAGGTCAACACCAGGCCAACCAGGTAGCGCACCAGCAATACCAGCAGCAGGATTGCCGCCAGCGCCGCCAGCGCGGCCCACAGGCCAGACTGATAGCGAAAACTGCCATAGGAAATCAGCACGTAGCCGCTGTGCTTGGCGATCGCGACCCCGAGTGCGGCAGCGGCCGCAATGGCCACCACCATCAACAGGTACACGCGCTTCATGGCTTGGCCTCCTCGGCCGGCAGGTGTCGACGCTCCAGGTAGGCCTGAACCGCACTGAGGCTGTCGGCCAGGTCTGGCACCACCACCGAGACCGGCTCTTCGGCCAGGGCGTTGAGGCTGTCGAGCATGGCCTTGCTTTGCGGGTTGTCCGGGTTGAAGTTGGCCAGCAACACGCTGCGTGCATCATCCAGGGCCTGGGTGTAGACCTTGGCCTCGCCGTTGAGCGCTGCCCACTGGGCCTGCTCGATGGTCAGGCTAAGGGCCAGGCGCAGCTGGTTGAGCGACTGCCCGGCAAGCAGCGGACGAATGTTGTCGTCGGCATTGAAATCGACCTGGAAGTACTTCGATAGCTCCGCCCACCATTGTGACCAGCGACTGGCGCCATCACCGTCGGCGGTCAAGGCGCCCAGGGCATCGGCATTGCTTTCGAATTCCGGGGACACGGCGCTGAGTTGCTGGACTTGCTCACGCTGGGCGGCGAGCTTGAGGAACAGCCCGGTGCGATCCGGCTGCTGAACACTGTTGAGGGTGGCCAGGCTCTTGGCCAGTTGCTCTCGGGCGGCAAAGGCACCCGGGTCGCTCTGCTCACGCAGGATGTCATCGGCGCCCTGGACCAGCGCACGGGCGCTGACGATGTCCTGCAAGGCCGACAAACGCAGGCTGGCCAGACGCAGCAAGTGCTCGGCTTCAGCCAGGCGCCAGTCCTTGCGGCTGGCACCCAGGATGGTCTCCAGGCGCTGGCTCAGCCGCTGCTGGTCACCCTGCAGTTGCGCCACCAGGCGGCGGCGGTCTTCAAGTTCGGTGGCCGCAGGCAGGCTGGCAAGCTGCGTCGAGATCTGTTGCTCACGCAACTGCAGCGCCTGAGTCTTCTCAGCCAGGCTTTGCAGATACTGACCCTGCCCCTGTTCGGTGCCCTGAAGCTGGCGCACCTGCCAAACGCCCCACCCTCCTACAGCAACACCCGCTGCACCGAGCAGTAAGGCCAGGATCGCCAAGCCGTTGCCCGAGCGTTTGCCCGGCGTGGCGGCGGTGGGTTCAGACGCCTCGGGCGTCGATTGCAGGTCATCGTTGGGCAAGACAGTTTCGCTCACGTATCCATCCTTTGCATTGGGCTCGTCGCCAATCAGCTTAGCGCCTCAGGGGGCAGGTGCAGGTGTTTGCTGCAGCGCTGCCAACAAAGCCGCGGCGCTGGCACCGCGACAATCCACTACATTCTGTGCCCCGGCATCGCGGGCCTGCGCGGCCACACGAGGGCTGGGCACGAACAGCGGCAACAGCGCCAACTGCGGCCAGTCGCCTGCAGCCAGCTGTTGCAAGTGTTCAAGACCCTGCCCACTGCTGACCACCAGGCCATTCAGGCGTTCCCCGCAAACACGCGCAGACAGCGCATTGCTCGGGTAAACCGGCAGGAAACGGCGATAGAGTTGCAGATATTCGACACTAGCACCTAGTTCAGCGAGACGCTCTGCGAGCAATTCACGCCCCCCTTCGCCCCGCATGATCAACACTCGCGGTGCCGGGCAGGCAATGGCCTGGTGCAGCGCCGGCAGCATGAGCAGTGCCTCGCTGTCGTCACCCGCCTGGGGATAACTGACCTGGCAACCATGGTCCTGCAGAATCTGTGCAGACGCAGCCCCCACCGTGAACCAGGCCTGGGCCGGCAGTTGCGGCCAAAACGGCGAGAGCGCGGCCAGTCCGAGGCGGGCCGCCGGCTTGCTGACCACGATGATCGCGGCATACCGATCAAGATGGCGCAGCGTGTCGAGCTGGAGGTCATCCAGGGGCAGCGGCTCGATGTCGAGCAACGGCAGGCTGCTGCTGGCCACACCTTGTTCAGCGAGTGTCTGTGCCAGCGCAGTGCATTCTTCGGCCGGCCGGGTCAGAAGCAGGCGCCAGGTGCTCACGGGTGGCCGGCCTCGCCATACACTGCCTTGAGAATGTCTTCGGCACCTTGCTTGAGCAGGTCTTCAGCGACCTGGACACCCAAGGCCTCTGCATCGGATCGCGATGCACGCGCCTGGGCCGTCAGCAGCTTGCCGCCGCTGGGTTCGCCTACCAGGCCACGCAGCCACAATTGATCGCCTTCGAGCACGGCATAACAGGCAATCGGTACCTGACAGCCGCCATTGAGGTGCTTGTTCAGCGCGCGCTCGGCAACCACGCGGTCAGCGGTGTCCTGGTGGTGCAGCGGCGCCAGCAGCGCGTGGATCTCGGTGTCGGCGCTGCGGCATTCGATACCCACGGCACCCTGGCCACCGGCGGGCAGGCTGTCGTCAACGCTGATGCCGGAAGTAATGCGATCTTCAAAGCCAAGGCGAATGAGGCCAGCGGCCGCGAGGATGATCGCGTCATATTCGCCGGCGTCAAGCTTGGCCAGGCGGGTGTTGACGTTGCCGCGCAGGAAGCGGATCTCAAGGTCCGGGCGGCGAGTCAGCAGCTGGGCCTGACGGCGCAGGCTGGAGGTGCCGACCACGCTGCCGGCGGGCAAGTCGTCGAGGCTCTTGAAAGTATTGGAAACGAAGGCGTCACGCGGGTCTTCACGCTCGCAGATGCAGTACAGGCCCAGGCCTTGCGGGAAGTCCATCGGCACATCTTTCATCGAGTGCACGGCAATGTCGGCCTGGTTATCCAGCAGTGCGGTTTCCAGTTCCTTGACGAACAAGCCTTTGCCGCCGATTTTCGACAGCGGCGAGTCCAGCAGCTTGTCGCCACGACTGACCATCGGCACCAAGGTCACGATCAGACCGGGATGCGCCTGCTCCAGACGGGATTTGACATATTCGGCCTGCCACAGGGCCAAGGCACTTTTGCGGGTGGCAATGCGGATTTCGCGAGTGGACATGGAACGATCCGTACGAGATAGATTCGCCCGATGATAACAGTTCAGCCCAACCCGCTTGCAGATCTAAATCACGAGAGTAGCCGGCCATCCCTGGCCGCACGCAGCAATGTCAAAGCTGCTGCATCATCTTGCGCACGCCCGCCACATGGCGGCGGCTGACAATCAGGGCGTCGCCATTGAGGCCCTTGAGAAACAACTGAAAATGCCCAAGGGGCGTACGCTGCAGGCGCTCGATGCGACTGCGGGCAACCAGGGCATTGCGGTGAATACGTACGAATCGTTCGCCAAACTCGTCTTCCAGCGCCTTGAGCGGCTCATCCAACAGGACTTCGCCACCTTCATGACGCAGGGTCACGTACTTGTGGTCAGCGATGAAATAGATCACCTGGTCCAGGGGAATCAGCTCGATGCCCTTGCGGGTCCGGGCACTGATATGACTGCGCGGACCGCTGCCGCTTTCGGCAGCAGGGCGAGTCAGCGCCGCCAGCTGTACCCGACTCGGGCGCTCGGCCTTTTTCAAGGCTTCGCGCAGGTTGTCCGGCTGCACCGGTTTCAACACATAGCCCAAGGTGCTGTCCTTGAACGAATGCACGGTGAATTCATCGTCACTGGTGCAGAACACCACGGCAGGCGGGGCTTCGCGCTCACATAGGCGAGCGGCGACCTGAAGGCCATCAAGGCCCGGCATGCGGATGTCCAGCAAGACCACCTCGGGCTTGAGGCTGTCAATCAGGGCCAGGGCCTCTTCGCCATTGGTGGCGCTGGGCTCCAGCACGGTATAGCCCTCCAGTTCACCGAGCAGTCGGCTCAAGCGTTCCCGGGCTTGGGGTTCGTCATCAACGATCAGGACATTCATATAGCGCTGGATTCCTGCGTGAGTCTCGCACAAGGATAGCGTAGACAGGTGAGGTGACGACCGTCACGGCGATCCACGCTCAGACTCGCACGATGGCTAAAGATTCACTGGCGCGGCAGGAAACATGCCGGGCCTCTGTCCAACTGTAGACGGTTGCCGGAACGCTGCCGTTCAATCGTTAAATATCCTGTTACCCGCCTCCCCTGTGACATAAACCCGCATTAACCCGTATTTGCCCCGACCGCCGTCCTGCGGTGCGGGTGCCAACCCTGCTATTATCGGCACCACTTTTCCGTTCACGCCTTCAACGAGTGAATCCATGAGCACCGACAAGACCAACCAGTCCTGGGGCGGCCGCTTCTGTGAGCCTGTCGACGCCTTCGTCGCCCGCTTCACCGCCTCCGTCAATTTCGACCAGCGCCTGTACCGCCACGACATCATGGGCTCGATCGCCCACGCCACCATGCTGGCGAAAGTCGGTGTGCTCACTGACGCCGAGCGCGACACCATCATCGATGGCCTGAAAACCATCCAGGGCGAAATCGAGGCCGGCGCCTTCGACTGGCGCGTCGACCTTGAAGACGTGCACATGAACATCGAAGCACGCCTGACCGATCGCATCGGCATCACCGGTAAAAAGCTGCACACCGGTCGCAGCCGCAACGACCAGGTCGCCACCGACATCCGCCTGTGGCTGCGTGACGAGATCGACCTGATCCTGGCCGAAATCACTCGCCTGCAGCAGGGCTTGCTGGAGCAGGCCGAGCGTGAAGCCGACACCATCATGCCCGGCTTCACCCACCTGCAAACCGCTCAACCGGTAACCTTCGGCCACCATCTGCTGGCCTGGTTCGAGATGCTCAGCCGCGACTACGAGCGCCTGGTCGACTGCCGCAAGCGCACCAACCGCATGCCCCTGGGCAGCGCCGCACTGGCGGGCACCACCTACCCGATCGACCGTGAACTGACCTGCCAGCTGCTGGGCTTTGAGGCGGTGGGCGGCAACTCGCTGGACGGCGTTTCCGACCGCGATTTCGCCATCGAATTCTGCGCCGCGGCCAGCGTTGCGATGATGCACCTGTCGCGCTTCTCCGAAGAGCTGGTGCTGTGGACCAGCGCCCAGTTCCAGTTCATCGACCTGCCTGATCGCTTCTGCACCGGCAGCTCGATCATGCCGCAGAAAAAGAACCCGGACGTCCCGGAGCTGGTACGTGGCAAGACCGGCCGTGTGTTCGGCGCCCTGACCGGCCTGCTGACCCTGATGAAAGGCCAGCCCCTGGCCTACAACAAGGACAACCAGGAAGACAAAGAGCCGCTGTTCGACGCTGCCGACACCCTGCGCGACTCGTTGCGCGCCTTTGCCGACATGATCCCGGCGATCAAGCCGCGTCATGCCGTCATGCGCGAAGCGGCGCTGCGTGGTTTCTCCACCGCCACCGACCTTGCCGACTACCTGGTGCGCCGCGGTCTGCCGTTCCGTGATTGCCACGAAATCGTCGGTCACGCGGTCAAGTACGGTGTCGACACCGGCAAGGACCTGGCCGAGATGAGCCTGGACGAACTGCGCCAGTTCAGCGACCAGATCGAGCAGGACGTGTTTGCCGTGCTGACCCTCGAAGGCTCGGTCAACGCACGCAACCATATCGGCGGTACCGCACCTGCCCAGGTACGTGCAGCCGTGGTGCGCGGCCAGGCCCTGCTGGCCAGCCGCTAAGCCCTCATGCCCCAGGCTCGTCGGCGTCCTGCCGCGAGCCTGTTGCATCAGCCGTCAGCGCTTGCCGCTGCGTATCATCTCCAGGAATGCAGGCATCTGCGCTTCCTTGTCTGCCGTGATTTTTTCCACGTTCGGGTTTTGCTTCAGCTGCTTGAGCAACACCTTGGCCTCGGGGAAGTCCGCCAGCAGGTCCATGTCGAACACTTCCCTGCCCACCGCACTGGCCAGATCAAGGCTGAAGCAGAACTTCATGTCGGCAATCGTCAATTCGTTGCCGGCAACGTAGGGCGAGAACTTGCCATTGCGCTTGAGGGTTTCGACACCGGCCAGCAGTTCGGTCTTGGCCTTGTCCTTGATCGCAGGGTCGACCTTGGCGCCGAAGAAGGCCTCGGGATAGCAGGCACGGGCCGGCAGTTCGATATACAGCTCGATGTGCTTGGCCAGCTCACGCACCTTGGCCTGGGCGAACGGGTCTGTCGGCAACAGGGGTTTGCCAGCCTGGGTCTGCTCGATGTACTCAAGGATCAGGTTGGTTTCGCTGAGAAAGCCATGCTCGGTTTCAAGCACCGGCACCTTGCCACGCGGGCTGACTTTCAGCGCTTGAGGGCTCTGGCCGCCAAAAAACAGCACCTCTTCAAACGGGACGCCCTTTTCCAGCAGCGCCAGTTTGACCATGTTGTAGTAGTTGCTGACTGCGAATCCATGAAGCTTGAGCATGAAAACAGCCTCCAGGCCGTAAAGGGGGTTGGCGGGGCAGTTATAGCCCCCGCCAGAGGTACTGACCAGCATCATGGCGTTTGTCGATAGCCAGGCATTGCCGATAACGCCGTGGCAAACTGAGCATCCATCCCGAGGAGTCCGCCCATGAGCGAGCACAACGAAATCGACAACGATGAAGAAGAATTCGCCGAGTCGACCCTGATCCAGGCAATCGAAAACCAGATCGAAAGTGACAACCCGCCTGCGGCCAAGGCCACCTTCAACAAGCTGACCCTGGTCGGCTACGAACGTGACGACATTCTCAACCTCATGGCCCACGTCCTGGCGATCGAAATCGACGCCATGCTGGATGAAGACCGTGCGTTCAATACCGAATGGTACGAAACCGCCCTGCGCGCCCTGCCCGAACTACCGCCGGAAAAGGACTGAAGCAAAAGCGGATTTCCCTGACTACACTGCAAAGCCAGGCACCGGCGACGGTGCTGCCCTCCTTGTCTGGAAGTCGGAGTCTCTATGTCGTTTACCCCCGATCTGATTGCCGAGCTTGAAGTCCTTGCCCTGTTCAACCTGGATAGCAGCCAGGAAGGAATCAAGGTCCATAACACTGCCTCCAAAGAGCTCATCGCTGCAGCCCAGCGCCTGTACGACAAACAACTGACCGACCAGCCCGATGGCGGCTACCTGACCAGCCTGGGGCATGATGCGGCGGAGCACGCGCAGCAATTGCTGACCATCCTGAACGTCGCCCAGCCAGCCTGAAATTCGCAAATCGCGGGGCAAGCCCGCTCCTACCGGTAGGAGCTGGCTTGCCCCGCGATGCGTCTGGCGCTAATAAAATGGCGTCAAAAACCCCGCCACAAAGGCTAAACTCGCCGGTGCTCCCCTGACGGCCAGTTCTAGCGCGCATGAACCACCCCCATGAAATCCGCCCCGACCTCGACGAGGGCATCGATCGCAAAGTGCTCAGCCAACTGCGCACGCGCTTCCTCACGCTCAATCAGGGGCGCCTGGAGCGGGCAAGGGAGGGGTTGTCCAGTCGCCAGCAATTGGTCCTGACGCTTCTGCCGCTGTTCCTCCACGTCAATCACCCGCTACTGCCCGGCTACGTTTCCGGTACGACCCCGGCGGGCGTCTCGGGTTTCGAGCCTGACCCGCAGGTGCTTGCCGAAGCCCAGCGCCTGACTCGCTCCTTCTCCTACAAGGCGCGGCGCGGCAATCCACCCCTGCCGATCCTCGGCCTGTTCCTGATGGGTAGCCTGGGCACCCTGGCCCAGGCCGAGCAGAGCGACATGGACGTGTGGGTCTGCCATGACGCTGCGCTCGATGAAAGCGAGTTGGCCGAACTGCGCAAGAAGTGCCAGCTCCTGGAGGGCTGGGCCGCCAGCCAGGGTGCCGAAGCGCACCTGTTTCTGATCGAGCCACAGAGCTTCGTGCAAGGTGAGCGCGACAGCCAGCTCAGCTCCGACGATTGCGGCACGACCCAACACTACTTGCTCCTCGACGAGTTCTACCGCACCGCCATCTGGCTGGCCGGGCGCACCCCACTGTGGTGGCTGGTCCCGGTGTATGAAGAGACACGCTACCGGGACTACATCGAAACCCTGCTCTCAAAGCGCTTCGTGCGCGCCGATGACGTCCTGGACCTGGGCCACCTGGCGCATATCCCGCCCGGCGAGTTCGTCGGCGCCGGGCTGTGGCAGCTGTTCAAGGGCATCGAGTCCCCCTACAAGTCGGTGCTCAAGCTGCTGCTGATCGAGGTCTATGCCAGCGAGTATCCCCAAGGCCAGTGCCTGAGCCTGCACTTCAAACAGGCGGTGTTTGCCAACCGCCTGGACCTCGATGAACTCGACCCTTACATCATGGTGTACCGGCGTATCGAGCAGTACCTGCTGGGGCGCGGCGAGAAAGAGCGCCTGGAGCTGGTACGACGCAGCCTGTACCTGAAGGTCAACAAAAAGCTCAGCGGCCTTGCGCCGCAGCGCACCCATAGCTGGCAACGCGCCCTGCTGCAGCGCTTGAGCCAGGAGTGGGGATGGGACGAACGCCAGTTGGCCTTGCTCGACAGTCGCAGCCAGTGGAAGGTGCGCCAGGTTGCTACCGAGCGCCAGGCACTGGTCGCCGAACTGAACTACAGCTACCGCTTTCTCTGCCAGTTCGCCCGCACCCGCAATACCACCCACCGCATCGACCCGCGCGACCTCAGCGTGCTGGGCCGGCGCTTGTACGCTGCCTTTGAGCGTCGCGCCGGCAAAATCGAGTTCATCAACCCCGGCGTAGCCCCCGACTTGGCCGAAGACACCCTGACCCTGGTCCAGTCGCCCAATCGCAAAGAGCCCGGGCAGCAGCACTGGGGTTTGTACAACGGCAACCTGGGCGTCCATGAATGGGAGCACTTCACACCGATCAAACGCTGCCATCAGTTACTGGAGCTGCTGACCTGGGCCCACCGCAACGGCGTCATCGACAGCAGCACTCGCCTCGCCCTGCACCCGGGTGTCAGCGACCTGAGTGAGTACGAGCTGTTCAACCTGCTCGGCAGCCTGCAACAGAGCCTGGCCCTGCCACTGCCCGCGGTCAGTGATCAGCGCCTGCTGCAACCCAGTGTGGTCGATGAGATGCTGCTGCTGGTCAACGTCGGCGTCGACCCCCTGCAGCAGCACCGCGACCTGAACATCCTGATGACCACCGAGCGTACCGACTCGCTCAGTTATGCCGGGGTGCGCGAGAACCTGGTGCTGACGCTCGACCAGGTCACGCTCAACAGCTGGAACGAAGTGCAGGTCCAGCGCTACGACGGCGAACATGCGCTGATGCGCTGCCTGCGCGACTACCTCAACAGCCTGGGCAACGCAGCGCATCGGCCTCTGTTGCGGGTGCGCTGCTTCTGCCATAACCGGGCCCAGGCCATCGCCCAGCGAGTTGAAGACGTATTCACCACTGCCCAGGCGCTGCTCGGCCAGGGCCAGAACCACCGATACCTGTTGCAGGTCCAGCAGCACACCCACGTGCTGGAACTGCAGGCCAGTGCCGTCGAGCTGGTAACCCTGGACGACCACAAGGCCCTGCTGGGCTACCTGTGCGAAGAACGTGTCGACTACAGCCCCTTGCACCTGGATGCCAACGCCCTGCAAGAGCTGGAACTGGCGCAGGTGCTGCCCCTGGGTTTGCCCCACTGCATTCAGGTGTTCTATCGGGTTCAGGAGGCCTGGGCAGATCTCTATGTGCTGGATGAGCACAACGCCCTGTGGCAACAGCGCCTGCCGTTTCATCACGAAAGCAGCTTGCTGCTGCCCCTGCAGCGCTTCTTGCAGTCGATCATCTTTCGCCGTGACGCTCGCCTGCCGCTGGAAAACCTGCACAGCCAAGGCTCGCTGGAGGTGCTCTACTACCAGCTGACGCCCGCAGGCCCGGGCAAAGCCCGAACAGCCGAACCCCGCCCGGTACCGAACTTGAGTGTGGAGGCGCGGTTCTATGAAGTGCAGGCCATCGTGCAACCCGGCATCGGCGACGATGTACAGGTCACGCTCTACTGCAACCAGCGGGAGTTTTCAGCGCTCGAACATGGCGACCAGCTCTATGTCATGGTCGCCCGGGAAATCATCGAGCAGCGCCGGGAAACCGAGCGCTATCGGTGCTACATCACCGACCTTGACCTGTCCGGCCTGCTGGCCGATGGGCAAGGTTCGAGCTTGCTCTACCTGCGCTACAAGGGCGAACTGGAGCGTTCGCTCAACGCGGCTCTGGCGCAGGCCTGAGGCTCAGAGGTCGTAGTTGCCAGCGGCTTCTGGCTGGTATTCGACTTCCAGCAATTTGAGCTTGAGGGTCTTGCCACCCGGCGCAGGCCAGTCGATCTGCTCGCCTACCGACAAGCCCAGCAGCGCGCTGCCGATCGGTGCGAGGATGGAGATCTTGCCTTCGTCGGCATTGGCATCCTTGGGGTAGACCAGCGTCAGGTGATAGTCCTTGCCGCTGGCTTCTTCGCGGCAATGAACCCGGGAGTTCATGGTCACGACACCGGCCGGAATTTCCTCGTGACCGACCTGATCGGCGCGGTCCAGCTCGTCCTGCAAGGCGAGCACACCCGGCGACTCCTGCATCTTTTCATCGAGGCTGTCGATCAGACGCTCGAGACGCTGTACGTCCAGTCGGGTGACGATAATGGAAGGCTTGGTGCTCATGATCCAGTCAGACTCCTTTTTTTGAGCGATATAAAGCAAAACCCCGCCCAAGGGCGGGGTTTGCAGGAATTCGGCACTGCCGAAGCAAGATCGACACTACCACAGCCAAGTAAATACACAATAGCTGAAGGGTCTACGCCAATCCGGCCAGTTGGCGGCGGGCCTGGGCCTCCTGGCAGATCTGCCGGCGGCGCTGGTCATCGGCCGAGCGCCACTGGCGAATGTCTTCGACATGGCGATAACAGCCGATGCAGACCTTGTGCTCATCCAGCCGGCACGTACTGATGCAAGGCGACGGCACGGCCGGGCTGACATTGCTGTAAAGGGGCTTGGCCGGCTTCGGCGGGGTGCTCATTTCAGATCTCTTCGAAATCGAGCTTCTCACCCACGCGCTCCCAGACGATGCGCTCGAGCATCTCGCCCAGCAGCTCTTCGGTCTTCTCGCAGGTCCACTTACCGTTCTGTTCGTCGTAGTCGAAGTGGAAACCACCGGACTTGTCGGCCAGCCACAACTGGCGCAGCGGCTCCTGGCGACTGAAGATCAATTGGCTGCCGTTGTCGAACTTGATGGTCAGGACCCCAGCGGAGTTCTCCATGTCCAGATCCAGGTCAGTGTCATCGAACAGGTCTTCCAGTGCCTGTTGGGTCGCATCGACCAGGTCGTGAAAACGCGCTTCGGTCAAACTCATTGCAAGAACCTCAAAAATGTCTGCACACACGCAAGCCGGGGAAGATACGAGTGACGCGCACCGAATGCAAAGGATAACGCCCCGTCCATACCCCCGCAGCCACCCCCCGCCCGACGGCGGGGCGCCTGCATAGGCAAGGCGACAGGTGCTCGGTATACTCGGGCGCAATACTGCTTATTTCAAAGGATTACGCCATGAAGCGCCTGATCTCCACCCTCGCGGCGCTCGTCGCGGTTGCCTGCCTCGTTTCCGCCTGTGGCCAGAAGGGCCCGCTGTACCTGCCAGACGACAGCAAAGACGGCAAGAAATCGCAATCGCACCAGCATCAGTAAGGGTAAACCATGGACGCTTTCAACTACCGCGACGGTGAACTGTTCGCGGAAGGTGTGGCCTTGTCGGCCATTGCCGAACGTTTCGGCACACCTACCTACGTCTACTCGCGCGCCCACATCGAGGCCCAGTACCGTAGCTACACCGACGCCCTGCAGGGTGTTTCGCACCTGGTCTGCTTTGCCGTCAAGGCCAACTCCAACCTCGGCGTGCTGAACCTGCTGGCCCGCCTGGGCGCAGGCTTCGACATCGTTTCCGGCGGCGAGCTGGAGCGAGTCCTGGCCGCTGGCGGGCGTGCCGATCGCGTGGTGTTCTCCGGTGTCGGCAAGACCCGTGAAGACATGCGCCGCGCACTGGAAGTCGGTGTGCACTGCTTCAACGTCGAATCCACCGACGAGCTGGAACGCCTCCAGGTGGTCGCTGCCGAAATGGGCGTGCGTGCGCCGATTTCGCTGCGGGTCAACCCGGACGTCGATGCCGGCACCCACCCGTATATCTCCACCGGCCTGAAAGAAAACAAGTTCGGCATCGCCATCGCCGATGCCGAAGAGGTCTACATTCGCGCGGCCCAGCTGCCGAACCTGGAAGTGGTCGGTGTCGACTGCCATATCGGTTCGCAACTGACCACCCTGGAACCTTTCCTCGACGCCCTCGACCGCCTGCTGGCGCTGATCGACCGCCTCGGCGACTGCGGTATCCACCTGCGTCACCTGGACCTGGGCGGCGGTGTCGGCGTGCGCTACCGCGATGAAGAACCGCCGCTGGCCGGTGAATACATCAAGGCCATTCGCGAGCGCGTTGACGGTCGCGACCTGGCCCTGGTCTTCGAGCCGGGCCGCTACATCGTGGCCAACGCCGGCGTACTGCTGACCCGCGTCGAGTACCTCAAGCACACCGAACACAAAGACTTCGCCATCGTCGATGCGGCCATGAACGACCTGATCCGCCCAGCCCTGTACCAGGCCTGGATGAACGTCACCGCCGTGCAGCCACGCGCTGGCGAAGGTCGCACCTACGATGTGGTCGGGCCGATCTGCGAAACCGGTGACTTCCTGGCCAAGGAGCGCACGCTGAACCTGGCCGAAGGCGACCTGCTGGCTGTTCACTCGGCCGGCGCCTATGGTTTTGTCATGAGCTCGAACTACAACACCCGTGGCCGCTGCGCCGAAATCCTGGTCGATGGTGACCAGGCATTCGAGGTACGCCGCCGGGAAACCGTGGCCGAGTTGTTCGCCGGCGAAAGCCTGTTGCCGGAGTAATCCCATGCTGCTGCGTTTTACCAAAATGCATGGGCTGGGCAATGACTTCATGGTCCTGGACCTGGTCAGCCAACATGCGCACATCCTGCCCAAGCACGCCAAGCAATGGGGCGACCGGCACACCGGCATCGGCTTCGACCAGCTGTTGATTGTCGAAGCGCCGAGCAATCCGGAAGTGGATTTCCGCTACCGGATCTTCAATGCCGACGGCTCCGAGGTCGAGCAGTGCGGCAACGGTGCGCGCTGCTTTGCCCGCTTCGTGCTGGACAAGCGCCTGACCGCGAAAAAGCGCATCCGCGTCGAAACCAAGGGCGGCATCATCGAACTGGACGTGCGCAACGACGGGCAGATCTGCGTCGACATGGGCCCGCCCCGACTGGTGCCGGCCGAGATTCCGTTCGACGCACCGGCCCAGGCCCTGAGCTACCCGCTGGACGTGGCCGGACAGCACGTCGAACTGGCCGCCGTGTCGATGGGCAACCCCCACGCGGTGCTGCGCGTCAACGACATCAACAATGCTCCGGTTCACGAACTGGGGCCCAAGATCGAACACCACCCGCGCTTCCCGCAACGGGTCAATGTCGGCTTCATCCAGGTCATCGACCGCCACCGCGCCCAGTTGCGCGTCTGGGAACGCGGCGCCGGGGAAACCCAGGCCTGCGGTACCGGCGCCTGTGCAGCGGCCGTTGCGGCGATCAGCCAGGGCTGGATGGATTCGCCCCTGCTGATCGACCTGCCTGGTGGACGCCTGTCCATCGAATGGGGCGGTCCCGGCAAGCCGGTGCTGATGACCGGCCCCGCCGTACGCGTGTTTGAAGGACAGGTTCGTCTATGAGTGAGTATCGACCATGACCGATCAGCCCCAGGCTCCCGCCGAACAGCCCACCGACCTTAGCGCCGAGGGCTCGACGCCCACCCTCGGGGCTGAGGCCGTGGTTGCCTACCTGCGCGACAACCCGACATTCTTCGCCGAGCATGATGAGCTGCTCAGCGAACTGCACATCCCCCACCAGCGCGGCGACACCGTCTCGCTGGTGGAGCGCCAGCTCAAGCTGCTGCGCGACCGCAACATCGAGATGCGTCATCGCCTGTCGCAACTGATGGATGTGGCCCGCGACAACGACCGCCTGTTCGACAAGACTCGCCGCCTGATCCTCGACCTGCTTGATGCCGACAGCCTGGAAAGCGTGGTCATGGCCGTCGAAGACAGCCTGCGCCAGGAATTCAAGGTGCCCTTCGTCAGCCTCATTCTGTTCGGCGAAAGTGCCGCCCCGGTCGGCCGCTGGGTCAACAGTGCCGACGCCCAGCAAGCGATCGGCGGGCTGCTGTGCAGCGGCAAGACCGTCAGCGGCAACCTGCGCGAGCATGAGCTGGACTTCCTGTTCGGCGAAGAGCAACGCAAGGAAGTCGGTTCCACCGCCGTCGCCACCCTCAACCACCAGGGCCTGCACGGGGTCTTGGCGATTGGCAGTCGCGACCCGCAACACTACAAGAGCTCGGTCGGCACCCTGTTCCTCAGCTACATCGCCGAGGTACTGGGCCGCGTAGTGCCACGCTTTACCCAGACCCTGCGCCCGGTGCGCTGATGGAACGCCAGCTGCAGGCCTTCAGTGCGCACCTGCGTAATGAGCGCCAGGTGTCCGAACACACCCAGCTGGCCTACCGCCGCGACCTGGAAAACGTCCTGGCGTTTTGTTCCAAAAGTGCCATCGGCAGCTGGAATGACCTGCAGATCCAGCACCTGCGCCAGTTCATCGCCCGCCAGCATCACCAGGGGCAATCCTCGCGCAGCCTGGCACGATTGCTTTCAGCAGTACGCGGCTTCTACCGCTACCTCAACCGCGAGGGCCTGTGCAGCCACGACCCGGCCAACGGCCTGTCGGCGCCCAAGGGTGAGCGGCGCCTGCCCAAGACCCTCGACACCGACCGCGCCCTGCAACTGCTCGAAGGTGGGGTGGAGGACGATTTTCTCGCCCGCCGCGACCAGGCCATGCTCGAACTGTTCTACTCATCGGGCCTGCGCCTGTCAGAGCTGACCAGCCTGAACATCGACCAGCTGGACCTGCCCGCAGGCCTGGTCCAGGTGCACGGCAAAGGCAGCAAGACCCGCGTGCTGCCGGTCGGCCGCAAGGCCCGCGAAGCCCTCGAACAATGGCTGCCCCTGCGCGCCGGCAGTGGCCCGCAGGACGGTGCCGTGTTCGTCAGCCAGCAAGGGCGACGCCTGGGGCCACGCGCCATCCAGATGCGGGTACAGGCCGCCGGTGTCAGGGAGCTGGGCCAGAACCTGCACCCGCACATGCTGCGGCACTCCTTTGCCAGCCACTTGCTTGAGTCGTCTCAGGATTTGCGTGCAGTACAGGAGATGCTCGGCCATGCCGACATCGCCACCACACAGATCTACACTCACCTTGATTTCCAGCATCTGGCCGCCGTCTATGACAGCGCCCACCCTCGGGCCAAACGCAGTAAGGACAGCGATTCATGAGTATCAAGCTGATCACATTCGACCTGGACGATACCTTGTGGGACACCGCACCGGTGATCGTCAGCGCCGAAGCGGTCCTGCGTGACTGGCTGGCCGCCAACGCGCCGGACCTGGGTGCCGTCCCCGTGGAACACCTGTACGCCATTCGTGAGCGCCTGGTGCTGGCCGAGCCTGGCCTCAAGCATCGCATCAGCGCCTTGCGCCGGCGCGTGCTGTTCCACGCCCTGGAGGATGTCGGCTACAGCGAGAACAAGGCCCGGGAACTTGCCAACGAAGGGTTCGAGGTGTTCCTGCACGCCCGTCACCAGATCGACATCTTCCCCGAGGTGCAGCCGGTGCTGGAGATTCTGCGCCACCACTACACCCTGGGCGTGGTCACCAATGGCAATGCCGATGTACGCCGCCTGGGCCTGGCCGACTATTTCAAGTTCGCCCTCTGCGCCGAGGACCTGGGGGTAGGCAAGCCCGACCCGCAACCCTTCCTCGAAGCCTTGCGCCACGGCCAGGTCGAAGCGCATGCCGCCGTGCACATCGGCGACCACCCCGGTGATGATATTGCCGGTGCTCAGCGCGCCGGCCTGCGGGCGATCTGGTTCAATCCCCAGGGCAAGGCGTGGGAGGCCGACAGCCGCCCAGATGCCGAGATCCAGCGCCTGTCGCAACTGCCCGAGCTGCTCAACAGCTGGCGATGACCCCCGGTAGGAGCGGGCTTGCCCCGCGATAGCGATTGACCTGTCACACCGCATCGCGGGGCAAGCCCGCTCCTACAGGGCACAAAAAAGCCCGCAGCGACGGCGGGCTTTCTTGTTGACGCAACCACTCAGATAGGGCGGCTGCCGTACTTGTTGTCTGGCTTCTTGGGCGGATCGGCGACCACGTTGGCCTCCACTTCCTGCACCTTGCCACCACGGGAGAGGAACTCTTCCATGGCCTTGGCCAGCGCATCACGCTCTTTCTGCTTGGCTTCCATGCTCGGCATCTCGTCTACCGAGACAGCGGCCTTGGACTTGCCCTTGGCAACGGGAGCCGGGCTATCGTCACCACCGTCGTCAGCTACGTCATCAGCTGCCGCTTCAAGGCCTTCATCGCCTTCGTCTTCATCGCCTACTTCGAGGTCGTCATTTTCCAGATCGTCGTCGCTCATGTTCTACCTCATGACTTGCGAAAAGCAGATTAGTTATAGACCAGCAGCGCCAGGAATCGACAGCTACCGGAAAAAATTCAAGGGCCGCGGGTTTGCCGCCACCTCAGGCATGCGCCATGGCATATGGCGAATGCCGTGCAGGCCCCGCTCTTGGCAGGACCTGACAAAATAAAAGAGCTGCCGACAGTACCTCTGTCGACCTACCCTGGCGTGATCAGCCTGCTCATTGGCAAGCCTAGCAAAGGGTAGCGAAGTTTGCGGACAGCTTGTCTGCACCCTTCGGCGCGCATTCTAGCGTGCTCAGAGAAAAATCAAAGTGCCTAAATATCACTCCGGCTTGTAAGTTTTCGACCTTGCACAAAACAACCGCAAAAGCCGCGACAAAAGCACGTCCGGAAACCGTTTGCGTTGCCTGAAAACGACAAATCGCAGGCAAAAAAATGCCCGGCAAGCCGGGCAAGTTTTTTCGAGGGCGTTACAGGTTATAGCCGCGCTCGTTGTGTTGCGCCAGGTCGAGACCGACCGACTCTTCTTCTTCGTTGACCCGCAGGCCCATGACCAGATCCAGCACCTTGAGAATCACGTAGGTGACAATCGCGGTGTAGATCACGGTGAAGCCAACCCCCTTGGCTTGAATCCAGACTTGAGCGCCGATGTCTTCGACGGTGCCGAAGCCACCCAGTGCCGGGGCTGCGAACACACCCGTGAGGATTGCGCCGACGATACCGCCGATACCGTGAACACCGAAGGCATCGAGCGAGTCGTCGTAGCCCAGTTTGCGCTTGAGGCTGGTGGCGCAGAAGTAGCAGATCACACCGGACATCAGACCAATCACCAGGGCGCCCATCGGGCCTACGGTACCGGCTGCCGGGGTAATGGCGACCAGGCCGGCCACCACTCCGGAGGCGATGCCCAGGGCGCTTGGCTTACCGTGGCTGATCCATTCGGCGAACATCCAGCCCAGTGCCGCAGCGGCGGTAGCAATCTGGGTGACCAGCATGGCCATGCCGGCGGTACCATTGGCTGCAGCCGCAGAGCCGGCGTTGAAACCGAACCAGCCGATCCACAGCATCGCCGCGCCCATGAGGGTGTAGCCCAGGTTATGCGGGGCCATCGGCGTGGTCGGGAAGCCCTTGCGCTTACCCAGGACCAGGCACGCGACCAGGCCTGCGATACCGGCGTTGATATGCACCACGGTGCCGCCAGCGAAGTCCAGCACGCCCCAGTCCCACATCAGGGCGCCGTTGCCGCTCCATACCATGTGGGCAATCGGTGCGTAGACCAGCGTGAACCAGATGGCCATGAAGATCAGCATCGCCGAGAACTTCATGCGCTCGGCAAAGGCACCGACGATCAGCGCCGGGGTGATGATCGCAAAGGTCATCTGGAAGGTAATGAACACGGCTTCAGGGAACAGCGCCGCTGGAGACGTCAGGCTCGACGGCGTCAGGCCAGCCAGGAAGGCTTTGGACAGGCCACCGACGAAGGAATTGAAGTTGACTACACCTTGCTCCATACCCGTGGTATCGAACGCCAGGCTATAGCCGTAGACCACCCACAGGACACTGATCAGACCCGTGATCGCAAAGCACTGCATCATCACCGAAAGCACGTTCTTGGAACGCACCATACCGCCGTAGAACAGGGCCAGACCAGGGATGGTCATGAACAGCACCAGGGCTGTGGCGGTCAACATCCAGGCGGTGTCGCCGGAGTTGAGGACGGGGGCTGCCTCCTCTGCCAGGGCCAGGCCGGGCATTACGAGGGACAAAAGGGCTCCTAGCCCTGCGAATTGACGCAGAGTCATGTTGTTATCTCCTGGGGCTTTGGGGTTTGGTGAGGCTTTTTTTTAGATCGCGTCGGTATCGGTTTCGCCGGTACGGATGCGGATCGCCTGCTCCAGATTGACCACGAAAATCTTGCCGTCACCTATCTTGCCGGTGTTGGCTGCCTTGGTGATTGCCTCGATGACCCGATCCAGATCCTTGTCGTCGATGGCGACGTCGATCTTCACTTTTGGCAGGAAATCGACCACATACTCAGCGCCGCGATACAGCTCGGTATGACCCTTCTGCCGACCGAAGCCTTTGACCTCAGTGACAGTAATGCCCTGCACGCCGATTTCGGACAGCGACTCGCGCACGTCGTCCAGCTTGAACGGCTTGATGATGGCAGTGACTAGCTTCATGAAACTCTCTCCCGAATTGGTGGACTTGCCCCAGGAAAACAAACCCGACTCAAGTCTAAGCGCAGCGCCTGGCTTTGTAACGCACCGTCGACCTCATATCCCCGGTCAACACCAGAAACCGCACATGACGAAACAGCGTGATACTCCGCCTGCACCCTGGCTCGTCACGGTGACTGCATCAGTGCATGGGTCATGAAGGTCTTTGCAGAAACCTTGCCAGATCCGCTAAATCACCCAATTACAGGGACTTACGTTTGCCAGCCCGACTTGGCCAGTCGCCAGCACCGTTTCGACGCACAACAACGGTGCGCGACGTTTCCCCGCAATGCGCGAAAAGCGTGCAGTAAAAAGCCCGCAAAACTGCGTGCTACACTGACGCCCCCTTGGATACCTGCGGATAGCCGAACATGCTCGCGCCCAAAGCCTTTCTCGATGCCCTGAGCGACCAAGCCTCGCGCCTGTTCAGCGGCGACACCTCGCAGCCCCGCGCCGAACTCGAAAGCCAGTTCAAGGCCCTGCTACAAAGCGGCTTCAGCAAACTGGAGCTGGTCAGCCGGGAAGAATTCGACAGCCAGATGGTGGTACTGGCCCGCACCCGCGCGCGTCTTGAAGCGCTGGAAGCCAAAGTGGCTGAAATGGAAGCCCGCCTGAATCCGCCAGCGGCGGAATAAGTACCTACCTCTCGCGGGGTAAGCCCGCGCCTACCAGACGGCCGCTGCGCGGCCGATCGCAGGCTGACGCCAGCGGCTACAAGGATCTGGCCTGTAGCCGCTGCCGAGGAACGAGGCTACGATCGACTGCGCAGCAGTCGTCAGACAAGAACACCGCGAAATCAGCCCCGCACCCGCTGCAGCTCTATCCCGTCCAGCAGCGCATCAATCAAGGCCTTCGCCATATCCTGCGAATGCTGGGCCGACCAGGCGAACCCTCGCCCTTGTGCACTGGTGAATTGCAGCGCCTGGCCCATGGTGGCGCTGGCGCACTTGAGGTACAGCGACGCATGTACCAATGAGAAGTGTCTGACAGAAAACAGCTACATGGTAGGAGCGGGCTTGCCCCGCGAAGGCGGTACGGCTGATCCACCGCATTCGCGGGGCAAGCCCGCTCCTACTGAAAAAACCAGACTCACTCTTCCCCGCTACCACCCCCCACGCCCCACTATCCTTGCAACGCCGCAGGACGCGGCCCCAGCATCGATCATGGAGTGCTCATGTCCCTCGCCCTTGTCCACAGCCGCGCCCAGGTGGGCGTATCGGCCCCGGCGGTCAGTGTCGAAGCTCACCTGGCCAACGGCCTGCCCGCCCTGACCCTGGTTGGTTTACCCGAAGCCACCGTCAAGGAAAGCAAGGACCGCGTTCGCAGCGCGATCCTCAATTCGGGCCTGGAGTTTCCGGCCCGGCGCATCACCCTCAACCTTGCCCCGGCCGATCTGCCCAAGGACGGCGGGCGCTTCGACCTGGCCATTGCCCTGGGAATTCTGGCCGCCAACGGACAGTTCCCGAGCCAGGCACTGGACGAAGTCGAATGCCTGGGCGAGCTGGCGTTGTCTGGTGCCGTGCGGCCGGTACAAGGCGTTTTGCCGGCAGCACTGGCCGCACGGGCAGCCGGGCGCGCACTGGTGATCCCGCGGGAAAACGCCGAAGAGGCCTGCCTGGCCAATGGCCTGGTGGTGTACGCCGTCGAGCATCTGCTGGAGCTGATTGCCCACTTCAACGGCCAGGCACCGCTGGCCCCCTATGCCGCCAACGGCTTGCTGCTACAGATACAACCCTACCCCGACCTGAATGAAGTGCAGGGCCAGCAGGCCGCCAAGCGTGCGCTGCTGGTGGCCGCTGCCGGCGCGCACAATCTGCTGTTCAGCGGCCCACCCGGCACCGGCAAGACGCTGCTCGCCAGCCGCCTGCCCGGCCTGTTGCCACCGCTGGATGAGCGCGAGGCGCTGGAAGTGGCGGCTATCCAGTCGGTGGCCAGCCACGTCCCCCTGAGCAGTTGGCCGCAACGCCCCTTTCGTCACCCTCACCATTCGTCTTCTGGCCCGGCCCTGGTCGGCGGTGGCAGCCGCCCGCAACCGGGCGAAATCACCCTCGCCCACCATGGCGTGCTGTTCCTCGATGAGCTTCCGGAGTTCGAGCGCCGGGTACTGGAGGTGCTGCGCGAGCCGCTGGAATCGGGCGAGATCGTTATCGCCCGGGCCAAGGACAAGATCCGCTTTCCGGCCCGCTTCCAGCTGGTCGCCGCCATGAATCCCTGCCCCTGTGGATACCTCGGCGACCCCAACGGCCGCTGTCGCTGCGGCAGCGACCAGATCCAGCGCTACCGCAACAAGCTCTCGGGCCCCTTGCTCGACCGCATCGACCTGCACCTGACCGTCGCCCGCGAAGCCACCGCCTTGTCGGCCACCTGCAACAATGGCCAAAGTAGCGCCAGCATCGCGGCACTGGTTGCCGAGGCACGAGACACCCAGCACCAGCGCCAGGGATGTGCCAATGCCTTTCTCGACCTGCCTGGCCTGCGCCAGCACTGCGGGTTATCCACAGCCGACCAGCACTGGCTCGAAAGCGCCTGCGAGCGCCTGACCCTGTCGCTGCGCGCCGCCCACCGGCTGCTCAAGGTCGCCCGCACGCTGGCGGATCTTGACCAGGCCCCTCACATCGTCCGCGAGCACCTGGCCGAAGCCCTGCAGTATCGACCCGGCAACTAATAAATAAGTGCTATTGAAGTGCCATTATTGGTATGGTGGAATAAAGTAAGTTAGCAATCGACACTAACCTCGCAACTAATTCCCCTCGCATAAGTATTCAAATCCATGATCAGCTTCAAACAGCTTACGCTCGCCACAAGTATCGGTGCCCTGTCTCTGGCCCTGACCGCCTGTTCGGACAGCGAGGCGCCTGCCTCGGCCACTAAGACCAATACACCCGCAGCGGCCAAAGAAGCCAAACCCGCTGTGAACCCCGATGCCGCCGTGGTCACCAGCCTGCCAGCCCGTCCATTGCAAGATGACCGCTCCGTCTACTGGGAGGTCAATTCGGGCACCCAGGCAGCCTTCATCTACAACGGCAAAATGCCCGAGCCAGACGGCACCGTGGCCGTCATCAAGGCATTCGGCAATGGTGGCTACTACCGGGGCACCGATGAACTCTCCGAGCTGTTCGACACCTACTCGAAAACCCGCGACGAGTTCGTCAAAAAAGACCTCGAAAAAACCATTACGCCGCTGCTTCAGGAACAAATTGCTAAATTCGGCACCCACGACTTCTATAAGAAGACGCTGAGCGCCAACACCATCGACATGAAGCCCTACGACTTCGAGAAAGAGGAGTTTCCTCTATCCAGCACATTGTTCAGCTCGATGGACGAGAAGCTGCTCTCGGCAACAACCCCCAATAAATACAAGATCTCCAATAGTGGCCATCACTATTTGAGCTTCTACGATGCCCGTGATTTCCGCCTCGGTTTCTCCAATGGCGAGCAGCTGAAATCCCTCAAGGTCAAAGGGGATGAGGCGCGCGCCATCGAAGCGGCACGTATCGCCGGCGGCGGTGATCATCTTGAGCTGCACGTGTACGGCTACTTTGACAAAACCATCAAGGGTGATGCCCGGGCCACAGACCCGACCCGTGCCGTCCTGCTGTCGGTGCAGTACATCGAGCTGGTCGACAAGACCAAGCCCAATGTCGTGCTGTACCGTCAAACGCTGTAATCGGGGATAGCCTGAAGCGGTCCCCCAATGGCTTGCAGCGAACCTGCAAGCCATTTCTTTATTATCGACCTCTATATCCGGGTGATTTATTTCAATGTTGAAATATATATAACCCAATAGTCTATATATAAAGGTCCACCACTACGAGCACCTGCTGTCGACTTGCCTCAATAACAACGCGCCCTATAATAGCGACGAATTTCACAACGCGCGTAATGCTTCATGATTTACCACTTTCGACTTAAAAGCCGTGCGCTTGTGGAATTTGATCCCGAACTCTGCAAGCTCCTTGTCCATAAAATCCCCGGCGCACCCGAGACACTGTCACTGGCACGCGCAGACGCCCGAATACTCGAACTTCTGCTCAGCGATCCCGGAGCGGTCTGCTCACGCGAGGCCATTCTTGAATTCGCCTGGGAGGATCGCGTCGTCTCGGCGGGTAGCCTGAACCAGTCGATTTTTGCGCTCAGGAACATGCTGGAGGACGGCAAGGATCACGACATCGTCATCACCGTGCCGCGCCGGGGTTACCGCTTCAACACCCAGTACCTGGTCCACTCCCCCGACACCCCGGCGCCCCAGTCGCCCGCCGCACCGCCAGGCAAAAGCCAGGGTATCGGCCCGGCAATCTGGCTGGGTTACCTGGCGGTGGCGGTGTTCGCCCTGTTTACCCTGTGGCGTGTATATGCCTGGTATCAACCCACTGGCGACTTGTATGTCGCCAATGCCCAGCAAGGTGAACTGGCCATTTCAGCGGTCGGCAAAAACGAAGCCGACGTGAATGACCTCCAGGCCGAATTATCTGAATTCAATCTGGCAGAGCAAAACCTGCGGGGGCACGTCTACGTCAGCCGGACGGGGCCACGTATGAACCTGTCGTGCCTGCGGGAAAACGGCGACGCCTATAACCTCGAATTTCAGTTCCAACACGAGCACTTCATCAGCATGCTGAAAAAATGCGTGGCCGGATCATGACCCGTCACCCACACGCCTGGCGTCATGTCCTGATCATCACGGGTGTATTTCTGATATGCCTGGCAACGATACTGACCACACTTCCCCGCCCCTATCTCAACAGCCAGCCATATCGCTCTGAAGGCCATCATTTCATGGGCAGCGAGCGTATGGATTTCAAAGATGGCCTGACCATCAGTGAACCCAGTGCTGTGCTCAGTATTCTTGAGCGGCTGGGGGATAAAGAGCGGCATGTTGCTGTGGGAGCTTCTATTGTCGAAACCTCGCGCTGGCGGATAAAGATCAAGGTTGAAGATATTCAGGCCAGCCGCCAGGAAGAACTCTTTGATGTCAGCAGTAATTCGGAGTTGTTGTTTGCCCGCCAGTATTTCAGGTTGGGCTCCATCCTGACCCTGGCCGTCCTCCCCGATGACAGGGATGCCCTGTGTTACTACATCCTGGAGCTGGACCGCCTGAGGTGCATGAACGACTGATGCGAGCCCGCGCCTGCGGGCATAAATAACGATTTTTGATTCCTGTTTTCCTCGCTCACCGCCCAGAGTGGGGATACGTCGGTCACCCCTCAGGTGACGCCAACAGGAACCTTCATGCCTTTCAAAAAACTTGCCCTGCTGCTCTTCTCATTGAGCCTTTTCGGTTGCTCGATGGCGCCCAGCATCGACACAGCCATTACCGAACAAACAACGGCTGCGCCCTTGCAACTCATTGAACACGACGATGGCACTGTTGCCTGGCAACAATCGTCCGCGCCACTTTCAAAAAGTCACGACAAGGCAATCTTCATTGATTTGCCAAAAACCTTTTCCTTCGACAGTCACGACCCTCGACTCGCCAACTTTGATGGCGACGCCAACTTATTGCGCCAGCACTTTCGTGCGCAATTGGAAAAACAGCTGACCACGGCAGGTTACACGTTGGTCGACAAACCCGCTGCACGGGCCTTGTCGCTACAGATATCGATTGCCGACATCGAACGCGCCCCGCGTGATCCCAATGTCACTGAATACATTCCCATCGGCATGTTGGTGGGCTTGTCCCTGCATGCCACAGGGGTGCGCGATGACACCCTGTATCTGTTCTTCCAGAGCGAAGTCCGCGACAGCCTGAGCGGTGAAACCCTGGCGCGCGCCGTGGACCGAGCCAGCGGCAAAAACATCGGGCAAGACCAAGGCCCGGTCGTTGAAGACGTTTACCCCGCCATGGATGCCGCTGCACGCCTGATTCGTGAACGCCTGGACAGGGCGTTCCAACCCGCAGGATCGGCCTGATTTAGCCAGCCCCTAACCAACCACATTGGATGAAAGATGAAATTCGCAAAACAGTTTGTAGCCGCTCTCTTTGTATTCAGCTCGTTGAGCGTGATGGCGGATGACCGAGGCCTGTACCTGGGCGGTGGTGTGACCCGGGTGGAAACCGACGAGCACCAGCTCAGTGACGATGACAACGCCTACAAAGCCTTTGTCGGGTACCGGCTGAACCCGTACCTGGCACTGGAAGGCGCCTGGGTGGACCTGGGCAACTTCGATGGCAAGTACGGTGATTTCGAAGGCCACTCGCTGCAGGCCACAGCCCACTTTGGTGTGCCGGTCGGCCAACGGGTGCGCCTGTTTGCCAGCGCCGGGGTGCACGCCTGGGATGCCGACAACGACATCGCCGGCGACAGCAACGACCTGGATCTGACCTACGGCCTGGGCGTCGAGGTGGACGTGTTCCGCAACTTGGGCGTGCGCCTGGAGCAGGAAGTGCTGAAGGTCGGTGATCTCGACCTGGACCAGACCAGCGCCAGCGTTTATTTCATGTTCTGATCCCGCGCGATTGCCATCCGGACTCGCAGTAGTAATTGGCGCCAACCTGCTCTTTACTAGCAGCAGCCCACCGCTGTGAGTCCGGTATGTCCGCATTCGTCCAGAGTTACCCGCTATTGATCGGCATCGGCCTGATCGCGCTCGACCTCCTGCTCTGGCAGGTGATTCCCGTTGACCGGCGTTACTGGCGGATCGGCCTGCGCCTGGGCATGTTCCTGTTGTTCACCTGGGTGCTGATCAGTGCCGGCATCAGCCCTTTGCAGCCTGCCCCCTGGGTCGAGGATGTACCTCGCAACCTTCTGGCAACGGTGCTGGCCATCGCCTGGTGGTTGTTCGCTGCACGTACCGTCACAGTGATTTTCGGCCTGCTGATCATCTCCCGCAGCGGTCATGCCGGGCGCTTGCTGCAGGATGTGGCCGGGGCACTGATCTTTCTTGCGGCCATCGTCGCTGCCGCCGCGTATGTGATGCAGCTACCGGTCAAAGGCCTGCTGGCAACATCCGGGGTCATGGCCATCGTCATCGGTCTGGCACTGCAGAGCACCCTGAGCGACGTGTTCTCCGGCATTGTGCTCAACACCACCCGCCCCTATCAGATCGATGACTGGATCAGCATCGACGGCACCGAAGGCAAGGTCATCGACATCGACTGGCGTGCCACCCGCCTGCTGACCAGCAACGGCAGCATGGCGGTGATTCCCAACTCGGTGGCCGCCAAGGCCAAGCTACTCAACTTCAGCCGGCCCAGTGACGTTCATGGCGTCTCCATTACCGTGGTGGTGCCGGCGCAGGTGCGCCCCAAACGGGTCATCGATGCGCTGGAAAAAACCCTGCAGGGCAGCCGCGCATTGCTGGCCACACCCGCGCCCAAGGTAACGATCAAAAGCTCGACCCTCGAATACGTCGAGTACGAGGCCAGCGGTTTTGTCAGCGCCATGGGCCAGAAGACCGAAGTGCGCAATCAGATGTTCGATCTCGCCCACCGCCACCTGGAAGCAACCGGCGTGGTCTGGAATGCCGACACCCCGTCTTCCCAGGGCTGGAACCGGCAACGGATCCTGCTCGAAGACGTGCGCATTTTCCGCTCGCTGACCAGCGACGAGAAAGACAACCTCAGCCAGCGCATGACCTCGGTGGAGTACCTCCCCGACCAGGTCATCCTGGGGGTTGGCGACAGTTCGGAATACTTGCTGGTGATCGGCACCGGCGTGGTGTCGGCGTCGATCCGAGGTGGCGACAAGCTGATCGAAGCCGGACGCATGGGGCCCGGCGAAGTGTTGGCGGCCGAGGGGTTGCTCGATGAAGATCAGTCCATCGCCGAGTTCCGCAGCCTGACCAGTTGCCTGCTGTACCGCATCGACAAAGACGATGTGCGCAGTTGCCTGGAAGAGCGCCACGAGGTCAAGACCGCGTTGACCAAGCTGCAGCGCATCCGCCAGCAAACCAATCAGTCACTGCTGGAGCAGAAACCGGCAGCCATCAAGAAAGGCGGCTTTCTCAGCTGGCTGCACAAGTAACCCTACAGCACCACGCGCAGGCACTGGCCGGCGTGGTACAGCGAGAACCCGGTTTCGTAGAAGCCGGTACGCAGCGCCGGGGCCGACACCGGCTTCATTGCCGAGAAGGGAATCGGCAAGGCATCGGGGTTGTCCTGCAGCAGGAACTGGGCAAAGGCTTTGCCGATCACCGTACCGGTAGTGTTGCCCCGCCCGTTGTAGCCGGTCACGGCAACCAGGCCCGGGGCCGGTTCAAACAGGCGCATCAGGTGATCGGGGGTGAAGTCGATGCAACCGGTCCAATGCATTTCCCACTCGATCTTGCCCAACTGCGGGAAGTAGTGGTTCTGGATGCGGTCGGCCCAGCTGCGGATGAACCAGTTGGGTTTGTTGTCGACCCGGCCCAGGCTTCCGAGCAGCAGGCGGCCTTCATCATCGCGGCGGATGCTGCTGAGCACCGTGCGCGTGTCCCATGAGCCCTGACCGTGCCTGAGCACGTTATCGGCAACCTCGCCTTGCAGCGGCACCGAAGCGACCTGGTAGTAGTAACCGCGGAAGAAGTGCTTTTGCAGGGTGGTCCAGTCGCCTTCGGTGTAGGCACCGGTGGAGATCACCACCTTGTCGGCGCTGACCGAGCCCTTGGCGGTTTTTACCTGCCAGCCACGGCCTTCACGCGCCAGGCCCTCGACGGCCGACTGCTGGAAAATCTGCCCGCCAAGGCGGGTGACCGCAGCGGCCAGGCCCTGGGTGTAGGCCATGGGGTTGATGGTGCCGGCGCGGCGGTCGAGCAGCGCGGCAGAAATCTTGTCGGTACCGCAGTACTCCTCGCAGCGCGCACCGGTGAGCAGTTCGACGTCGGCGCCGCGCCGGCTCCATTGTTCATGGCGGGCCTCAAGGTCGGCCACGCCCGTGGCGTTGTGGGCCATGTGCAGGGTGCCGGTGTTGTGTGCCTGGCAGTCGATGCCCAGGCGCTCGATGGTGGCGAAGACTTCGGCGGGCGCGTCGCCCAGCACCTTGTTCAGGCGGCTGCCTTGCTTCTGGCCGAGGGTGGCCTCAACGTCATCGGGGCGAATCCAGGTGCCGGCATTGACCAGACCGACGTTGCGGCCGGAACCGCCGTGGCCGATGGTCCAGGCCTCCAGCAGGATGACCGACTTGCCCGCTTCGAGCAGGTGAATCGCGGCGCTAAGGCCGGTGATGCCGCCGCCGATGATGCAGACGTCGGCCTTGAGTTCGGTGGCCAGCTTGTCGACCGGCGCAGCGAGCCTGGTGACGTGTTCCCACAGACATTGTTGACGCAGCTCTGGCATGGCTGGCTTCCTTCATTGTTCTTGTTGATCGCGGGGCAAGCCCGCTCCTACAACAACTCCGTAGGAGCGGGCTTGCCCCGCGATGAAGCGTGCGCGGTGATCAGTCGAACACAATCCCCTGCGCCAGCGGCAGCTCACGGGAGTAGTTGACCGTGTTGGTCTGCCGACGCATGTAGGCCTTCCAGGAATCGGAGCCCGACTCACGACCGCCACCGGTTTCTTTCTCGCCGCCAAAGGCGCCGCCGATCTCTGCACCGCTGGTGCCGATATTGACGTTGGCGATACCACAGTCGCTGCCCGAGGCACTCTGGAAGCGCTCGGCTTCACGCAGGTCAGTGGTGAAGATGCACGACGACAGGCCTTGTGGCACTTCGTTGTTCAGGCGCAGGGCCTCTTCAAAGTCGTCATAGGCCAGCACGTAGAGAATCGGTGCGAAGGTTTCGTGACGCACCACCGCGCTCTGCGCTGGCATCTCTGCAATGGCCGGGGATACGTAGTAGGCATTCGGGTACTGCTCCTGCAGTTGGCGCTCGCCGCCGAACACCTGGCCGCCTTCGTCGCGGGCACGGGCCAGGGCATCCTGCATGGCGTTGAACGACAGCTTGTCGATCAGTGGGCCAACCAGGTTGTCTTTACGTGGATCGCCAATGCGCACCTTGGCGTAGGCGGCTTTGACCTTCGCTACCACTTCGTCCTTGATCGAGCGGTGCACGATCAGGCGACGCAGGGTGGTGCAACGCTGGCCGGCGGTACCGACGGCACTGAACAGGATGCCGCGCACGGCCAGGTCCAGGTCGGCACTCGGGGCCAGGATCATGGCGTTGTTGCCACCCAGCTCGAGGATGCTGCGGCCAAAGCGGGCAGCCACACGCGGGCCGACTTCGCGTCCCATACGGGTGCTGCCGGTGGCGCTCACCAGCGGTACGCGCGGGTCATCGACCAGGGCTTCACCCGCGTCGCGGTCACCGATGACCAGCTGGCTCAGGCCTTCTGGCGCATCGCCAAAGGCTTTCAGGGCCTTTTCAAACAGTGCCTGGCACGCCAGGGCGGTCAGTGGCGTCTTCTCCGAAGGCTTCCACACCACGGCGTTGCCGCACACCAGGGCCAGGGTGGTGTTCCACGCCCAGACCGCAACCGGGAAGTTGAAGGCGCTGATCACGCCGACCACACCCAGCGGGTGCCAGGTTTCACGCATGTGGTGGCCAGGGCGCTCGGAGGCGATGGTCAGGCCGTAGAGCTGACGCGACAGGCCGACGGCGAAGTCGCAGATGTCGATCATTTCCTGCACTTCACCCAGGCCTTCCTGGGTGATCTTGCCGGCTTCGATGGACACCAGCTCGCCCAGGTCGGCCTTGTACTGGCGCAGTACTTCGCCGAACAGGCGGATCAACTCACCGCGACGCGGTGCCGGCACATTGCGCCAGGCCTGGAATGCCTGTTCGGCCTTGTCGATCTTGGCTACAACCTGGGCTTTGCTTTCCAGGTGCACCGAGGCAATCGCGCTGCCATCGATAGGGGTGTGAACGGGATGGTTGCCGTGGGTGTAGGCAGTGGCCGGGACACCGAGGCGGTCTAGCAGTCCATCAACCATTTTCTTCTCCTGCATGCGATGAGTGGTTGAATTAGTGATCCGGATCAGTATTAATCCGATCACTCTGGCGCAACAAACGACCTTTATTCTGCATATCATTCCGCCAGGTAATGATCTACCTGCTTAGAGATCGCTATGTCCAAACGTCTGGTGCCATCGATGGCCGCCCTGCAGTGTTTCGAGGCCGCCGCCCGGCACCTGAGCTTCACCCGTGCCGCCGAAGAACTGCACCTGACACAGAGCGCCGTCAGCAAACAAGTGGCGCAGCTCGAGGAAATGCTGCGCCATCACCTGTTCCTGCGGATTCGCCGCCGGCTGCAACTCACACCAGCAGGCGCGCTGTACCTGGCCGAGGTCAATAAGATTCTCACCCAGGTCGATATGTCCAGCCGCTACATCCTCTCCTACGGCCAGCAGACCGAAGTGCTCAAGGTGGCTACCCAGCCGAGCTTTGGCGTGCGCTGGTTGATTCCGCACCTCAAGGGCTTTGGTAAACGCCACCCGAACATCCACCTGGACATTCGCAACGAGATGGAGCCCTTCGCCCTGCTCCAGGGTAAGGCCGATGTGGTGTTCTTCTATGGCCAGGGCACCTGGCCGGGGGCGACCTGCGTCGAGCTGTTCGGCGAGGAAGTGCTGCCGGTCTGCGCGCCGGAGCTGCTGCAGGGCCGCACCTTGAAGGACGCCAGCGAACTGTCCGAGCTGGTGCTCCTGCAAAGCACCTCGCGGCCTGAGGCCTGGCATGAATGGTTCCTGGAACAGGGGCTGCATTCGGCCCACAGCTATCACGGCCCGCGCTTCGATACGTTCTATATGAGCCTGAGCGCTGCCCAGGCCGGCTGCGGAGTGGCGCTGGTGCCGCGCTACCTGGTGGCGCAGGAGCTGGCCGAAGGCAAGCTGGTGGTGCCCTGGCAGCACAGCATGCGCAGCAGTGGCGCGCATTTCCTGGCCTTTGCCGAGCACGCCGCCGAGGTGCCCAAGGTGCGCGCGCTGGTCGACTGGATCGGCGCAGAACTGGCACCGCAAGGTCACGAATTAACGGAATGACAGATCGACTTTTTTTCGCTTGCGGGAGCAGTGCATTCCTCGCTTTCATGTAGGGGTGCCCACTCACCAGGAAGCTTTCGATGCCCGCTCAAGATTTCGTCAGCCCGGACAGCATTCGCGCGCAGTTCTCGGCCGCCATGTCGCTCATGTACAAGCAAGAGGTGCCGCTGTACGGCACGCTACTGGCACTGGTGAGCGAGATCAATCAGCAGGTGATGACCCAGCAACCGGAGGTTGCCCAGGCCCTGCGCTGGACCGGCGAGATTGAGCGCCTGGACCAGGAGCGCCACGGCGCCATCCGGGTAGGCACGGCCGAAGAGCTGGCCACCATCGCCCGCCTGTTTGCCGTCATGGGCATGCAGCCAGTGGGGTACTACGACCTCAGCTCGGCCGGCGTGCCGGTGCATTCCACGGCGTTTCGCGCGGTACACGAACAGTCGCTGCACATCAGCCCGTTCCGGGTATTCACCTCGCTGCTGCGCCTGGAGCTGATCGACAACCCGGCCTTGCGAGAACTGTCCCGCGAGATCCTCGCCAAGCGGCAGATCTTCACCCCGCGAGCGCTGGAGCTGATCCAGCAATTCGAGCGTGAAGGTGGCCTGAACGCCGATGATGCCCGCACCTTTGTCGATGAAGCCCTGCACACTTTCCGCTGGCACCACGACGCCACCGTGACCGCCGAGCAGTACCAGCAACTGCACGACCAGCACCGCCTGATTGCCGACGTGGTGGCCTTCAAGGGCCCGCACATCAACCACCTGACTCCCCGCACCCTGGACATCGACGCCATCCAGCTGGGCATGCCGGCCAAGGGTATTCCCCCCAAGGCCGTGATCGAAGGCCCGCCGCCCCGCCGCTGCCCGATCCTTCTGCGTCAGACCAGCTTCAAGGCCCTGCAGGAAAAAGTCGCGTTCAGTGACCAGCAAGGAGCTGCCGGCGGCAGCCACACCGCGCGTTTCGGCGAGATCGAACAACGCGGTGCCGCCCTCACCCCCAAAGGCCGCCAGCTGTACGACCAACTGCTCGATGCCGCCCGCGAGGCCCTGGGCGGCGTGCCGGCCGAGGCCAATGCCGAGCGCTACATGAACCTGCTCAAGGAGTGCTTCAAGGCCTTCCCGGATGACCTGGCGCAGATGCGCGAGCAAGGTTTGGCGTACTTCCGCTACTTCGCGACCGAGCGCGGCATGGCGGCGCGCGGCGATAGCGGTCGCCCGACTTCACTGGATGGCCTGATCGACGCCGGGCATGTCCATTTTGAAGCGCTGGTGTACGAGGACTTTTTGCCGGTCAGTGCGGCGGGGATCTTCCAGTCCAACCTGGGTGACGACGTCCAGAGCGAGTACGGCAGCAACGCCAACCGCGATGCCTTTGAACTGGCGCTGGGCAAGGCGGTGCAGGATGAGCTGGCGTTGTATGCACAGAGTGAGCAGCGGTCGCTGCAGGCGTGTGCACAGGCGTTGGGGTTGAGCGGTTTTTGAGCGATTGCGGGGCAAGCCCGCTCCTGCATCGGTAGGAGCGGGCTTGCCCCGCGATCACAGCATCACCACCTTCGGCAAGTCCATGGCATCCGCCTCGCCCTGCAAGAAGTCGCTCAAGCGCCGCAAGCGCTCCCCGCCCGGCCGGGTTTTCGGCCACACCAGGTAGTAGTCCAGGCCGCTGGCCACCGCCGTCGGCCACGGCAGGCTCAAGCGCCCCTGGGCGACGTCCTCGGCGACCATCAGCAGATCCCCCATCGACACCCCATAGCCCCGTGCAGCGGCAATCATGCCCAGCTCCAGCGTATCGAACACCTGCCCGCCCCTGAGCGAGACCTTGTCGGTCAGCCCCATGCGCGCCAGCCATGCGCGCCAGTCGCGTTTGTCCGGGGTCGGATGCAGCAGCTCGACACCTGCCAGGCGCCGGACATCCCACGGGCCTTCATCGAGCAATTCAGGCGCGCCCACCGGTATCAGCAGCTCGGAAAACAGCCGGGCCACTTCCCAGTCCGGTGGAAAGTGACCATCGCCCAGCAACACGGCGCAATCGAAGGGCTCATGGTTGAAGTCCACATGGTCGACGTCCATCCAGGCGCTGGTGAGCTGCACCTCGTTACCCGGCTGCAGGTGACGAAAGCGACTGAGCCGGGCCAGCAACCAGCGCATGGTCAAAGTCGAGGGGGCTTTCATGCGCAGGATGTCGTCCTCGCTGCGCAGGGTGTTGCAGGCCCGTTCCAGCGCGGCGAACCCCTCGCGAACACCCGGCAGCAGCAACCGCGCGGCTTCACTCAACTGCAGGCTGCGGCCATTGCGCACAAACAAGCGGCAGGCGAAGTGCTCTTCGAGGGTGCGGATATGCCGGCTGACCGCACTTTGGGTAATCGATAACTCATCCCCGGCACGGGTGAACGAGCTGTGCCGGGCAGCGGCTTCAAAAGCCCGCAAGGCATACAGGGGCGGTAAACGACGAGACATGGGAAAGCGTCCAGGTAAACCGGGAAAGGGTCCTCGGGATCATACTCGCATGAGTTTTAATCATGCCAATGATCGTTTTTATCCTTTTGTGGATCCGCGGATAAAAGCCCAGAATCCGAGACTTTCCCTCATACCGCGTCAGAAAGGACGATCCAATGCAGGCTGCACCGACTCATGAACTCAAGGCACTGCTGCGCCTGGCCGGTCCGTTGATCGCCTCGCAGTTGGCCCACATGCTGATGGTGCTGACCGACACCCTGATGATGGCCCGTATCAGCCCGCAGGCCCTGGCCGGCGGTGGCCTGGGCGCAGCCGGCTATTCGTTCGTGTCGATTTTCTGCCTGGGCGTGATCGCGGCCGTGGGCACCCTGGTGGCGATTCGCAAAGGTGCCGGTGATATCGCCGGGGCTACCCGCCTGACCCAGGCCGGGCTATGGCTGGCCTGGGCGATGGCGCTGGTGGCGGCCCTGGCGCTGTGGAACCTGGAGCCGGTGCTGTTGCTGCTCGGCCAGAGCCCGGCCAACGTCGAGTCGGCCGCCCAGTTCCTGCTCCTGCTGCCGCTGGCCCTGCCCGGCTACCTGAGCTTCATGGCCTTGCGCGGCTTTACCAGCGCCATCGGCCGCTCGACACCGGTGATGGTCATCAGCCTGATCGGTACGGTGGCCAACTTCCTGCTCAACTATGCGCTGATCGAGGGCATGTTCGGCCTGCCCAAGCTGGGCCTGGTGGGGATCGGCCTGGTCACTGCCATCGTCGCCAACTGCATGGCGGTGGCCATGGCGCTGTACATCCGCTGGCACCCGGCGTACGCCCCCTACCCGATCCGTCAGGGCCTGAGCCGCCCGTCGTGGCCGGCCCTGCGTGAACTGTGGCGCCTGGGCTTGCCGATTGGCGGCACCTACACCGTTGAAGTCGGGCTGTTTGCCTTCGCTGCGCTGTGCATGGGTGTGCTCGGCAGCACTGAACTGGCGGCCCACCAGATCGCCCTGCAGATTGTCTCGACGGCCTTCATGATTCCAGCGGGGCTGTCTTACGCGGTGACCATGCGGGTAGGCCTCTACTACGGCGCCAACAACCTGCTCGGTGCCCGCCACGCCGGGCGCGTGGGGATTGGCTTCGGGGCAGCGATGATGCTCGGTTTTGCCATCCTGTTCTGGCTGTTGCCGGACCCGCTGGTGGGCCTGTTCCTCGATCACGATGACCCCGCCTTTGCCGACATCATCCAACTGGCCGTGAGCCTGTTGATGGTCGCTGCGTGGTTTGAACTGTTCGACGGTGTGCAAACCATCGCCATGGGCTCGATTCGTGGCCTCAAGGATGCCAAGACCACCTTCCTGGTCGGGCTGTTCTGCTACTGGGTGATTGGCGCGCCAGCAGCCTGGCTGCTGGCGTTTACCCTTGGCCTGGGCGCGGTGGGGGTCTGGTGGGGACTGGCATCGGGGCTGGCCTGTGCGGCGATCAGTCTGACGCTGGCATTCGAGTGGCGGATGAAGCGGTTGCTGGGACATGCCGGGAACGTGAACAAGGCGACGGCTTCGCTGACCTGATCGCCGGCAAAGCCCGCAGGATGGCGACAGCTTTGAGCGGCTACCGATTGCGTGTAGCCGCTGGCGACAGCCTGCGATCGGCCGCGCAGCGGACGTGCTTCAGCGACGGCCCCTACAGGGCCACCGACTGCTGGCCTGCGCCGCGCAGCAAAAAGCCCATCAACTCATCAATCGGCAACGGTCGGCTGATGAGAAAGCCCTGTACCTGGTCGCAGCCATAGCTGCGCAGCAAGGCCATCTGCTCCGGCGTTTCCACGCCCTCGGCGACCACCTCCAGGTTGAGGTTGTGCGCCAGGTTGATCATGGCGTGGACCAGCTTGCGGTTTTCTTCACGCTGCTCCATGCCACCGACAAAACTGCGATCGACCTTGAGCAAAGTGATCGGCAGGCTGTTGAGGTGGACGAACGATGAAAAGCCGGTGCCGAAGTCGTCGAGAGAAAACCGTACCCCCAGGCGCCCGAGGGCATCCATGGTTTGCTTGACCAGATCGTTGCGGCGCATCACCGCGGTTTCGGTCAGCTCGAACTCCAGCCAGCGCGCATCAACGCCATGCTCGATGATCAACCGGCTCAAGGTCGCCAGCAGCTGGCTGTCCTGGAATTGGCGAAACGACAGGTTCACCGCCATGTGCAGCGGCGCCAGCCCCTGCTCCCGTAGCGCCTGCATGTCGCGCAGGGCCCGGGAAATCACCCAGTAGCCCAGGGGCACGATCAACCCGCTCTGCTCGGCCAGCGGCACGAACTCACTCGGTGGCAACAACCCCCGCTCGGCGTGGCGCCAGCGCACCAGCGCCTCCAGGCCGACGATGTGGCCGTCGGCCAGGTCCAGCCGTGGCTGGTAATGCAGCTCCAGCTCATCGCGGCGCAGGGCGCGGCGCAGCTCGCTTTCCAGATCGGCAAGGCTGCGGGCGTTGCGGTTGATGCGCTCGTTGAAGATATGGAAGGTGCAGCCCTGGGTGCCCTTGGCCTGCTGCATGGCAATGTGCGCATGCCACATCAAGGGGTCGGCACCGCCCTGGGCACGGGCATGGGCCACGCCCAGGCTGCAGCCGATCAACAGGCTCTCGCCGTCGACCCAGTAGGGTTCGGCCAGGGCCTCGGTAATGCGTTCGGCCATCCTTTCGGCGCGCTGGGGTTCGCGGCGGGTGTCGATCAACAGGGCAAATTCATCGCTGCCCAGGCGGGCGACCTGGTCCCCCGCTTCGAGCTGGCTCTTGAGCCGCCCCACCACTTGCAGGATCAGCCGGTCGCCGGCCTGGTGGCCCAGGGCGTCGTTGGCATGGCGAAAGTTGTCCAGGTCCAGGTGGCCGAGCGCTACGCCGCGCCCCTCGTTGTCAGCCAGGCGCGCGGCCAGCAGGGTCTGGAAACCCTGGCGGTTGGCGATGCCGGTCAAGGGGTCCTGCTCGGCCAGGCGCTGCAAGGTCGCTTCCAGCACACCGCGCTCCCGTACATGACGCAGGCAGCGGCGCAGGGCATCGGCGGTCAGGTGGTCGAGTGCCAGCCAGTCGCTGACACCCGGCGGCGGTACCGGCGGCTCATGGTCGAGCAGCAGCACCATCGGCAGGATGCAACGCCCCGGGGCCGGTTGCAGTGTCGGGGTGGCCAGCACCACGGCGTTGCGATCATTGGCAAACAAGCTGTCGACAACGTCCCAGTTCGGTGCGGTCAATACCACCGCACTGCCTGCCAGCGGTGCCAGGCAATCGCGCAAGGCCGTGGCCCACTCGGGCTCGTCGGCCAGCAGGAGCAAACGCAAGGGTTCGACAGGCGTGGACAAGCTGGCTCCTTAGGACGTAGGCACAGTCAAATGACAATGGGCAGCGAGGGGCTCATCCTAAACCATTAGTGAAAATGATTTTCACTTGAAGTCATGCCATTCCATTGCCGACATCCCGCAGGTTTCGCCACGCATCCTGCGGGAAAGTAGCAAAAGCGGCAAATTTAGATCGAGTGGTACGTCACACTGTCAGACGGTCGCGGCAGAATCTTTCTACCCCTGCTAAAATGCGCGGCTATTTTTCTAGCGACCCCGGTTTCTGTCATGTCCCGACTCAACCCCCGGCAACAAGAAGCCGTGAACTACGTCGGCGGCCCACTATTGGTGCTCGCCGGTGCTGGCTCCGGCAAAACCAGCGTGATTACGCGCAAAATCGCGCATCTGGTGCAGAACTGCGGCATTCGTGCGCAGTACATCGTGGCCATGACCTTCACCAACAAGGCCGCGCGGGAAATGAAAGAGCGGGTTGGCACCCTGTTGCGCAAGGGCGAAGGGCGCGGCCTGACCGTGTCGACCTTCCACAACCTGGGCCTGAACATCATCCGCAAGGAGCATGAACGGCTGGGCTACAAGCCGGGCTTCTCGATCTTCGACGAGACCGACGTAAAAGCCCTGATGACCGACATCATGCAGAAGGAATACTCGGGCGACGACGGCGTCGACGAGATCAAGAACATGATCGGCGCCTGGAAAAACGACCTGATCCTGCCGCCCGAAGCGCTGGAAAAGGCCCGCAACCCCAAGGAGCAGACCGCCGCCATCGTCTACGCCCACTACCAGCGCACGCTCAAGGCGTTCAACGCGGTGGACTTCGACGACCTGATCCTGCTGCCGGTGAAGCTGTTTGAAGAACACGCCGACATCCTGGAAAAGTGGCAGAACAAGGTGCGCTACCTCCTGGTGGACGAGTACCAGGACACCAACGCCAGCCAGTACCTGCTGGTGAAAATGCTGATCGGCACGCGCAACCAGTTCACCGTGGTAGGTGACGACGACCAGTCGATCTACGCCTGGCGCGGTGCGCGACCCGAAAACCTGATGCTGCTCAAGGACGACTACCCCTCCCTGAAGGTGGTCATGCTCGAGCAGAACTACCGCTCCACCAGCCGCATCCTGCGCTGCGCCAACGTGCTGATCTCGAACAACCCCCATGCCTTCGAGAAGCAGCTGTGGAGCGAGATGGGCCACGGCGATGAAATCCGCGTGATCCGCTGCAAGAACGAGGAAGCCGAGGCCGAACGCGTGGCCATGGAGATCCTCAGCCTGCACCTGCGCACCGACCGGCCCTATAGCGACTTCGCCATCCTCTACCGGGGCAACTACCAGGCCAAGCTGATCGAACTGAAGCTGCAGCACCACCAGGTGCCGTATCGCCTGTCGGGTGGCAACAGCTTCTTCGGCCGCCAGGAAGTGAAGGACCTGATGGCCTACTTCCGCCTGCTGGTAAACCCGGATGACGACAACGCCTACCTGCGGGTGATCAACGTACCGCGCCGTGAAATCGGCTCGACCACCCTGGAAAAGCTCGGCAACTACGCCACCGAGCGCAAGATTTCGATGTATGCCGCCAGCGAGGAGCTGGGCCTGGGCGAGCACCTGGACAGCCGCTTTACCGACCGCCTGCAGCGCTTCAAGCGCTGGATGGACGGGGTGCGTGAAAAGGTTGCGCTGGAAGACCCGATCGCCGCCCTGCGCGGCATGGTCATGGACATCGACTACGAGAACTGGATTCGCACCAACAGCTCCAGCGACAAGGCCGCGGATTTCCGCATGGGCAACGTCTGGTTCCTGATCGAGGCGTTGAAAAACACCCTGGAGAAGGACGAAGACGGTGGCATGACCATCGAGGAAGCCATCGGCAAGCTGGTGCTTCGCGACATGCTCGAGCGCCAGCAGGAAGAGGAAGACGGTGCCGAGGGTGTGCAGATGATGACCCTGCACGCCTCCAAGGGCCTGGAATTCCCCTACGTGTTCATCATGGGCATGGAAGAAGAGATCCTGCCGCACCGCTCCAGCATCGAAGCCGACACCATCGAAGAGGAACGGCGCCTGGCCTACGTGGGCATTACCCGCGCGCGCCAGACTCTGGCGTTTACCTATGCTGCCAAGCGCAAGCAGTACGGCGAGATCATTGACTGCGCCCCGAGCCGTTTTCTCGACGAGCTGCCCGATGACGACCTGGCCTGGGAAGGCCTGGATGATGCACCGACGGAAGTGAAAGCCGCTCGCGGCAATAATGCACTGGCCGATATCCGCGCCATGCTCAAACGTTAGATAATCAACCTTTGCTGCGGCGTAATGCCGTGGCCACTCTTGCTACATCGAGGAATTACCACAGTGGAAGCACTGCACCAGAAGATTCGCGAAGAAGGCATCGTGCTTTCCGATCAGGTTCTCAAAGTCGATGCGTTTCTCAACCATCAGATCGACCCTGCGCTGATGCAACTGATCGGCGACGAGTTCGCCCGTCTGTTCGCCGACTCCGGCGTCACCAAGATCGTCACCATCGAAGCCTCCGGCATTGCCCCGGCGGTGATGACCGGCCTGAAGCTGGGTGTACCGGTGATTTTCGCGCGCAAGCACCAGTCGCTGACCCTGACCGAGAACCTGCTGACCGCCTCGGTGTATTCCTTCACCAAGCAGACTGAAAACACCGTGGCAATCTCGCCGCGCCACCTCAACAGCAGCGACCGCGTGCTGGTGATCGATGACTTCCTGGCCAACGGCAAAGCCTCCCAGGCGCTGATCTCGATCATCAAGCAAGCCGGTGCAACCGTTGCGGGCCTGGGTATCGTCATCGAGAAGTCGTTCCAGGGCGGCCGTGCCGAACTGGACAGCCAGGGCTACCGCGTTGAATCGCTGGCGCGGGTGAAGTCGCTCAAGGATGGCGTGGTTACGTTCATCGAGTGATTGCACGGATCGCGGGGCCAGCCCGCTCCTACGCGGTAGGAGCGGGCTGGCCCCGCGAAAAGTCCCTCAAACCGTGGCTTTCAATCCCGCCAGCAACAACCGCTGATACAACTCTTCCTTCAGCCCCTGCGGCTGCGCCAGCCCCATCCGCGCCAGCTGCGCCGGATACCTCTCGGGCGCCGGTGCATCCAGTGCCGCCTTGCCCAACTCCAGCACCTCGCTCAGCTTGAACTTGCTCTTGAGCCAATTCAGCGCACGCAACAAATCGCGCTCTTCAGTGCTGAAGTCACTGCCCAGCGGATACTCCGGAAACAGCCGTGCATGCCGGTCGCGTATCTGCTGCAAGCGCTGCGGTGTGTTCTCGCCAAAGCGCGGGGCAAGCCGGAAATCCTTGGCCAGCTTGCCGGCCTTCTGCGCCCGCTCGATCAGTTCAGGCTGAAAGCGCGAGTCGGTGATACTCAGCAACCTTGCGATCACTTCGGCATCGGTCTGCCCACGCAGATCGGCAATGCCGTACTCCGTGACGACGATGTCGCGCAAATGCCTGGGAATGGTGCAGTGACCGTAATCCCAGACCAGGTTGGAGCTGACCACCCCACCCGCTTCACGCCAGCTGCGCAGCAGCAGGATCGAACGCGCGCCCTCCAGGGCGTGGCCCTGGGCAACGAAGTTGTACTGGCCACCTACACCGCTCAGGACCCGGCCGTCTTCCAGCTGGTCGGCCACACCCGCGCCCATCAGGGTCATGGTGAATACGGTGTTGATAAAACGCGCGTCGCGGCGCTGCAGGCGCTTGAGCGACTCAACGCCATAGAGCTCGTTGATGTAGCTGATGGCGCTCATTGAAATGCGCTTTCGCGCCAACGGCGGCATCTCACGCAAGCGCTGGTAAAAGGCCCTGGGGCCTAGGAAGAAACCGCCATGCACCAGTACGCCCTGATCATCCAGCTGCCCGTCATTGGCCGCCTGCTGGCGTGCTTCGTCGGCGTACACCGGGCGCCGGATAATGCCCGCATCCAGCAGCGCGAGAAGCCCGTTGACGAACATTTCACTGCAGCCATAAAGGCCCTGAGCGAAAGGCGCGATACCGCCTTCGCGCTCGACCAGCGCTTGCCACGGTTGCAGGTCGATGTCCGCCAGCAATGCCTGGTACGCCTCGCTATCGGCCTGGCGCGCCAGCACTGCAGCGGTCAGGGCATCGCCCATGGCCCCGATGCCGATCTGCAAGGTGCCGCCATCACGCACCAGGGCGCTGGCGTGCAGACCGATGAAGTGGTCCTGGGTGGTCACTGGCATGTTGGGGGTCGAAAACAGGCGCCGGTGCTCGGCGGTGTCGATCAACAGATCGAAGTCCTGGCGGGGTAACTCGCAGGCGCCAGGCATGTAAGGAAGCTCAGCGTGTACCTGGCCCAACAGCAGGATGGTCTCACCGGCGGCGCGGCGGCGGGCGATCATCGGTAGCAGATCGAGGGTAATGTCCGGGTTGCAGCTCAGGCTCAGGTGGTCAGGGTGCTGGGCGTCTTCGGCCACCAGCTGGGCCACCAGGTTCAGGCCCTTGGCATTGATGTCGCGGGCGGCGTGGCTGTAGTTGCTGCTGACATAGTCCTGCTGGGCGGTTGCACTGTGCAGCAGGCTGCCGGGCTGCATGAAGAACTGCTCGACACGAATGTTGGCCGGCATCCGGTCCTTGCGCAGATCATCCAGGTAGGCGAGCTCTTCGTAGTCGCCGAATACACGCTCGATGAAGGGTTCGAGAAAACGTCGCTGCAAGCCATCGCCCAGGTCCGGACGGCCCAGGCTCAGGGCGGTGTAGATCGTCAACTGGCGCTCGGGCAACTGTCGGACCCGTGCATACAGCGCGTTGACGAATGCATTGGGCTTGCCCAATCCCAGCGGCAACCCCATGTGGATATGCGCCGGCAATCGCGCCAGCACCTGGTCCACGGCCTTTTCAATCGAGCAATCGAGCGTCATGTGCGCCTCCCGGTCATCCTTGCAGGTTCGACCGAGCATGCCCCGTGTTTGCTTCACAGGCCAGTGTTTGAATCGCTGTGGGGGCAACTGGCCTGATCGCGGGGCAAGCCCGCTCCTACATGCAAAAACGACAAAGCCCGCGCAGGGCGGGCTTTGTCTGTGAAGCTGGGAGGCTTAGAGGCCGGACATCTTCTTGATGGCGCTTTTGAGGTCGTCATCCGAGCAGTCGGCGCAGGTGCCTTTTGGCGGCATGGCGTTGATGCCGGTGATCGCCTTGGCCAGGATACCGTCCAGACCACCCTGGTGGTCGGCACGCTCTTTCCAGGCGGCAGTGTCGCCGATCTTCGGCGCGCCCAGCAGGCCGCTGCCGTGGCAGGCGTTACAGTGCTTGGCGATGATTTCGTCCGGGGTCTTGGCACCGCCACCACCGGCGGAGGCAGCAACTTCCATCCCCTTGCATTCCTGACCCTGTACACACACCTGGCCAACCGGTTCCAGCCGTTTGGCGATGTCGTCGTTGGTCGCAGCTTGTGCGCTGACTGCCCAAAGGGCCAATACGGCAGCTGGTACGGCCAGCATTTTCTTAATTAGATTCACACGTACACCCTCATGGTGGCTAGTCACGCCCGCGGCCACGGTTTCGCAGGCGGCGCAAGTATAACGGGAACCCTGCCTCACCGAAACAACCCTAGTGTCCAAAGGGTCTTAGCCGCGACAATCCGCCGCGCGCTGCGCCTTAGAAGTTGGCCGGTGTCGCCGCGCTGATCAAACGGGCCGGCTCATCGTACGGATTGCGAAAACGGTGCGGCTTGGTACTTTCAAAATAGTAGCTGTCGCCCGCTTCGAGAATAAAAGTTTCAAGCCCCACTACCAGTTCCAGGCGGCCTTCGAGCAGGATGCCGGTCTCTTCACCGTCGTGGGTGAGCATCTCTTCGCCGGTATCGGCACCCGGTGGGTAGACTTCGTTGAGAAAGGCGATGGCCCGACTCGGATGCGCCTTGCCGACCAGTTTCATGGTCACCGCGCCGTCGGAGATGTCGATCAGTTCGTGGGCCTTGTACACGATCTGCGTGGGGTTTTCCGGTTGCAGCTCTTCGGAAAAGAACTCGACCATAGACATCGGAATACCGCCCAGCACCTTGCGCAGCGAACTGATCGAAGGGCTGACGCTGTTTTTCTCGATCATCGAGATGGTGCTGTTGGTTACGCCCGCCCGTTTGGCGAGTTCACGCTGAGACAGGCCCTTGAGCTTGCGAATGGCTTGCAGTCGTTCACCGACGTCCAATGCTGGAGCCCTCCTAAACGAACGAGTGGGGTCGAAATTGAACGTTATCATCGCAACAGCGTTCAGTATTTACAACACTTCGACCCGCAGCCTGTCCGCTTTGGCGCCTCAATCGCCGATATAGTCCAACGGCACACGCTTGAGGTTGCAGAAGATCTGGTAAGGGATCATTCCAGCCTGCATCGCCACATCACTGGCCAGTACATTCTTGCCCCACAGTTCCACCGGGCTGCCGACGCCGGCTTCCGGCACGTCAGTCAGGTCTATGCAGAGCATGTCCATCGACACCCGGCCAATCAGCTGGCTGCGCTTGCCGGCCACCATCACGGGTGTACCGGTTGGCGCCTGGCGTGGGTAGCCGTCGGCATAGCCCATGGCAACCACACCCACGCGGGTCGGGCGCGGGCTGATGAATTTGGCGCCGTAGCCCACCGGCTCACCGGCCGGCAACTCGCGCACGCTGATCACCCGCGATTGCAGGGTCATCACCGGCTGCAGGCGCGCCGCTTCGGCCTGGGGTACTTCAAAGGGAGTGGCGCCGTAGAGCATGATGCCCGGGCGCACCCAGTCACTGGGGATGTTCGGCCAGCCGAGCACGGCCGGGGAGTTACGCAGACTGACTTCGGCGCTCAGGCCCTGGCGAGCAGCCTGGAACACGGCCACCTGGTCATTGCTGGCGCTGCTGTCGAGTTCGTCGGCGCGGGCGAAGTGGCTCATCAAAACGATGCGGGTCACCTTGCCGCTGGCCAACAGGCGCTGGTAGGCGCTCTGGTAGTCCTTCGGATGCAGCCCCACCCGGTGCATGCCGCTGTCCATCTTCAGCCAGACGGTGATGGGCTTGTTGATCCGTGCCTGCTCGATAGCCTCCAGCTGCCACAGCGAATGCACCACGCACCACAAGTCGTGCTGGGCGATCAGCTCCAGTTCGCTGGCCTCGAAAAAACCTTCGAGCAGCAACACCGGCGCCTTGATCCCGGCAGCCCGCAGCTCCAGTGCTTCCTCGATGCAGGCCACGGCAAAACCATCGGCCTGTTGCTCCAGCGCCAGGGCGCAGCGCACGGCACCGTGGCCATAGGCATCGGCCTTGATCACGGCCAGGGCTTTGGCCCCGGACAGTTCGCGAGCCAGTTGATAGTTGTGACGCAGGGCTTGGAGGTCGATCAGGGCACGGGCGGGACGCATGGCGGCAGCCTTCTGGGCAGTCTGGTTAGAAGTAAAAAACCCGGTGCACAACTACAGCTTGTGGGCCGTCAGTGGCACCGGGTGAGGGATTGCGGGTTACGGCAGTGCGGCGACTACCGACAGTTCAACGAGGATTTCCGGCTCGCACAGCTTGGCCTCGACGGTGGCGCGGGCCGGGGCGACGCCTTTCGGCAGCCACTGGTCCCACACCGCGTTCATGCCCTGGAAATCGGCATCGATGTCCTTGAGGTAGATCGTCACCGAGAGCAGGCGGCTTTTATCGGTGCCTGCCAGGTCCAGCAGGCGCTCGATGTTGGCCAGGGTTTCACGAGTCTGCTGTTCGATGCCGGCATTCATGTCGTCACCCACCTGGCCCGCCAGGTAGACGGTGCCGTTGTGGGTAACGATCTGGCTCATGCGCTCATTGGTGAGCTGGCGCTGGACTGACATGCTTTGCAGGCTCCTGGTGTTTTCCGTAACGCGAAATATCGAGGCCTTCGGCGCTGATTTGCGGCTTTTTGCGCGCCATCAGGTCAGCCAGCAGGCGGCCGGAACCGCAGGCCATGGTCCAACCCAGCGTACCGTGGCCGGTGTTGAGGAACAGGTTGCGGAACGGCGTGGCACCCACGATCGGCGTACCGTCCGGGGTGGTCGGACGCAAGCCGGTCCAGAAGCTGGCCTGGCTCAGGTCGCCGCCGCGAGGATAAAGGTCGTTGACGATCATCTCCAGGGTTTCACGTCGACGCGGGTTCAGCGACAGGTCAAAACCGGCAATCTCGGCCATGCCGCCAACGCGGATGCGGTTGTCGAAACGGGTGATCGCGACCTTGTAGGTCTCGTCGAGAATGGTCGAGGTCGGTGCCATGGCCGGGTCGGTGATCGGCACGGTCAGCGAGTAGCCCTTGAGCGGGTAGACCGGCGCGCGGATGCCCAGTGGCTTGAGCATCTGCGGCGAGTAGCTGCCCAGCGCCAGCACGTAGCGGTCGGCGGTTTCCAGCTTGCCGTCGATCCACACACCGTTGATGCGGTCACCGGCGAAGTCCAGGCGCTGAATGTCCTGGCCGAAGCGGAACTCGACACCCAGCTTGATCGCCATTTCGGCAAGGCGGGTGGTGAACAGTTGGCAGTCGCCAGTCTGGTCGTTAGGCAGACGCAGGGCGCCAGCCAGAATGTCGGTGACGTTGGCCAAGGCCGGTTCGACGCGGGCAATGCCGTCGCGGTCGAGCAGCTCGTAAGGCACGCCGGATTGCTCAAGAACGGCGATGTCCTTGGCAGCGTTATCCAGTTGCGCCTGGGTACGGAACAGCTGGGTGGTGCCCAGGGTGCGGCCTTCATAGGCGATGCCGGTTTCGGCACGCAGCTCGTCCAGGCAGTCACGGCTGTACTCGGACAGACGGACCATGCGCTCCTTGTTCACGGCATAGCGGCTGGCCGTGCAGTTGCGCAGCATTTGCGCCATCCAAAGGTATTGATCAACATCGGCGGTGGCCTTGATGGCCAGGGGCGCATGGCGCTCGAGCAGCCACTTGATGGCCTTGAGCGGCACACCCGGCGCAGCCCAGGGCGAGGCGTAGCCTGGCGAGACCTGGCCGGCGTTGGCAAAGCTGGTTTCCATGGCGACTGCCGGCTGACGGTCGACCACGACCACTTCGTATCCCTGCCGTGCCAAATAGTAGGCACTGGCGGTTCCGATCACACCGCTACCAAGTACCAGAACTCGCATGTTGATTACCCTCGACGCAGCGTATCGCTGACATTTGTTGTTAATGGCGTAGATGGGCGCAGTATAGGAAGGTATGACCAGTGCTTTTCACTATATAAAAGCCTATATTTGGCGAGAATTCTCGGCAAAGTTGGCTTTTACGGAGGGGCATCCACTATGAGAACCCAGCACCAAAGCAAGCGTGAACTGGACAAGATCGACCGCAACATCCTGCGTATCCTGCAGGCAGATGGGCGTATTTCATTCACTGAACTGGGCGAGAAAGTCGGCCTGTCGACCACGCCCTGCACCGAGCGGGTGCGGCGCCTGGAGCGCGAAGGGATCATCATGGGCTACAACGCCCGGCTCAATCCCCAGCATCTGAAGGGCAGCCTGCTGGTGTTCGTGGAAATCAGCCTGGACTACAAGTCGGGCGATACCTTCGAGGAGTTTCGCCGCGCCGTCCTCAAGCTCCCCCATGTGCTGGAGTGCCACCTGGTGTCGGGCGACTTCGACTATCTGGTCAAGGCGCGGATCTCGGAGATGGCCTCCTACCGCAAGCTGCTGGGCGACATCCTGCTCAAGCTGCCGCACGTGCGCGAATCCAAGAGCTATATCGTCATGGAGGAGGTGAAAGAGAGCCTCAACCTGCCCATTCCGGACTGAGCCTCAGACCAGCACCTGGCGGGTGCTGGCGATGTACTGGTGCACCAGCTTCTCGGCCTGCGGATCAATCATTTGCGCAGGCCCGCGACCATTGGGGCATGGCAGGCGCGGAGTGGTACCGAACAGTCGGCAGATCAGCGGCCGCTCTTCATACACCGTGCAGCCTTCGGGCCCCAGGTGCACACAGTTCAGCTCATTGAGCGCGGCCTCCTGTTCAGCAGCGCTCTTGCGCGGCAGGCGGGCCATTTCCTCGGAAGACGTGGTCACCGGCCCGCAGCAGTCATGACAACCCGGAACACACTCGAAGGACGGGATCTGATCGCGCAGGAAACGGATCTTGTGGCTGTTGCAACTCATGGCGGCCTGCGCGAGAAAGAGGAAAGACGCTATTTTGCCCCATGGTTGCCCGGTGCCGAAAGCGCAGCTTATCCTGCGTCAATTTTTCTAAACATATCAATCAGGACTCATCCATGAGCGCCCCTGTTCAACACCCCGCTTCCCACGCAGCCTCCTATTACGCCGCCAGCAGCCTGCCGCAGCCGGAATATCCGTCGTTGCAGGGCGAGCTGACCTGCGACGTGTGCGTGGTGGGCGGTGGCTTTTCCGGGTTGAACACGGCCATCGAGCTGGCTGAGCGCGGGTTGAGCGTGATTGTTCTGGAGGCGCGCAAGATTGGCTGGGGTGCCAGCGGGCGCAATGGCGGCCAGCTGATTCGTGGCGTTGGCCATGGGCTGGATCAGTTCACCCCGATCCTGGGGAGCGAGGGCGTTCGCCAACTCAAGCTGATGGGGCTGGAAGCCGTGGACATCGTCCGCGAGCGTATCGAGCGCCACGGCATTGCCTGCGACCTGACCTGGGGTTACTGCGACCTGGCCAACAAGCCACGCGACCTCGAAGGCTTCGCCGAGGATGCCGAGGAACTGCGCAGCCTGGGCTATCGCCATGAACTGCGCCTGGTGCAGCCTGAGCAGATGCATACGGTGGTTGGCTCCGACCAGTATGTCGGCGGCCTGATCGACATGGGCTCCGGCCATCTGCACCCGCTGAACCTGGCGTTGGGCGAGGCCGCTGTCGCCAGCCAGCTGGGCGTCAAGCTGTTCGAGCAATCGGCGGTGACCCGCATCGACTATGGCCCGCAGGTGCGTGTCCACACCGCCAGCGGCTCAGTACGTGCCAACACCCTGGTGCTGGGCTGCAATGCCTATCTCAATGACCTGAACCCCACGCTCGGCGGCAAGGTGCTGCCGGCCGGCAGCTATATCATTGCCACCGAGCCCCTGAGCGAAGCCAAGGCGCGAACGCTGTTGCCGCAGAACATGGCCGTGTGCGACCAGCGAGTGGCCCTGGACTACTACCGCCTGTCGGCTGACCGGCGCCTGTTGTTCGGGGGGCCTGCCATTACTCCGGCCGCGACCCGCAAGACATCGCCGCCTACATGCGACCGAAGATGCTCAAGGTATTCCCGCAACTGGCCGATGTGCGCATCGACTACCAATGGGGCGGCATGATCGGCATCGGTGCCAATCGCCTGCCGCAGATCGGTCGCCTGGCCGACCAGCCGAATGTGTATTTCGCCCAGGCCTATTCCGGGCACGGGCTCAACGCCACTCACCTGGCCGGCAAACTGCTCGGCGAGGCCATCAGCGGCCAGCAAAGCGGGCGCTTCGACCTGTTCGCCCAAGTGCCGCACATCACCTTCCCGGGTGGCAAGCACCTGCGCTCACCGTTGCTGGCCCTGGGCATGCTCTGGCACCGCCTCAAAGAGCTGGTCTAACCCCGCCAGAACGGCTTCAGCCCTTCTGCGCGGGCCTGCGTCGCACTCAGGCCGATATCACGCAACTGCTCAGGCGTCAGTTGCAGCAGCGCATGGCGGCTGTGCCAGCGGTGCGCCATCAGCCCCCAACGTCCGAGCCCGGCCGGTGCACTGCCCCTCTGCACCGGCTGCTCCAGACCCAGTTCTTCGGCGTGCAAACTCAGGCGCACATCGCTCATACCGCTCATTGCTTGTCTCCTCCGGGTGGGATAACCGTAGGAAAAGCATGCGCGCTCGGGCGAAAGCATTACAGATTCAACGCAACGCTATTATTCCCATACAGAATTGGCGGATTCCCTACTGAATGCTGTATTTTTTCAGCATCTGTATCTGTCGCCAGCCTCATCTGCTGCAGGAGTATGCAATGACCCTCTACGTCAACTTGGCCGAGCTGCTTAGTGCCCGCATCGAGCAAGGCTTGTATCGCCCCGGCGACCGCCTGCCCTCGGTACGCGCCCTGAGCGTGGAACACGGGGTCAGCCTGAGCACGGTACAACAGGCCTATCGCCTGCTGGAAGACAACGGCCTGGCCGCACCACGACCGAAATCCGGTTATTTCGTGCCCACTGACCGTAGCCTGCCGGCCCTGCCCGATGTCAGTCGCCCGGCGCAGCGTCCGGTGGAAATTTCCCAGTGGGAACAGGTCATCGAACTGGTCCGCAGCGTGCCGAGCAAGGACGTGGTGCAACTGGGACGCGGCATGCCGGATATCGACAGCCCGACACTCAAGCCCTTGCTGCGCAGCCTGGCCCAGCTCAGTCGGCGCCAGGACATGCCGGGGCTGTACTACGACACCATCTCCGGCACCCAGGCCCTGCGCGTGCAGATCGCCCGGCTGATGCTCGACTCCGGGTGCACGGTCGGCCCCGACGACCTGGTGGTGACTACCGGCTGCCATGAAGCCCTGTCGGCCAGCATCCGCGCGGTGTGCCAGCCTGGCGACATCGTGGCCGTGGACTCGCCCAGCTTTCACGGCGCCATGCAGACCCTCAAGGGCCTGGGCATGAAAGCCCTGGAGATTCCCACCGACCCGATCACCGGCATCAGCCTCGAAGCCCTGGAGCTGGCCCTGGAACAGTGGCCGATCAAGCTCATCCAGATCACCCCCAGCTGCAACAACCCGATGGGCTACATCATGCCCGAGGCGCGCAAGAAGGCCTTGCTGACCCTGGCACAGCGCTTCGATGTGGCGATCCTGGAAGACGATGTGTATGGCGACCTGGCCTACACCTACCCGCGTCCACGCACCGTCAAGTCGTTCGACGAAGATGGCCGGGTGCTGCTGTGCAGCTCGTTCTCCAAGACCCTGGCGCCGGGCCTGCGCATCGGCTGGGTCGCGCCCGGGCGCTACCTGGAGCGGGTGCTGCACATGAAGTACATCAGCACCGGCTGCACCGCGACACAGCCGCAGCTGGCGATTGCCGACTTCATCGAAGGAGGCCACTACCAGCCGCACCTGCGGCGTATGCGCAGCCAGTATCAACGCAGTCGCGATCAGATGAGCGACTGGATCACCCGCTACTTTCCGCCAGGCACCCGCGCCAGCCGGCCACAAGGTGGCTTCATGCTGTGGGTGGAGTTGCCGGAAAGTTTCGATACGCTGCGCCTGAATCGGGCTTTACTTGGGCAAGGTGTACAGATCGCCGTAGGCAGTATCTTTTCCGCCTCGGGCAAGTACCGTAACTGCCTGCGGATGAACTTCGCCGCACGCCCGACCCACGAGATCGAGGCAGCCGTACGCAAGGTTGGCGAGACCGCCATTCGTCTACTGGCTGAAGACGACAACGGCGGGTAACTTTCCGCCGCCGCTCGCGGTCCAACCCCATAAGCCTTTGTCGTTAAGGACTCATCGCCTTGAGAAACCCGCGTGCGCTGCCCGTGATGCTGTCGCTGATGCTCGGCCTGGGTGGTTGCGCCACTGTCAGTCAGCCGCGCCACGTGACCCAGGCGCTGCCCGCTGGCGACTCGGCCTTCGGTCGCTCGGTGCAGCGCCAGGCTTCCGCCTATGAGGGGCGTTCCGGTTTTCGCCTGCTGCCCAACAGCAACGAGGCGTTTCGCGCCCGCGCCGAGCTGATCCGCAATGCCCAGTCGAGCATTGACCTGCAGTACTACATCGTCCATGACGGCCTGAGTACCCGCGCCCTGGTGCATGAGCTGCTGCAAGCCGCCGACCGCGGCGTGCGGGTACGCATCCTGCTCGACGACACCACCAGCGATGGCCTCGATGTGCAGATGGCCACCCTCGCCGCCCATCCCAACATCCACATCCGCGTGTTCAACCCCTTGCGCCTTGGGCGCAGCACCGGCCCGACCCGGGCCCTGGGCCGCTTGTTCAATCTGAACCTGCAACACCGGCGCATGCATAACAAGTTGTGGCTGGTGGACAACAGCATGGCCATTGTCGGTGGCCGCAACCTGGGCGATGAGTACTTCGATGCCGAACCGAACCTGAACTTCACCGACATCGACCTGCTCGGCGTCGGCCCGGTAGCCGAGCAACTGGGGCACAGCTTTGACCAGTACTGGAACAGTGCCCTGAGCAAGCCGATCGGCGACTTTCTCCTGACCCAGCCCGACGCCAACGACCTGCGCGCCAGCCGCCAGCGCCTGGAGGCCTACCTTGCCGACGCCAGGATCAAGCGCAAGGCCCTGTACGACCGCCTGATGGCCTACCAGACCCACCCGCGCCTGGACGTGTGGCGCAATGAGCTGATCTGGGCCCACAACCAGGCGCTCTGGGACGCGCCGAGCAAGGTACTGGCCAGCGACGAACCCGACCCGCAGTTGCTGATGACACAGCAGTTGGCCCCGGAAATGAACGGCGTGCAGCACGAGCTGATCATGATCTCGGCCTACTTCGTCCCCGGCGAGCCTGGCCTGCTGTACCTCACCAGCCGCGCCGATGCCGGTGTGTCGGTCAAGCTGTTGACCAACTCCCTGGAGGCCACTGACGTGCCGGCGGTTCATGGTGGCTACGCGCCCTACCGCCGGGCATTGCTGGAGCATGGCGTAGATCTGTACGAGCTACGCCGCCAGCCGGGCGACCCCAGTGCCAATCGAAGAATGCGCCTGTATGGCAGCTCCGACTCCAGTTTGCACAGCAAGGCCATCATCTTCGACCGGCGCAAGACCTTCATCGGCTCGTTCAACTTTGACCCGCGCTCAGTGCTGTGGAATACCGAAGTGGGCATCCTGGTCGACAGCCAGGAACTGGCCGAGTACGCCCGCGACCTCGCGGTGCAGGGTATGGCCCCGGCGTTGAGCTACCAACCGCAACTGGTGAACGACCAGATTGTCTGGGTCACTGAAGACAACCACCACCTGCACACCCTCACCACCGAGCCCGGTGGGCTCTGGCGGCGTTTCAACGCCTGGGTCAGCAAGGCCGTTGGCCTGGAGCGGATGCTCTAGGCCGGCGCCGGCTCAAAGGCATTCGGACGCCGCGCCAGCAGCACCAGCCCGGCCGCGCCAGCAGCCATCAGCAACGGCAAGGCATGCCCGCTGACCCACTGGCTGCCCGCGCCTGCCGCCAGCGGCCCGATCAGGCAACCAATCCCCCACAGTTGCGCCACATGGGCGTTGGCACGCACCAGCGCATCGTCGCGGTAGCGCTCGCCGATCAGCACCAGCGACAAGGTGAACAAGCCACCGGCGCTGGCACCGAACAGCACCCACAGCGGCCAGATCATCCAGGTGTGCATGAACAGCGGAATGGCCAGGCTCGAGAGCAGCAGGGTCAGCGCGCAGCCGCTGAACAGGGTGCGACGCGACATACGATCGGCCAGGGCGCCGATGGGCAGTTGCAGCAACGCGTCACCCACCACCACCGTACTGACCATGAACAAGGCCAGCTCCGTGCTGAAGCCTTGTTGCAGGCAGTAGACCGGCAACAGCGTGAGAATCATCGCCTCGAACGCGGCGAACAGGGCAATGGCCCAGGCAATGACCGGCAAGCGCCGGCAAAAGCCGATCAGGTCGCTGAAGGTGACGCTGCAGGCCTCCGAAACCGGCGCCCCGCTACGCCCCAGCAGCACCAGCGGCGCCACCAGCAACAGGCCGGCCCCGACCCAGAAACCGAGGTCATCCTCCGACCCCACCACCCCAAGCAGCAGCGGGCCGGCCAACTGGCTCAAGGCGTAGGTGCTGCCGTACAGCGCCACCAGCCGACCGCGCCATTGCTCGACCACCAATTGGTTGATCCAGCTTTCACCCAGAATGAACACAATCGTCAGGATCACGCCGATCAGCAGGCGCAGCACCAGCCACACCGGGTAGCTGGGCAACAGTGCCAACAAACCGATGGACAATGCCCCGGCCCACAGGCACAGGCGCATCAGCCCGGGAGTACCGAACCGGGCAGCAAGACGGCTGGACACTTTGGCGCCGACCAGCACACCAATGGCCGGCATCGCCGCCATCACGCCAATGGCAAAACTGCCGTAGCCCCAGCCTTCCAGACGCAGGGACACCAGCGGCATGGTGACCCCCAGGGCAAGGCCGACACTGAGCACCGCCGAGAGCACAGCGAAATAGGTACCCCAACGCATTGCAGCCTCCCAGGCTGTTGTGACTGAGCAGAAACAACACAGCCGGACCTGCGTCGAGCAAGGTCCGGCTGTGAACGGGATCGAACGGCTGTGGTTACAGCTTGATCCAGGTCGCCTTCAGCTCGGTGTACTTGTCCAGCGCGTGCAGCGACTTGTCACGGCCGTTGCCCGACTGCTTGAAGCCGCCGAACGGTGCGGTCATGTCGCCGCCGTCGTACTGGTTGACCCAGACGCTGCCGGCACGCAGGGCCTTGGCGGTCAGGTGAGCCTTGGAGATATCGGCGGTCCACACACCGGCGGCCAGGCCGTACGGGGTGTCGTTGGCGATATTGATCGCTTCTTCGACGGTGTCGAAGGTGATCACCGACAGTACTGGCCCGAAGATCTCTTCCTGGGCGATCTTCATGGCGTTGGTCACGCCGTCGAAGATGGTCGGCTCAACGTAGGTACCGCCGGTCTCTTCGAGGATGCGCTTGCCGCCGACCAGCAGCTTGGCGCCGTCACTGTGGCCAGCGTCGATGTACGACAGCACGGTGTTCATCTGCTGGGTATCGACCAGCGCACCCACGGTGGTAGCCGGGTCCAGCGGGTTGCCAGGCTTCCAGGCCTTGAGGGCTTCGAGTACCAGGGGCAGGAACTTGTCTTTGATCGAACGCTCCACCAGCAGGCGCGAACCTGCGGTGCACACTTCGCCCTGGTTGAAGGCGATGGCGCTGGCGGCAGCTTCAGCAGCAGCGTTCAGGTCCGGTGCGTCGGCGAAGACGATGTTCGGGCTCTTGCCGCCGGCTTCCAGCCAGACGCGCTTCATGTTCGACTCACCGGCATAAATCATCAGCTGCTTGGCGATCTTGGTCGAACCGGTGAACACCAGGGTGTCCACGTCCATGTGCAGGGCCAGGGCCTTGCCGACGGTGTGACCGTAGCCTGGCAATACGTTGAGTACGCCTGCAGGAATACCGGCTTCGATGGCGAGCTGGGCAATACGGATGGCCGTCAGCGGCGACTTTTCCGAAGGCTTGAGCACCACCGAGTTACCGGTGGCCAGGGCCGGGCCGAGTTTCCAGCAGGCCATCAGCAGCGGGAAGTTCCACGGCACGATAGCGGCAACAACGCCCACCGGCTCACGGGTAACCAGACCCAGTTGGTCATGTGGGGTCGCCGCGACTTCGTCGTAGATCTTGTCGATGGCTTCGCCGTTCCAGCTTAGCGCCTGGGCCGCGCCTGGAACGTCGATGTTCAGCGAATCATTGATCGGCTTGCCCATGTCCAGGGTTTCCAGCAGGGCCAGCTCCTCGACGTTTGCGTTGAGCAGGGCGGCAAAGCGGATCATGGTGGCTTTGCGCTTGGCCGGGGCCAGGCGCGACCAGACGCCGGAGGCGAAGGTGGCGCGGGCGTTCTCGACGGCACGCTGGGCGTCGGCGTCGTCACAGCTGGCAACCTGGGACAGCAGGCGGCCATCGACCGGGCTGAGGCACTCGAAGGTCGCGCCGGAAACGGCGGCGGTGTATTCACCGTTTATGAAGGCACGGCCTTCGATCTTCAGTTGCTGGGCACGCTGTTCCCAGTCCGCACGAGTCAGGGTGGTCATACGAAACTCCTCCTCTTGTATTAAGGTGCAGTGCCGCACGAGGGATCAGGGCACTGTCAAAAATTCTGGCTTGGCGAGCTACGCGCACAGGCACCTGCCACCCTAAACCACTGGCGACCCAATTATCAATATATTTGACATAATCAGCCCAAACGCCTACTGATGTTCATTTTATTAAACAAACAAGAGAGCTAGCCATGCGCATTGACCAGATCATCGACTTCGCCCAGGCCCTCACCACGGCCGAGCGCTATCGTCCGGCCGCTGAAAAAGTGCTCAAGGGCGACCCTGAGCAGGCCGTCTACAACCACTATTCCAGCCCGTGCGAGCAGTTTGCGGCGGGCGTCTGGGAAGGTGAAGTGGGCCAGTGGACCGTCAATTACACCGAACACGAATACTGCGAGATCGTGCAGGGCGTTTCGGTACTGCGCGATGAGAATGGCGGGGCGAAGACCTTGCGTGCCGGCGATCGGTTCGTGATTCCGGCAGGCTTCAAAGGCACCTGGGAAGTGCTGGAGCCGTGCCGCAAGATCTATGTGATGTTCGAGCAGAAATAAGGCGTAGGAGCGGGCTTGCCCCGCGATAGCAGTCCACCTGAGACACCGCTATCGCGGGGCAAGCCCGCTCCCACAGCAAGCCCGCACCACCGAACCAAAAAAAAGGGCCCGTATCCAGAGATACGGGCCCTTTTTTCGTCAGCCGGATCAATTACTTGATCTTGGCTTCCTTGTAGATCACGTGCTTGCGAACAACCGGATCGAATTTTTTGATTTCGATTTTGTCCGGAGTGGTGCGCTTGTTCTTGTCGGTGGTGTAGAAGTGGCCGGTATTAGCGGTCGACACCAGACGGATCAATTCACGCATGATTCTCTCCCTTAGACCTTGGCGCCGTTACGGCGAATGTCGACCAGAACGGCATCAATGCCGCGCTTGTCGATGATGCGCATGCCTTTGGCAGATACGCGCAGACGCACGAAACGCTTCTCGGACTCGACCCAGAAGCGATGATGCTGCAGGTTCGGCAGGAAACGACGACGGGTTTTGTTGTTTGCGTGGGAAATGTTATTCCCGGTTACCGGACCCTTACCGGTAACTTGACAGACTCTCGACATGCCTCAGCCCTCTAAAACCACATGCCCAACCCGGCATGGGTTGGCCGCTTAATCTCTCAGTCATTGGCGCCAGGCGCCGTGTTTCTTCAGGGTCTTATCGACTCAATCAGCAGATGCGACAAGCCGTGCCCCTAGAAAAGAGCGCTGCTTTATACCAGAAAGACCAAAGCACAACAACAGAAGATGTGCTTTGACTTGATGATGGAGACGCCGGAGCAGCATAACGACTGGCCCGGCAAGGTGTCGACCACTCGTCGCACGATTGGCAAAAAAGGATATGGTCATTTGGAAGCCGGCGCACTAGGGTAGAACGTTTCCAGACTGCACTGCCAGATGGGCCAACGATCAGCCAAGGAATCCCCCATGCGCGCTGCCGCTCTACCCCTGTTGTTCGCCACCCTGCTCGGCCCGGCTTTCGCCCAGGCGGCTGCGTTGAGTGTGTGCACCGAGGCCAGCCCTGAAGGCTTTGATGTGGTTCAGTACAACTCGCTGACCACCACCAACGCCTCCGCTGACGTATTGATGAACCGCCTGGTCGAATTCGATGCCACCCAGGGCAAAGTCGTACCCAGCCTGGCCGAGAGCTGGACGGTTTCGCCAGACGGCCTGGTCTACGAATTCAAGTTGCGCCCGGAGGTCAAGTTTCACAGCACCGGTTATTTCAAGCCTGGTCGCAACCTGAACGCCGACGACGTGCTGTTCAGCTTCCAGCGCATGATTTACCCGGCCCACTCCTGGCACAAGATCGCCCAGAGCGGCTATCCCCATGCCCAGTCGTTGCAGTTGCCAGACCTGATCAAGCATATCGAGGCAGCAGCGCCGCTGACGGTGCGCTTTACCCTCAATCATGCCGACGCGACCTTCCTGCCGACCCTGAGCATGGGTTTCGCCTCGATCTACTCGGCCGAATATGCGGACCAGCTGCTCAAGGCCGGCACCCCGGAAAAACTCAACAGCCAACCGATCGGCACCGGTCCGTTCGTGTTCAACCGCTTCCAGAAGGACGCGGTGATTCGCTACCGCGCCAACCCGGATTACTTTGACGGCAAGCCGGCGGTCGACCCCCTGATTTATGCCATCACCCCGGATGCCAACGTGCGCCTGCAGAAGCTCAAGCGCAACGAGTGCCAGATCGCCCTGTCACCCAAGCCGCTGGATATCGCTGCTGCCAATGATGATGCGGCTTTGAAGGTCGAAAAGACCGAAGCCTTCATGACCGCGTTCCTGGCCATCAACAGTCAGCATGCGCCGCTGGACAAAGTCGAAGTCAGGCAAGCCATCAACCTGGCATTCGACAAGGCCAGCTACCTCAAGGCCGTTTTCGAAGACACTGCTGTTGCCGCCAATGGCCCCTACCCGCCCAATACCTGGAGCTATGCCAAGGACCTGCCCGGCTACCCCACCGACCTCGACAAGGCCCGCGCCCTGCTGGTCAAGGCCGGCTTGAAGGACGGCTTCAACACCACCATCTGGACCCGCCCGCAAGGCAGCCTGCTCAACCCCAACCCAAGCCTGGGCGCGCAACTGCTGCAGGCGGACCTGGCCAAGATCGGCATCAAGGCCGAGATTCGCGTCATCGAATGGGGCGAGCTGATTCGCCGGGCCAAGGCGGGCGAGCATGACCTGCTGTTCATGGGCTGGGCTGGCGACAATGGCGACCCGGACAACTTCCTCAGCCCGCAATTCGCGTGCGCTGCGGTCAAGTCCGGTACCAACTTCGCCCGCTATTGCGACCCGCGACTGGACCAGCTGATCAGTGCCGGCAAGACCACCACCGACCAAAGCGTGCGCAGCCGCCTGTACCAGCAGGCCCAGGCGTTGATCCAGCAGCAGGCACTGTGGTTGCCGCTGGCGCATCCGACGGCTGCGGCATTGATGCGCCAGGGCGTGGAGGGTTATCAGGTCAGCCCGTTTGGCCGTCAGGACTTTGCCAAGGTCAGTACGACGCGCTGAACCAGCCCTGCTCGACCATGGATAGCGGCTCACCGTCGCCAACAATGAAATGGTCGAGCAGCCGCACCTCGATCAAAGCCAGCGCCTCCTTGAGGCGTAGCGTGAGGATCACGTCGGCCTGGCTCGGCTCCGAAACGCCGGACGGGTGGTTATGGCAGAGAATCAGCGCCGCCGCGTTGTGCGCCAGGGCGCGCTTGACCACTTGCCTGGGATAAACGCTGGCACTGTCGATAGAACCGCGAAACAGCGCTTCAAAGCCCAGCAGCCGGTGCTTGGTGTCAAGAAACAGGCAGGCGAACACTTCATGCGGCTCATGGCGCAACTGGGCCTTGAAGTAATCCTTTACCGCCCTGGGGCTTTCCAGCGCCGAACCACGCCGCAGCTGATCGGCCAGGTGGCGCCGGGACATTTCCATCACCGCCTGTAATTGCGCGAACTTGGCAGGGCCCAGGCCAAATTCCTTGTTGAAACGGACGTCATCGGCCTCGAGCAATTCACGCAGGCCACCGAATTGCCCGAGCAGATAACGGGCAAGATCGACCGCGCTATAGCCCTTGGCGCCGGTGCGTAGAAAGATCGCCAGCAGCTCGGCATCCGAAAGGCTGATCGCTCCTTGCTCCAGCAGTTTTTCCCGCGGCCTCTCCGCTGCGGGCCAGTCCCTGATACTCATGCCTCACCTCCCTGTCTATCGGTTACTGCTCCTGTGTTACAGCCCTGTGCTACATTAGCCCCTCTTTTTTCCGCGACGATTCGGCCTGGGGAGGCGTCGTCGCCGCGTGCAATCACTGAGCAAAAGGCAAGCCTATGCAGCGGCTGTATCGTAAGCGCATCGTTCTCGGCGTCGGCGGCGGCATCGCCGCCTACAAGAGTGCCGAACTGGTTCGCCGACTCCTGGAACACGGCGCGCAAGTGCGTGTCGTCATGACCCGCGGCGGCGCTGAGTTCATCACGCCGCTGACCCTGCAGGCACTGTCCGGCCACCCGGTGCACATGGACCTATTGGACCCTGCTGCCGAAGCGGCGATGGGCCATATCGAACTGGCCAAGTGGGCCGACCTGGTGCTGATCGCGCCGGCCACTGCAGATCTGCTGGCCCGCCTGGCACAGGGCGTGGCCGATGACCTGCTGACCACCCTGGTACTGGCCACCGACGCCACCGTGGCTGTCGCCCCGGCCATGAACCAGGCCATGTGGCGCGACCCTGCCACCCAGGCCAATCTCGACCTGCTGCAAAGTCGAAACATCCAGGTCTTTGGCCCGGCCTCCGGCAGCCAGGCCTGTGGCGATGTCGGCCTGGGCCGCATGCTCGAGGCCAACGACCTGGCCTGGTGCGCGGCCGAAAGCTTCCAGCGCCAGTCGCTGACCGGCAAGCACATTGTGATCACCGCCGGCCCGACCCAGGAAAACATCGACCCGGTGCGCTACATCACCAACCATAGCTCCGGAAAAATGGGCTTCGCCCTGGCCGAGGCCGCCGTCGAGGCGGGTGCCAAGGTGACCTTGATCAGCGGCCCGGTCCATCTGCCAACGCCTGACCGGGCGTCGCGCATCGACGTTGTCAGCGCCCGCGACATGCTGGCCGCCTGTGAAGCAGCCATGCCCTGCGATATTTTCATCGCCTCAGCCGCGGTCGCAGACTACCGCCCTGAAGTGGTCGCGCCGCAAAAACTCAAGAAAGACCCTACGACAGGTGACGGCCTGCTGCTGCAGATGGTCCGTAACCCGGACATTCTCGCCACCATCGCCACCCGCCCTGATCGCCCGTTCAGCGTCGGCTTTGCCGCCGAGACCGAACACCTGCTCGATTACGCAGCGCGCAAGCTCAAGGACAAGAATCTCGACCTGATTGTCGCCAACGATGTGGCCAACCCCAGCATCGGCTTCAACAGCGAGGAGAACGCCTGCAGCGTGATCGATCGCCAGCTCCAAGAAACACTCTTCGCACAAACCAGCAAGGGCAAGATCGCCCGCCAGCTGGTTGCTTTCATTGCCGAACGTCTCAACCAGGTTTAACTGCATGCACGCTCTACAAGCCAAGATTCTCGACCCACGCATCGGCAACGAATTCCCGCTGCCGCAGTACGCCACACCAGGTTCGGCCGGCCTCGACCTGCGCGCCATGCTCAAGGAAGACACCGTCCTCGAGCCGGGCCAGACCCTGCTGATCCCTACCGGCCTGTCGATCTACATCGGTGATCCAGGCCTTGCGGCCATGATCCTGCCTCGTTCGGGCCTGGGTCACAAACACGGCATCGTGCTGGGCAACTTGGTCGGCCTGATCGACTCCGACTACCAGGGTGAACTGATGGTGTCGTGCTGGAACCGTGGTCAGACCCCTTTCACCATCGCCATCGGCGAGCGCATCGCACAATTGGTGCTGGTGCCCGTGGTACAAGCGCACTTCGACATCGTCGAAACCTTCGACGAGAGCCAGCGTGGCGCTGGCGGCTTCGGTCATTCCGGAAGCCACTGACCCTTTAACTCACTGCCTCGCGCCAAGGACGGCGAACTCTCTGGCGAAATCATCGTCAAAGCGTTCAGTTTGAGACTGCCCTGCGCCCCTCGATATTGGAGCTTCCCCAGAGATGAACGACATGGCACACCTGGTACCAGTACTTCCAGAAAGCATCTTCCGCGCCTACGACATTCGTGGCGTAGTCGGTGACACCCTGACTGCCGAAACCGCCTACTGGATCGGCCGCGCCATTGGCGCACAGACCCTCGCCCAAGGCGAACCCAACATTTCTGTCGGCCGTGACGGTCGCCTGTCCGGCCCGATGCTGGTCGAGCAACTGATCAAAGGCCTGGCCGAAGCCGGCTGCCAGGTCAGCGACGTGGGCCTGGTGCCGACTCCTGCCCTGTACTACGCCGCCAACGTGCTGGCCGGCAAGTCCGGGGTGATGCTCACCGGTAGCCACAACCCGCCTAACTACAACGGTTTCAAGATTGTCATCGCTGGCGACACCCTGGCCAACGAACAGATCCAGGCCCTGCTGACTCGCCTGAAAACCAACGACCTGAGCCGTGGCGAAGGCCGGGTGGAAAAGGTCGAGATTCTCGAGCGCTATTTCCGGCAGATCACCAGCGACGTCAAGCTGGCGAAAAAGCTCAAAGTGGTCGTTGACTGCGGCAACGGCGCTGCAGGCGTGATTGCGCCGCAGCTGATCGAAGCCCTGGGCTGCGAAATGATCCCGTTGTTCTGCGAAGTCGACGGCAACTTCCCGAATCATCACCCGGATCCGGGCAAACCAGAGAACCTGGTGGACCTGATCGCCAAGGTCAAGGAAACCGGTGCTGACCTGGGCCTGGCCTTCGATGGCGATGGCGACCGCGTCGGTGTAGTGACCAACACCGGCACCATCGTCTACCCGGATCGCCTGCTGATGCTGTTCGCCCAGGATGTGCTTGAGCGCAACCCGGGTGCCGAAATCATCTTCGACGTCAAATGCACCCGCCGCCTGACGCCGCTGATCGAGCAGTTCGGTGGCCGTGCGCTGATGTGGAAAACCGGTCACTCGCTGATCAAGAAGAAGATGAAGCAGACCGGTGCCTTGCTGGCCGGTGAGATGAGCGGCCACATTTTCATCAAAGAGCGCTGGTATGGTTTTGACGACGGCATCTACAGTGCCGCGCGCCTGCTGGAGATCCTCAGCAAGGCCAAAACCGATGCCGAACAGCTGTTCGCTGCGTTCCCGAATGATATTTCCACGCCGGAAATCAACATTGATGTGACCGACGAGGGTAAATTCAGCATCATTGATGCACTGCAACGCGAGGCCGACTGGGGCCAAGACGCCAACCTGACCACCATTGACGGTGTGCGGGTCGACTACCCCCACGGCTGGGGCCTGGTACGCGCCTCCAACACCACTCCGGTGCTGGTGCTGCGCTTCGAGGCCGACAATGACGCCGAACTGCAGCGAATCAAAGAGGTCTTCCGCGCACAGCTCAAGCGCGTAGCCGCTGACCTGCAACCAACGTTCTGACCGACTATTTGTTCCAATTGGAGCCCTGCATGACCCTCGATCGCGATGCCGCCACCCATGTCGCCAAGGTTTTGTCCGAAGCGCTGCCTTACATTCGCCGCTTTGTCGGTAAAACCCTGGTGATCAAATACGGCGGCAACGCGATGGAGAGCGAAGAGCTCAAAACCGGCTTTGCTCGCGATGTGGTACTGATGAAGGCCGTGGGTATCAACCCGGTGGTTGTACACGGCGGCGGCCCGCAGATCGGTGATCTGCTCAAGCGCCTGTCAATCGAGAGCCACTTCATCGATGGCATGCGCGTTACCGACGCGCAGACCATGGACGTGGTGGAGATGGTCCTGGGCGGCCAGGTGAACAAGGACATCGTCAACCTGATCAACCGTCATGGCGGCAGCGCCATCGGCCTGACCGGTAAGGATGCCGAGCTGATTCGTGCGAAGAAGCTCACCGTTACCCGCCAGACGCCGGAGATGACCACACCGGAAATCATCGACATCGGTCATGTCGGCGAAGTGGTCGGCGTTAACACCGACCTGCTGAACATGCTCGTCAAAGGCGATTTCATTCCCGTGATCGCGCCGATCGGCGTGGGCGCCAACGGTGAGTCGTACAACATCAACGCCGACCTGGTCGCCGGCAAGGTCGCCGAAGCCCTGAAAGCCGAGAAGCTGATGCTGCTGACCAACATCGCTGGCCTGATGGACAAGCAGGGCACCGTGCTCACCGGCCTGACCACCGAGCAGGTCAACGAGCTGATCGCTGACGGCACCATCTACGGCGGCATGCTGCCGAAGATCCGCTGCGCCCTGGAAGCAGTGCAAGGCGGCGTCAACAGCTCGCACATTATTGATGGTCGAGTACCCAATGCGGTGCTGTTGGAGATTTTCACCGACAGCGGCGTGGGTACCTTGATTACCAATCACCAGCCGCGCTGAGTGCTGCAGGCGCGGGCTTGCACCGCGCCAAACATAAGAAAGGCGACCTGATGGTCGCCTTTTTTATTTGCCTCAGATCCCGTATTGGGCCCGATAGGCCTCGACGGCCGGCAAGTGCTGCTTGAGCGCCGGATCGTCTGCGAGGAACTGCAGCACCTGGGTCAGCGAGACGATGCTGACCACCGGAATGCCGAAGTCGCGCTCCACTTCCTGAATCGCCGACAACTCACCGTTGCCCCGCTCCTGGCGGTTCAAGGCGATCAGAACGCCCGCAGCCTTGGCCTGCTGGCCCTGGATGATCTGCATGACTTCGCGGATGGCGGTGCCGGCAGTGATCACGTCGTCAATGATCAGCACGTCGCCTGTCAGCGGAGCACCGACCAGGCTGCCGCCTTCGCCATGAGCCTTGGCTTCCTTGCGGTTGAAGCACCATGGCAGGTCGAGGTCGTGGTGCTCAGCCAGGGCCACCGCAGTGGCTGCCGCCAGGGGAATACCCTTGTAGGCGGGGCCGAACAGCACATCGAACGGAATCTTGCTGTCGACGATCGCCGCCGCATAGAAACGTCCGAGCTGGGCCAGGGCCGAGCCGCTGTTGAACAGGCCGGCATTGAAGAAGTACGGGCTGGTGCGGCCCGACTTGAGAGTGAACTCACCGAAGCGCAGAACCCCGCGGTCGATGGCAAAACGAATGAAGTCGCGCTGATACGGCTGCATGAAGAGTCCCGGATACCACGGATTTAGCTAATTGAGTACAGCTCGGGTATCATACACGCACGAGATTTTTGGGGCCATTTATGCGGATCATCAGTGTGAACGTTAATGGCATTCAGGCTGCAGTCGAGCGTGGTTTGCTCAGCTGGCTGCAAGCCCAGAATGCCGACGTCATCTGCCTTCAGGATACCCGCGCCTCGGCCTTTGAACTCGACGACCCAGCTTTCCAGCTCGATGGCTACTTCCTTTATGCCTGCGATGCAGAAGTTCCCGCCCAAGGCGGCGTGGCACTTTATTCGCGGTTGCAGCCCAAGGCAGTCATCAGCGGCCTGGGCTTCGAGACAGCCGATCGCTACGGACGTTACCTGCAGGCCGATTTCGACAAGGTAAGCATCGCAACGCTGCTGCTGCCTTCTGGAATGAACGGCGACGAAGACTTGAACCAGAAGTTCAAGTTGATGGACGACTTCGCCAAGTACCTGGACAAACAGCGACGCAAACGTCGTGAGTACATCTATTGCGGCTCGTTGTACGTGGCGCAGCAGAAGCTCGACGTCAAGAACTGGCGCGACGGCCAGCAGTCGCCAGGCTTCCTGGCGCCGGAGCGGGCCTGGATGGACACCGTTGTCGGTGACATGGGTTATGTCGACGCCCTGCGCGAAGTCAGCCGTGAAGGCGACCAATACAGCTGGTGGCCAGACAACGAGCAAGCCGAAATGCTGAACCTGGGCTGGCGCTTTGACTACCAGCTGCTGACCCCTGGCCTGCGTCGCTTTGTGCGAAGCGCTCGCCTGCCACGTCAGCCACGCTTCTCCCAGCACGCGCCACTGATCGTGGACTACGACTGGACGCTGACGATCTGATTCGCTCAGCCACAAAAAAGCCGACATCGCGTCGGCTTTTTTGTGGCTGTTGCTTTTAACTGATCATTATTTGATCGGACGCCAGGTCAGCGGATAGCGATAGGGCTGGCCATCGTTGGCCTTGACCCCGGCAATGATGGTCAGAACCAGCACGGCGACCATCAACATGCCAAACAGCACAATGCCCACCAGCACGAACATCAGCGCAAAGCAGATGATCGATGCCAGGAACACGGTGAGTTGGAAGTTGAGCGCTTCCTTGCCCTGGGCATCAATGAACGGATCCAGGTCTTTCTTCCAGATCCACATCACCAGCGGCCCGAGCAAGTTGCCGAACGGAACAATCAGGCCCAGCAACGCGGCGAGGTGGCAGAACATCGCCCATTGCCTGATCTCGGCATTGGGGGTGGGCAACTGTAGCGGCTGCTCGCTCATGCTCTGCTCCTTGCGTTGGCGAGATCAGTCGGCCAGCGAGGCTTTCTGCAGTTCAAACAGATCGACCATGCCTTTCTGCGCCAGCGCCAGCATGGCGTTGAGCTCTTCTGGCTGGAACGGTGCGCCTTCAGCGGTGCCCTGGACTTCGATGAAGCCACCCTGGCTGGTCATGACCACGTTCAGGTCAGTCTCGGCAGCCGAGTCTTCCAGGTAGTCCAGGTCGAGCACGGCCTCGCCCTGATACATGCCGACCGAAACAGCGGCGATCATGTGCTTGAGCGGGTCGCCGCCTTTGAGGCCACCACGTTTCTTGACCACACGCAGCGCATCAACCAGGGCAACCATGGCGCCCGTGATCGAAGCGGTGCGGGTGCCGCCGTCAGCCTGGATCACGTCGCAGTCGACGTACAGGGTGATGTCGCCCAGCTTGCTCATGTCCAGTGCGGCGCGCAGCGAGCGGCCGATCAGGCGCTGGATCTCGAGGGTGCGGCCACCCTGCTTGCCACGGGCAGCTTCACGCTGGTTACGTTCGCCGGTGGAGCGCGGCAGCATGCCGTACTCGGCGGTCAACCAGCCCTGGCCCTGGCCCTTGAGGAATCGCGGCACGCCGTTTTCGACGCTTACCGTGCACACGACTTTGGTGTCACCGAACTCGACCAGTACTGATCCCTCGGCGTGTTTGGTGTAGTTGCGGGTGATGCGGATCGAGCGGAGCTGATCGGCAACGCGACCACTTGGACGTTTCATTTGGGATACCTGTACTGGGTTTGAATCTGCCCAGCATTATAGAGTGCGTCGGCCCTCGTGGACACGCCTATTGTCGCAACCCCCGAAACAGACGGCCCAACGGCGTTGGTCCGGTTTTTTGCGGCCGCTGCCAGAGTGTTTGTAACATCAGTGGATTGGGAGCTGGCGCCGCACTGCGCTACAATCCTGCGCCTTTGCAGCCGGTTGGCTTCCCTTGACCCATCTTTTGCGAGGTACTTCCCATGGTGCACAGCATGACCGCTTTTGCTCGTGTCGAGCGCGCCGGTAGCCAGGGCACCCTGATCTGGGAACTGCGCTCGGTCAACCATCGCTACCTGGAACCCCATCTGCGTCTGCCCGAGGCCCTGCGCGACCTCGAAGGTGCCGTGCGTGAAGCCCTGCGCCAGGGCCTGTCACGCGGCAAGGTCGAATGCACCTTGCGCTTCAACGAAGAGAGCACCGGCAAGCCGCTGCAGGTAGACCGCGAGCGCGCGGCGCAATTGGTAGCGGCCGCCGAGACCGTTGCCAGCCTGATCAAGCAACCGGCTCCGTTGAATCCGTTGGAGGTGCTGGCCTGGCCTGGCGTGCTGGTGGCAGATGCCAGCGACCCACAAACCCTCAACAATGAGGCTATCGCCTTGTTTGACGAGGCGCTCAAGGAGCTCAAGAACGGCCGCGGCCGCGAAGGCAGCGAATTGGCCCGCCTGATCAACGAGCGCCTGGACAGCATGACCAGCGAAGTCACCACCCTGCGCGCCCTGGTGCCGCAGATGCTGGCCGCCCAGCGCCAAAAGGTCCTCGACCGCTTCGCCGACATGCAGGCCGAACTCGACCCGCAACGCCTGGAGCAGGAAATGGTCCTGCTGGCGCAAAAGAGTGACGTCGCCGAAGAGCTCGATCGCCTGAGCACTCACATCACTGAAGTTCGCCGGGTGCTCAAGTCCGGTGGCGCCGCCGGTCGACGCCTGGACTTCCTGATGCAGGAGCTCAACCGCGAAGCCAACACCCTGGGCTCCAAAGCCTTCGACCCACGCAGCACCCAGTCCGCGGTCAACCTCAAGGTACTGATCGAGCAGATGCGTGAACAAGTACAGAACATTGAGTAAGGCCACCCCGACCATGAATCACAGCAGCGGCACCCTTTATATCGTTTCGGCCCCGTCCGGCGCCGGCAAGACCAGCCTGGTCAAAGCCCTGATCGACGCCCAGCCGACCATCCGCGTGTCGGTGTCGCACACCACCCGCGCCATGCGCCCAGGCGAAGAACACGGGGTGAACTACCACTTCGTCGACCACGCCGAGTTCGCCCGCATGATCGAGCAGGGTGACTTCCTCGAGCAGGCCGAGGTATTCGGTAATTTCTACGGGACCTCGCGCAGCGCGCTGCAGCAGACCCTCGACCAGGGCCATGACCTGATCCTGGAGATCGACTGGCAAGGCGCCCAGCAGGTGCGCAAACTGATGCCCGAGGCACGCTCGATCTTCATCCTGCCGCCAACCCAGGAAGCCCTGCGCCAGCGCCTGACCAACCGTGGCCAGGACAGCGACGAGATCATCGAAGGTCGGATGCGTGAAGCGGTAAGCGAGATGAGCCACTACGACGAGTATGACTTCGTCATCATCAACGATGACTTCGCCACTGCGCTGGAAGACCTCAAGGCGGTGTTCCGCGCCAACCGCTTGCTGCAGGCGAACCAGCAGCAGCGTCATGGCCAGCTGCTCAAGCAATTGCTTGCCTGAGCAACCGGCAACTCCAGCCGCTTAGCGGCGGCTGGAGACCGTGGCGTGACGGTGCAGGGTCATGCCCAGGAAGAACGCCGGCGCCCGCAGGCGTGACAGCAACATCAGCCCCAGCCCCAGCAGTGTGATGATCACTGCGATCACGAACACCAGCCCCAAGCCCCCTACATGCGAACCGCTGCCGAACGAAGGCGAAGCGCTGTCGTATGCCGTCTGCAGGAAGATCACCGAAAGAATGCCTCCCCCCAGCAGTGGGCACAGGCCACGCATCAGGAAGTGACGCACGCTGTCGAACAGGCTGTGGCGGAAGTACCAGACGCACGCATAGGCAGTCAGCGAGTAGTAGAAGCAGATCATCATGCCCAGGGCCGTGATGGTATCAGCCAGCACGTTCTCGCTCAGGGTACGCATGGTGACGTAGAACACAGCCGCCGCCACGCCAGCGCAAATAGTGGCATAACGCGGGGTTTTCGAGCGTGGGCAGACGCTGGCGAAGCGCTCCGGCACCGCGCCGTAGTACCCCATGGCCAGCAAGGTGCGCGCCGGCGAAACGAAGGTCGACTGCAGCGAGGCGGCGGTGCTGGCCAGTACGGCGATGGACATCAGGATCGCCAGTGGCCCCATGACAGGACCTGCCAGGTGGGCGAAGACGTTTTCCTGGATACGCGGGTTGTTCAGGCCCAGGCCGATATCGCCGATACCGGCGAACTGCAGGGTGGCAATCGCTGTGACCAGGTACAGGCCCAGAATCAGCAGCACCGTCAGGGTCGCCGCACGGCCAGGGGTATCACCGCTGCCCACCGATTCTTCACTGATGCTCAGGCACACATCCCAGCCCCAGAAGATGAAGATCGACAGCGACAAGCCCGCGGTAAATGCCGAGAACGACTCGACACCGAAGGGGTTGAACCAGTCCAGGTCAAACGCCAGTGGCGGCGTCTCGACAGAAGAGCCACCGAACGCGGCCATGGCAAAGCCCACCAGGACCACCAACTGCAATGCCACCAGGCCGTACTGCACGGTCATGGTGGTGGCAATCCCGCGACAGCAAATCCACACCGCCATGGCGATGAACACGCAACAGGTGACCACGTTGATCAACAAGTTGTCGCTTAGCGCAGCCACCTCGTGGCTGCCGGTGATTTGCCCGAGAAAGAGGTAAAAGAAGTCCACCGCCACACCGGCGAGGTTCGACAGCACGATCGTAGTTGCCGTTACCAGCCCCCAACCACCGATCCAGCCGATCATCGGGCCAAATGCCCGGGCCGACCAGGTAAAGGAAGTTCCGCTGTCAGGCTCCGCCGAATTCAGCTCGCGGTAACCCAGGGCTACCAGCAACATGGGCAGGAAACCAACGATGAACACCGCCGGCAAATGGGCACCGACCTCGCGCACGGTCGGGCCGAGCGCGCCGGTGAGGGTGTACACCGGTGCAATGGTGGAAATGCCAAGCACAATGCTCGCCAGCAGCCCGAGCCGGCCCTTGGCCAGCCCCTTGGTTGCTTTCGCTGCAGTGTCTGCCTGGGTGCGAGCCTGTCCCATACCTGGGGACAAGCCTGCTTTGAATTCGCTCATGAGTAGTGCCGCCGCTTTTGGTATTGTTTTTCAGGACGCCCCGCAGGGCGTCCGCTTTCACTCATTCAAACCTGTTGCCGATACTGCAAATCCGGATCACCCGGATGACCTCATAGGGCCTTCCCCCGGTGACGCTCGCCCCTTGCACGGGCCAGGCATGCCTCACGAAACGCCTGGAACAGACGCAGCGAAACCGGGTTCTCGGCCATGCGGTACTCGGGGTGCCATTGCACACCGACTACAAAGCCCGGGGCGTCTGGCATCGACACCGCTTCGATCAACCCATCTGGCGCCCGCGCTTCCGCGCGCAAATCACCCGCCAGGCGATCGATGCCCTGGCTGTGAAGGGAATTGACCATGAAGCTGGGCTCCAGCCCAAGGCGCTCGAACAACCCGCCGGGCTGAACGGTGACGCTATGGCGCGGGCTGTATTGCTCTTCCAGCGGGGCGTCCTGCGGCTCGCGGTGATCCAGGAAACCTGGCAGCTCCTGCACCCGCTGGTGCAAGGTGCCGCCCAGGGCGACGTTCAGTTCCTGAAATCCACGGCAGATGCAGAACACCGGCACACCGGTGGCAATGGCGGCCTGCAGCAAAGGCAGGGTCAGGCGGTCGCGAAACACATCGTGTTTCGTACCTTCCACGCTGGGGGCGCCATTGTAATGATGCGGCTCGATATTTGAAGGCGAACCGGTAAAAAGAATGCCATCCAGGCGCTCAAGCACGCGCATTGGATCGACCGGCTCGGCCCGCGCCGGGAGAATCAGCGGGATCCCGGCGAAGCCTGCCGCCTCGACATATTTATCGCCCACGGTATGCGACGAGTTGTGGCCAAGTTGCTGACGACAAGCCGAAATGCCAATCAAAGGCGGCAGGTCAGTGGTAGTTTGCATGGGTTCACCCTCCCTTACAGCTTGATCCAGGTCGCCTTGAGTTCGGTGTATTTGTCAAAAGCGTGCAGCGACTTGTCCCGGCCATTACCCGACTGCTTGAAGCCGCCGAACGGCGCGGTCATGTCACCGCCGTCGTACTGGTTGACCCAGACACTGCCGGCGCGCAGGGCACGGGCAGTCTTGTGGGCACGGGAAATATCGTTGGTCCACACCGCTGCGGCCAGGCCGAAAGGCGAGTCGTTGGCAATGGCCACGGCCTCCTCGGCGCTGTCGAAGGTGATCACCGAAAGCACCGGCCCGAAGATTTCCTCGCGGGCGATGCGCATGGCGTTGGTGACGCCATCGAAGATTGCCGGCTGTACATACACGCCGCAGGTGTCTTCCAGCACGCGCTCGCCACCGGTCAGCAGCGTGGCGCCATCGGCCTTGCCGGCCTCGATGTAGCCCAGCACGGTGTCCAGTTGTGTGGTATCCACCAGGGCACCAACGCGTGTTTCCGGGTCCAGCGCGTGGCCCGGCTTCCAGGCCTTGAGTGCCTCGACCACCATCGGCAGGAAGCGCGCCTTGATGCTGCGCTCGATCAGCAGGCGCGAACCGGCGATGCACACTTCGCCCTGGTTGAAGGCGATGGCGGCAGCGGCAGCTTCGGCGGCGGCCTGCAGGTCGGGGGCATCGGCGAACACGATGTTCGGGCTCTTGCCACCGGCTTCCAGCCACACGCGCTTCATGTTCGATTCACCGGCATAGACCATCAGTTGCTTGGCAATGCGGGTGGAACCCGTGAACACCAAGGTGTCCACATCCATATGCAGGGCCAAGGCCTTGCCCACGGTATGACCGTAACCGGGCAGCACGTTCAATACGCCTGCCGGAATACCGGCTTCAAGTGCCAACTGGGCGATACGAATCGCCGTCAGCGGTGATTTTTCGGACGGCTTGAGGATCACCGAGTTACCGGTGGCCAGGGCCGGGCCGAGCTTCCAGCAGGCCATCATCAGTGGAAAGTTCCACGGAACAATGGCCGCGACCACGCCGACCGGCGAGCGGGTGACCAAACCCAGCTGATCGGACGGGGTCGCAGCAACTTCGTCATAAATCTTGTCGATGGCTTCGGCGTTCCAGCGGATGGCATTGGCCGCCGCAGGAATGTCGATGCTCAGGGAATCGGCAATGGGCTTGCCCATGTCCAGGGTTTCCAGCAATGCCAGCTCCTGGGCGTTGGCCAGCAGCAGGTCGGCAAAGGCAATCAGCACACGCTTGCGTTGGGCTGGCGCCTGGTCGGCCCAGACACCACTGTCGAATGTGCGGCGCGCAGCGGCCACCGCGCGCTCGGCGTCGGCGCTGTCGCAACTGGCGATCTGCGCCAGATGACGGCCATCGACCGGGCTCGAACAATCGAAAGTGTCACCAGCGACACTGGTGCAATACTGCCCGTCGATAAAGGCGCGGCCTTCGATCTTCAGGGTCTGGAACAGCTGTTCCCAGTGTTCACGTGGTGCAGTTGCCATTGTTGTTTTCTCCGGGCATCACACGGTATGCAGGTACCAGTTGTATTCGAGGTCGGAAATCGACACCTCGAACTCGGCCATTTCGCTTTCCTTGCAGGCGACAAAAATGTCGATGTAGTCCGGGCTGATGTATTGGTTCAGCACTTCACTGTCATCGAGTTCACGCAGCGCATCGCGCAAGTTGTTCGGCAGGCTCTGCTCCAACTGCTCGTACGAGTTGCCTTCGATAGGCGCACCCGGCTCGATCTGGTTGGTCAGGCCGTGGTGAATACCGGCCAGAATCGCTGCCATCATCAGGTAGGGGTTGGCGTCCGCGCCGGCGACACGGTGCTCGATACGCACGGCATCGCTGCTGCCGGTTGGCACACGGACCGCCACGGTACGGTTGTCCAGGCCCCAGCTCGGCGCATTGGGCACATAGAACTGAGCGCCGAAGCGGCGGTACGAGTTGACGTTCGGGCACAGGAAGGCCATCGACGCCGGCATGGTCTCCAGCACACCACCAATGGCGTGACGCAGGGTCTGGCTCTGCTCTGGGTCGTCAGTGGCAAAGATGTTCTTGCCGGTCTTCTTGTCCAGCAGCGAAATGTGCACGTGCAGGCCGTTACCGGCCTGGCCCGGGTAGGGCTTGGCCATGAAAGTGGAATCCATTTCATGGTCGTAGGCGATGTTCTTGATCAGGCGCTTGAGCAGCACCGCGTAGTCGCACGCCTTCATCGGATCGACGACATGGTGCATGTTCACTTCAAACTGCGCCGGGGCACTTTCCTTGACGATGGCGTCGGCCGGAATGCCCTGTTCCTTCGCCGCTTCGAGCATGTCCTGCAGGCAGTCGACGTACTCGTCCAGATCGTCGATCAGGTACACCTGGGTCGACTGCGGGCGCTTGCCGGAGATCGGCGAGCGCGGCGGTTGTGGACGGCCGTTGAGGTTGTCCTGGTCGATCAGGTAGAACTCAAGTTCAAAGGCTGCACAGATGTCCAGGCCCAGCGCGTCGAACTTCTCCACCACACCACGCAGCACTTCCCGCGGGTCAGCAAAGAACGGCTGGCCGTCCAGTTCGTGCATGGTCATCAAAAGCTGAGCGGTCGGGCGCTTCTGCCAGGGCTCGTAGCTCAGGGTGCCGGGAATCGGGAAGCAGATACGGTCGGCATCGCCGATATCCAGGCCCAGGCCGGTGCTTTCGACGGTAGAACCGTTGATGTCCAGGGCGAACAACGAGGCCGGCAAGTTGATGCCTTTTTCGTAGACCTTGACCAGGCTCGCACGCTCGATGCGCTTGCCTCGTACCACGCCGTTCATGTCTGCAATCAGCAGATCGACAAATTGCACCTCAGGGTAGGCCTTGAGAAATTCACCCATCTCGTCGAGAGGGATGGCGCACGGAGAGACCGACGTCATGGCTAGGCATCCTTTGATTTTTTATCGGGCGACTGTGGGGAGGTACTGCTGCGCTATCGGGAGCGGCGATGGTTTGGTTTGTTGTTTTAAGGAGTCCCATCGTGGGGAACTGCCGGACGTCGTCTTTAATAGGACGCACGTTCCAAAATTCTGACAGCGTTGTGAGTTGATTCACCGCTGCCGCTTCACTATAGAATGGCCCCAGCGCAACAGACATTGGCATTTAGGCAAGTAAAGAGTGCACCCATGCAATATCAGATCAGTCACGCCGACCTTTCGCTGGTCCTCGCCCTGGTACGCGGACGCTCGCTGGCCAAGGCGGCAGAGCTGCTGCGGGTAGACGTTTCAACGGTGTTCCGCTCGATCCGGCGCATGGAAGCCGCACTGGGTACTGCGTTGTTCGTCAAAAGCCGCAAGGGTTACATCCCCACCGGCACCGCCCAGGCCCTGGCCGAGCAGGCCGAGCGCGCCGAGCAGGCCCTGGATGCCGCCCGGGTGGCCCTGGAGCATGGTGAACAAGTGGTCAGTGGCACCGTGCGCCTGACCTGTACCGATGCGGTGCTGCACAGCCTGTTACTGCCGGCGCTGGCCGAATTCATGCCGGCCTACCCGGCACTTTCGCTTGAGCTGGCCACCTCCAACACCTTCGCCAACCTGAGCCGCCGCGATGCCGACCTCGCCCTGCGCCTGACCAACTCGCCCCCGGAGCATCTGGTCGGTCGCTGCCTGGGCAAGGCTTCCTACGTGGTGTGTGGCCGCGAAGAGTTTCGCGAAAAGCTCAAGGAAACCCCAACCAGCCTGCCCTGGATCGCCCCCGACGACACCATGCAGGACCACTCCACCGTGGTCTGGCGCAGCGAGCACCTGCCAGGGGTGATGCCCCGCTACCGCTGCAGCAGCATCTCTGCCATTGCCCAATTGGTGAGCGCCGGCATGGGTGTGGCCGCCCTGCCCGACTACATGGCCCACACCCTGCCGGGGGTCGAGCCCTTGAGCGATGCCTTGCCCGGCTGTGACACCGAGCTCTGGCTGCTGACCCGCCCGGACTGCCGCGCGCTGCGTTCGGTACAGACGCTGTTTGACGAACTGACCCCCCGGCTGCGCGATGCGCTAGGCCGCCAATAAAGCCCGATAGCCGCGTAGGAACGGGCTTGCTCCGCGAAGCTCATAAAACCACCGCCACAACAGGACGCTTGAAATAGAGCCCTGTAACTGGATATTGTCGACCTATCCAGGACTCGAATCGAAATCAGCGCTTCCCTAAAGGCTGGTGATTTTTTAAACTATCGAGTCCGCTCGCCCATTCGGGCTGAACACCGCATTTGCTACTTGAGGAAGACCATGGCCCGCGTAACCGTTGAAGACTGCCTAGAACACGTGGATAACCGTTTTGAGCTGGTCATGCTCTCTACCAAGCGTGCCCGTCAGCTGGCCACCGGCGGCAAAGAGCCGAAAGTGGCGTGGGAAAACGACAAACCTACCGTCGTTGCCCTGCGTGAAATCGCTGAAGGCATCTGCACTCCAGAATTCATCGCCGCCGAATCCATCGTCGAAGTCGAACCTGCTTTCGCATTCGGTAGCGAGGAAGAGGCCAACGAGGCCGTCTAAGCCTATGCCTGGTCGATGCGGTACGGCGCAGGGCCCCATTCCTCGGCAGGAGGTAACACTGTGCCGAGCATAGACGCCCTCGCCGATCGACTGTCGACCTACCTCGGCGCCGACCAGGTCAACCTGGTGCGCCGGGCGTACTTCTACGCCGAACAAGCCCACGACGGCCAGCGCCGTCGCAGCGGCGAAGCCTACGTCACGCATCCGCTGGCGGTGGCCAGCATCCTTGCCGACATGCACATGGACCATCAGAGCCTGATGGCGGCCATGCTCCATGACGTAATCGAAGACACCGGCATTGCCAAAGAAGCGCTCAGCTCGCAATTTGGCGAAACCGTGGCCGAACTGGTCGACGGGGTCAGCAAACTGACCCAGATGAACTTCGAGACCAAGGCCGAGGCCCAGGCGGAAAACTTCCAGAAAATGGCCATGGCCATGGCCCGGGACATCCGCGTGATCCTGGTGAAACTGGCCGACCGCCTGCACAACATGCGCACCCTTGAAGTGCTGTCTGGCGAAAAACGCCGGCGCATCGCCAAAGAAACCCTCGAAATCTACGCCCCCATCGCCAATCGCCTGGGCATGCACAGCGTGCGTGTGGAATTTGAAGACCTGGGTTTCAAGGCCATGCACCCGATGCGCTCGGCGCGCATCTACCAGGCCGTCAAGCGTGCCCGCGGCAACCGCAAGGAAATCGTCAACAAGATCGAGGAGTCGCTGGCCCATTGCCTGGCTGTCGACGGTATCGAAGGCGAAGTCAGCGGCCGGCAAAAGCACCTCTATGGCATCTACAAGAAGATGCGCGGCAAACGCCGCGCCTTCAACGAGATCATGGATGTTTATGCGTTTCGCATCATCGTCGACAAGGTAGACACCTGCTACCGCGTGCTCGGCGCCGTACACAATCTGTACAAGCCACTGCCCGGACGCTTCAAGGACTACATCGCGATCCCCAAGGCCAACGGCTACCAGTCGCTGCACACCACCCTGTTCGGCATGCACGGCGTGCCCATCGAGATCCAGATCCGCACCCGCGAAATGGAAGAGATGGCCAACAACGGCATCGCCGCCCACTGGCTGTACAAGTCCAGTGACGACGAGCAGCCCAAGGGCACCCATGCCCGCGCTCGCCAGTGGGTCAAAGGCGTACTGGAAATGCAGCAACGTGCCGGCAACTCGCTGGAATTCATCGAAAGCGTGAAGATCGACCTGTTCCCGGACGAGGTCTACGTCTTCACGCCCAAAGGCCGGATCATGGAGCTGCCAAAAGGCTCCACGGCGGTCGATTTCGCCTACGCAGTACACACCGACGTCGGCAACAGCTGCATTGCCTGCCGGATCAACCGCCGCCTGGCACCGTTGTCCGAGCCACTGCAGAGTGGTTCGACCGTCGAGATCGTCAGCGCCCCCGGCGCTCGTCCGAATCCTGCCTGGCTCAACTTCGTGGTCACCGGCAAAGCCCGCACGCACATCCGCCATGCCCTCAAGCTGCAGCGTCGCTCCGAGTCCATCAGCCTGGGTGAGCGCTTGCTGAACAAAGTCCTCAACGGTTTCGACAGCGCCCTGGACAAGATCCCGCAGGAGCGCATCCAGGCCATGCTCAGCGAGTACCGCCTTGAGCAGCTCGAGGACATGCTCGAAGACATCGGCCTGGGCAACCGCATGGCCTATGTCGTCGCCCGCCGCCTCCTGTCCACCGAAGGCGAACAGCTGCCGACCCCGGAAGGCCCACTGGCCATCCGCGGCACCGAAGGCCTGGTACTGAGCTACGCCAAATGCTGTACGCCGATTCCTGGCGACCCGATCGTCGGTCACCTGTCGGCGGGCAAAGGCATGGTCGTGCACCTGGAGAACTGCCGCAATATCAGTGAAATCCGCCACAACCCGGAAAAATGCGTACAGCTGTCCTGGGCCAAGGATGTCACCGGCGAATTCAATGTCGAACTGCGCGTCGAACTGGAGCACCAGCGCGGCCTGATCGCCCTGCTGGCCAGCAGCGTCAATGCCGCCGACGGCAACATCGAGAAAATCAGCATGGACGAGCGCGATGGTCGCATCAGCGTGGTCCAACTGGTGGTCAGCGTACACGACCGTGTACACCTGGCCCGCGTGATCAAGAAACTACGCGCCCTGACCGGCGTGATCCGCATCACCCGCATGCGTGCGTAGCCCAATAACAGCAAGGAGTCATCATGACCAAGACCGTCATCACCAGTGACAAGGCCCCAGCCGCCATCGGCACCTACTCCCAGGCGATCAAGGCCGGCAACACGGTGTACATGTCCGGGCAGATCCCGCTGGACCCAAAAACCATGGAACTGGTTGAAGGCTTCGAGGCCCAGACCGTTCAGGTCTTCGAGAACCTCAAGGCCGTTGCCGAAGCCGCTGGCGGTTCGTTCAAGGACATCGTCAAGCTGAACATCTTCCTGACCGACCTGAGCCACTTCGCCAAGGTCAACGAGATCATGGGCAAGTACTTCGAGCAGCCTTACCCTGCCCGCGCAGCCATCGGCGTTGCAGCCCTGCCACGCGGTTCGCAGGTTGAAATGGACGCGATCCTCGTCCTCGAGTGATCCCCCCGCGCGGCGAGCCGTCCGGTTCGCCGCCGCACTACCCCGGAAGGACCCCCGACATGCGCCATGCGCTTGCCTTGGCATTGGCCGCCGCACTGCTGAGCGGCTGCTCCAGCCACAAACCCGAAGACTACAACGGCATCTGGATCAACCAGAAAGCCATCGATGCTGCCGCCGAAGGCGTCAGCCTGCGCCAGGCCCTGCGCGAGAATGGCCCGAACTACGAGTGGAAGGTCAACGTCGCGGCCAACCAGGCCAGCTACACCAATGGTTTCGAGATCGTTGAAGGCCAATTCAAGGCCGGCGAAAAACAAAGCCAGGTCGAGTTCGGCGATGGTCAGGCCCAGGTCCTGACCCTGGACGGCGATGAATTGGTACAGAACGCCAGCCAACTGCTGACGCAACAGAATTTCGAGAAACCCAAGTCCTCCGCCCCTATTGCTGCGCGCACCGGCACCAGCTTCGAGCAGGCGCTCTACAGCGCCTACCTGGGTGGCAAATGGGAAATCATCGAAGGCCCAGGCCAAGGCAATGTGGTGCGCTTTGGCGACAACGGCAGCATCGAAGGCCTGCCTAACCTGGACCGCTACGCCCTGTGCCTGGCCGGCGACTGCGCCGACATGACCGGCGAGTTCGACAGCCTATGGCTTGAGCGCAACAAGCACGGCGCCCCGTGGATCTTCAAACGCGACGGCGACCAGCTGGAAATCCTGCGGGCGCTCAACAGCGCCAAACCGGATGAAAAGCCCCAGCTCTATCCTGGCGCCCGCCAGTGGTTGCTCGAGCGCGACTGATAGCCTGACGCTTACTCGGAACGTCCTTCAAGGATCGCCGCATAGCCTTCCTTGTAACTCGGGTACTGTGGCGCCCAGCCCAGTGCCCGGGCCCGCGCGTTACTGCAGCGCTTGCTACCGGTACGACGCACCCGCTCCTGCTCCGACCACTGGGTGACGCCCATATAGTTACGCAGCCAGGCCACTACTTCGGCCAATGGCGCCGGTGCATCGTCCACACCTATATAGCAATCATCCACGGCCTGCCCCTGCGCATCAGCCTTGAGCAGGAATGCCAGCAAACCAGCGGCGTCCTCGGCATGGATACGGTTGCCGTAGAGCGGTGGCTCCTCGGTTACCCGATAACCCTGGCGCACCTGGCTGAGCAGCCATTCACGTCCCGGGCCGTAGATACCCGTCAGGCGCACGATCGTTGCCGGGATACCGCTGGCCAGCGCCAGCTGTTCGGCATCGATCATCACCGTGCCCGAGTAGCCTTGCGGCTCGGTCGCCGACGTTTCGTCGATCCACTCACCGTCCTGCTGGGCATAGACGCTGCTGCTGGAAACGAACAGCAAGCGCCGCGGCGCTTGTCCACGCTCGGTGAGCCAACCCAGAACATGCTTCAGGCCATCGACATAGGCCGCCTTGTAGCCAGCCTCGTCATGCTGGCTGGCCGCTGCGCAGTAGACGAGATAGTCCGGCGCTTCAACCGGCCAGGTCGCCGGGCACTGCGCATCGAACACATCGGCGGCAATAGCCTTCACCCCGGCTGGCAACTGGCCAACATTGCGGCGCAGGCCACTCACCTGCCAATCGCACGCGAGCAATTGCTTGGCCAAACGGCTACCTACATCACCACAACCGACGATCAGAACTGAAGGCGCAGACATCCCGAAACTCCGTAAATCAAAGGCCCAGCCTATCCAAATAACTCGATAGGCGGCTAGCTAATATGGAAAAAAAGCAACTTTATTACTTCTGCTAACAAGAATTACTTGCAATAATGGCCGCCCAAAATTGTTCTCGGCCGTCTCGAGGCCTAGAAGGACAACCACCTTTTTCTTCTTCATCAGGTCCGGCCAGCATGACACGTATTCAACCTTCCGCTTCGCCAACCACGCCGCGCGCATGGCGCGCCATCGCCGCGCTGATGTTCAGCCTGGTCATGGCCCCTGTTGCCCTGGCCGATGAGCCGACCGCGCCACCTGCCGCACCTGCTGCAGTCGAAGCGCCCGCGGCCCCAGGCGCTGCTACCCCGGTCGACCCTGCCGCAGTCCCGGCTGCTGCTCCGGTTGATGGCCAGGCCGTCACTGAAGCCGAAGAAGTTGAAGCACTGGTCGAAGACACCAGCCTGGGCATGGCCCACGACCTTTCCCCATGGGGCATGTACAAAAACGCCGACATCGTCGTCAAAATCGTGATGATCGGCCTGGCAATCGCCTCGATCATCACCTGGACCATCTGGATCGCCAAGGGCTTCGAGCTGATGGGCGCCAAGCGCCGTCTGCGTGGCGAAATTGCCCTGCTGAAAAAATCCGCCTCCCTCAAGGAAGCCAGCGATGTAGCCAACAAGGAGGGCACCCTGGCCCACTTGCTGGTTCACGATGCCCTGGATGAAATGCGCCTGTCGGCCAACGCCCGCGAGAAGGAAGGCATCAAGGAACGCGTCAGCTTCCGTCTTGAGCGCCTGGTAGCCGCCAGCGGCCGGAACATGAGCAGCGGCACCGGCGTGCTGGCCACCATTGGTTCCACCGCACCGTTCGTCGGTCTGTTCGGTACCGTGTGGGGCATCATGAACAGCTTCATCGGCATCGCCAAAACCCAGACCACCAACCTCGCCGTTGTTGCCCCCGGTATCGCCGAGGCCCTGCTGGCCACCGCGCTGGGCCTGGTTGCCGCGATTCCGGCAGTCGTGATCTACAACGTCTTCGCCCGCTCCATCGCCGGTTACAAGGCTCAGGTTTCCGATGCTTCGGCAGAAGTCCTGCTGCTGGTCAGCCGCGACCTGGACCACCAGACCGGCGAGCGCACCGCTGCCCCTCACATGGTGAAAGTGGGGTAAGCCATGGGCCTGCATCTTAATGAGGGTGGCGACGATCTTGCCGAAAACCACGAAATCAACGTCACGCCGTTTATCGACGTGATGTTGGTCCTGCTGATCATCTTCATGGTGGCAGCGCCTCTGGCAACCGTCGATATCAAGGTCGACCTGCCGGCCTCCACGGCCAAGCCGGCGCCAAGGCCCGAGAAGCCGGTGTTCCTCAGCGTCAAGGCTGACCAGAACGTCTACGTCGGCGAAGAACAGGTCCAGCGTGATCAACTAGGCGCGGTACTCGATGCCAAGACCAAGGGCGACAAGGACACCACGATCTTCTTCCAGGCCGACAAGGGCGTGGACTACGGCGATCTGATGGAAGTCATGAACACCCTGCGCGCGGCCGGTTACCTGAAAGTCGGTCTGGTAGGACTTGAGACGGCAGCCAAGAAATGATCAAGACGCGGCATAAGCTGGCGCGTTACAGCAGTAGTCTGGCGATTGTGCTGGGGGTCCATGCCATCGCCGTGCTGCTGACGCTCAATTGGTCGGTGCCCCAGGCGATCGAGTTGCCCCCTGCGGCAATGATGATCCAGATGGCTCCGATGCCTGAACCGGCTCCTCCTCCACCGCCCAAGGTGGTGACCCCGCCACAGCCGCCAGCGCCGGTCGAAGAACCACCGCTGCCGAAACTGGCCGAGGCGCCGAAACCCAAAATCGCTGTCGCCAAACAGGTGAAGCCGAAGGCCAAACCACAGCCGCCCAAGCCTGAGAAAAAGCCTGAGCCGCCACAGGAAAAGCCTGCCGACGAGGAAGTGGTCGATACGCCGCCCAACACCGCACCGGCGCAGAAATCAGCAGCTCCGGCACCAAGCATCGCCAGTAACAGCAATGCCCTGCCGACCTGGCAGAGCGATCTGTTGCGCCACCTGGCCAAGTACAAGCGTTACCCGGAAAACGCCCGGCGTATGCGCATGGAAGGCATCAACCGACTGCGTTTCGTGGTCGATAGCGAAGGCAAGATTCTTTCTTACGCCATCGCCGGTGGTTCGGGCAGTGCGGCACTGGATCGGGCAACCCTGGAGATGATCCGTCGCGCCCAACCGGTACCACCACCGCCGAAAGAATTGCTTACCAACGGCAGCATCGAGGTGATCGCGCCTTTCGTCTACTCGCTGGACAAGCGCTGACGCATTGTTTCTGTCATACATAAGCAACTCTGATAACGTGCGTCTATCGAGTGCAGCCGCTATGCTGGGGCCGCAACTTCATGGACGCACGTTATGACCCTCACAGAATTGCGCTACATCGTCACCCTCGCCCAGGAACAGCACTTCGGCCATGCCGCCGAACGTTGCCATGTCAGCCAGCCGACCTTGTCGGTGGGAGTGAAAAAGCTTGAGGACGAGCTGGGTGTTCTGATCTTCGAGCGCAGCAAAAGCGCTGTACGCCTGACGCCGGTTGGCGAAGGGATCGTTGCCCAGGCCCAGAAAGTTCTCGAACAGGCCCAGGGCATCCGCGAGCTGGCCCAGGCCGGCAAGAACCAACTCACCGCCCCCCTGAAAGTCGGCGCCATCTATACCGTTGGCCCCTACCTGTTCCCGCACCTGATTCCACAACTGCACCGGGTCGCCCCGCAGATGCCGTTGTACATCGAAGAGAACTTCACCCACATCCTGCGCGACAAGCTGCGCAACGGCGAATTGGACGCGGTGATCATTGCCCTGCCGTTCAATGAAGCCGACGTCCTGACCATGCCGCTGTACGACGAACCCTTCTATGTGTTGATGCCCAGCGAGCACCCCTGGACCCAGAAGGAAACCATCGACGCAAGCCTGCTCAACGACAAGAGCCTGCTGTTGCTCGGCGAAGGCCACTGCTTCCGCGACCAGGTGCTCGAAGCTTGCCCGACACTGGCCAAGGGCAGCGATGGCTCCAAGCACACCACGGTTGAATCCAGCTCCCTGGAAACCATCCGCCACATGGTCGCCTCGGGCTTGGGTGTATCGATCCTGCCGCTGTCGGCGGTGCACAGCCACCACTACGCCCCCGGTGTCATCGAAGTGCGGCCACTGAGCCCCCCTGCCCCGTTTCGGACCGTTGCCATTGCCTGGCGCGCCAGCTTCCCACGGCCCAAGGCCATCGAGATCCTCGCCGACTCCATCCGCCTGTGCTCGGTGGCCAAGCCGCCCGTGAGCCAGTAGGAACCCACCATGCCGGAGTTGTCCCAAGTAGCGGTGACTGCCTTGAAAGGCGTGGGCGAGGCCATGGCCGAGAAGCTCGCCAAAGTCGGCCTGGAGAACCTTCAGGACGTGCTTTTCCACCTGCCGCTGCGCTACCAGGACCGCACCCGTGTGGTCCCGATCGGTGCGCTGCGTCCAGGCCAGGATGCGGTAATCGAAGGCGTGGTCAGCGGCACCGATGTGGTCATGGGCAAGCGCCGCAGCCTGCTGGTGCGCCTGGGTGACGGCAGCGGTGTCCTGAGCCTGCGCTTCTATCATTTCAGCAACGCGCAAAAGGAAGGCCTCAAACGGGGCACCCACCTGCGTTGCTACGGCGAAGCGCGCCCCGGTGCCTCGGGCCTTGAGATCTACCACCCGGAGTACCGCGCCCTGACCGGTGACGAGCCTGTGCCGGTGGAACAGACCCTGACCCCGATCTACCCCACCACCGAAGGCCTGACCCAACAGCGCCTGCGCCAGCTTTGCCAGCAAAGCCTGGCCATGCTCGGCCCCCGCAGCCTGCCCGACTGGCTGCCAGAGGAGCTGGCCCGGGACTACCAACTGGCGCCGCTGGACGACGCCATTCGCTACCTGCACCACCCGCCCGCCGATGCCGACGTCGACGAACTTGCCGAGGGTCAGCACTGGGCCCAGCACCGCCTCGCCTTTGAAGAGCTGCTGACCCATCAGCTGTCCCAGCAGCGTCTGCGTGAAAGTCTGCGAGCCCAGCGTGCCCCTGTTCTACCCAAGGCGACCCGGTTGCCGCAGCAGTACCTGGCCAACCTCGGCTTCGCTCCCACTGGCGCCCAGCAGCGGGTCGGCAACGAGATCGCCTACGACCTCAGCCAGCCTGAGCCGATGCTGCGCCTGGTCCAGGGAGACGTGGGCGCCGGCAAGACCGTGGTCGCTGCGCTCGCCGCCCTGCAAGCCCTGGAAGCCGGTTATCAGGTCGCGCTGATGGCCCCCACCGAGATTCTTGCAGAACAGCACTTCGTCACCTTCAAACGCTGGCTGGAGCCGCTGGGCATCGAAGTCGCCTGGCTGGCCGGCAAACTCAAGGGCAAGGCCCGCACCAGTGCCCTGGAGCAGATCGCCGGCGGTGCCCCGATGGTGGTCGGCACCCATGCCCTGTTCCAGGACGAGGTCAAGTTCAAGAACCTGGCCCTGGCGATCATCGACGAACAGCACCGCTTCGGCGTGCAGCAACGCCTGGCACTGCGCCAGAAGGGCGTCGGTGGCCAGCTATGCCCACATCAGCTGATCATGACCGCCACCCCTATTCCGCGCACCCTGGCCATGAGCGCCTATGCCGACCTGGACACGTCGATCCTCGACGAGCTGCCCCCGGGTCGTACGCCGGTAAACACCGTCCTGGTAGCCGACAGCCGACGCTTCGAGGTGGTCGAGCGGGTTCGCGCCGCTTGCGCCGAGGGGCGCCAGGCCTACTGGGTCTGCACCCTGATCGAAGAGTCCGAGGAACTGACCTGCCAGGCCGCCGAAACCACCTTCGAGGAGCTCGGCAGTGCCTTGGGTGAACTGCGCGTCGGCCTGATCCACGGGCGCATGAAGCCTGCTGAAAAGGCGGCGGTCATGGCCGAATTCAAGCAAGGCCAGCTGCAATTGCTGGTGGCGACCACGGTCATCGAAGTCGGGGTCGACGTGCCCAACGCCAGCCTGATGATTATCGAGAACCCCGAACGCCTGGGCCTGGCCCAGTTGCACCAGCTGCGCGGCCGGGTCGGTCGTGGCAGTGCGGCGAGCCATTGCGTGTTGCTCTATCATCCGCCACTGTCGCAGATTGGTCGCGAACGCCTGGGAATCATGCGTGAAACCAACGATGGTTTCATCATTGCCGAGAAAGACCTCGAGCTGCGTGGCCCGGGTGAAATGCTCGGCACCCGCCAGACCGGCCTGCTGCAGTTCAAGGTTGCCGACCTGATGCGAGACGCCGACCTGCTTCCCGCCGTGCGCGATGCCGCCCAGGCCCTGCTTGCACGCTGGCCGGAGCATGTCAGCCCGCTGCTTGAGCGCTGGCTGCGTCATGGTCAGCAATACGGACAAGTGTGACGCCTGTCCCAGAATGGATCCAGCTTGAGGCCCAAGCTGGTTATACTCTTGCGATTGTAAAATTTCTGGATACAGACCATGACTGAAGTTGCTCTGGACACCGCAACCCCCCACGCTCCGTCTGTTATCCGGCTGCTGCTCGAAAAGCTCGGCATCGCCTACCGCGAAGTGCTGGATCACTCGCAGCTGCTGTCCGAGCGCAAGGTCCAGGCCGTATTGCTCGATGACGCAGTCGGCGCGCTGATGGTGCTGTTCCCGCAGAGCCAGCTGCTCGACCTCAACCGCCTCGCCGAACTCACTGGCCGCAAGCTTGCCGCCGTGCCCCTGGAACGCCTCAAGCACATGCTCGACAAGCATGGCCTGAAGATGCTGCCGGGCATTCCTGCATTGACCAGTTCGCCTTGCCTCTATGAAGAGAGCCTGCTCAAGCCTGAAAAGCTGCTGGTGCACTCCGGTGAAGCCGGCCTGTTGCTGGAGATCGAGCGCGACGACTTCAAGAAAATGCTCAGCAAAGCCAGCGCCGGCAACTTCGGTGAGCGCCTGAGCAGCATTCGCCCCAACCTCGATCGCCCGGCCGACGACCGCGAAGAAATCACCCAGGCGGTCCAGGCCTTCACCGCCCGGCGCATCCAGCAACGCCTGGAAAGCACCATCGAGATTCCACCCCTGGCGGAAACCGCGCAAAAGATCATCAAGCTGCGCGTCGACCCCAACGCGACCATCGACGACATCACCGGCGTGGTCGAGACCGACCCGGCGCTGGCGGCCCAGGTTGTCAGCTGGGCGGCGTCGCCCTACTACGCTTCACCGGGCAAGATCCGCTCCGTCGAAGACGCCATTGTCCGCGTGCTGGGTTTTGATCTGGTCATCAACCTGGCGCTGGGCCTGGCACTGGGCAAGACCTTGAGCCTGCCCAAGGACCACCCGCAGGACACCACGCCATACTGGCAACAGTCGATCTACACCGCCGCCGTGATCGAGGGCCTGACCCGCGCCATCCCCCGCGCGGAACGCCCGGAAGCCGGCCTCACGTACCTGGCCGGCTTGCTGCACAACTTCGGCTACCTGCTGCTGGCGCATGTATTCCCGCCGCACTTTTCGCTGATCTGCCGCCACCTGGAGGTCAACCCGCACCTGTGCCACAGCTATGTCGAACAGCATTTGCTGGGGATCAGCCGCGAGCAGATCGGTGCCTGGTTGATGCGCTTCTGGGACATGCCCGAGGAACTGGCCACAGCCCTGCGCTTTCAGCATGACCCGCAGTACGACGGTGACCATGCCGCCTTCCCCAACCTGGTGTGCCTGGCGATTCGCCTTTTGCGCGTGCGGGGTATCGGTTCGGGGCCGGTCGAGCCTATTCCGGACGAGTTGCTGGAGCGCCTGAACATTCCTCGCGAGAAAGCCGAGGATGTGGTGAACAAGGTGCTTGAGGCCGAAGTGCTGTTGCGTGAACTGGCCTCGCAGTTCAACCAGCACTGAGCAAACAGCCTGACCCCTAGGGTCAGGCTTTCTTTTTCGGTTTCAGGTACTTCATCAGGCCCTGGAACCAGATCACCAGCGCCGGATTGCCCTTGATCTGGATGCTCTTGTCCTGAATCCCCTGCATGAACGCCAATTGCTTGTTTTTCGCCTGCAAGGTAGCGAAGCCGAATGCGGCGTCCTTGAAGGCAATGGCAAAGGCGGGAGCTGCGTGGGTGCCGGACTGGCTGCGGATACGCATATCCTTGACGACAAAATGGCGAGCCACCTTGCCATCGAGGGTCTGTAGCTGGAACACCAGGTCCTTGTCTGCCAGTTGTTGCTGGAATGCCGGATTCTTGCGGCTGGCCTTGGCCATCAGCAGCCCCATGGCCCAAAGGAGAAAGCGAAACTTCATGCACACGCCTCGACTAAAAAGTGACTGGCGGAGCAGTTTATAGTCTCGCTGCGAAAACACCATAGGCGACGAGTTCATATCAACGAGATCACTGACCCGCTTGCTAGCGGCATGGTGCGCAAAAAAACGGGCACCGTGTCGGGTGCCCGTCTTCTACTGCAATCGATCTGTGTGAGGCATCACGGATTGACGCTGTCCTTCAGGGATTTACCTGGTTTGAAAGCCACAGTGTTGCTGGCCTTGATCTTCACCGGCTCGCCGGTTTGCGGGTTCTTGCCGGTGCGGGCACCGCGATGGCGCTGCAGGAACGTACCGAAGCCGACCAGCGTAACGCTGTCCTTGCGATGCAGGGCGCCGGTGATTTCTTCGAGCACGGCGTTGAGTACGCGGTTGGCTTGCTCTTTGGTGAGATCGGCCTTTTCAGCAATGGCTGCGGCGAGTTCTGGTTTACGCATAGTGAAGCCTCTTTGACGGTTTTTTTGTTGTTATGCCGTGCTGCTCTTCAAGGAGCAGCGCCCAAGGCACCGCAGGCTCTAAACTGCGGCAGACGGCAGTGAGAATGGCACGCCGTCAGGGGCCGCGCCAGTCTCTGAGCGGCCATTGTTAGTGCAATGGCAGGGGGAATCCGACAGAACGCCCGTCGTTTATGCCATTAACGCCGGAAGTTGCCGATTTAGAGCCAGCTTCTCCATCACCGCCGAGCCGGTCAGCGCGTAGCCCAGCAAGTTGCCGTCCACGTCATGGCAGAGCACTTTGAGGTCGATGCCCTGGCCTTCGACCTGCCATTGACCCTCACGGCCATGGGGTGGCGGCGAAACCACCAGTGGGCAGGCCGGGGTCTTCACCGTTACCGGCATCGGGCCGTAGGAAACCGCGGTCGGGTTGCCGGCCAGGGTCTGCGCCAGCGCCCGCGCGCAGCTCATCAACGGCATGACATACAGCAGGTTCAGGCCGTCGACCTCGGCGCAGTCGCCCAGGGCATAGATGCTGCCATGGGAGGTGCGCAGTTGACGGTCGACCACAACGCCACGATTGACCTGCAGGCCGGCTGCCGCGGCCAGGTCGATGCGTGGTCGCAGACCAACGGCCGACACCACCAGATCACAAGGAATGACCGTGCCATCGGACAGGTGCGCTTCGAGCCCGTGCTCAACGCGCTGCAGGCGCGTCAGCACCGGCCCCAGGTGAAAACGCACCCCCAGCCCTTCCAGACCCGCTTGCACCGCACCCGCGGCCGCAGGATGCAGCAACGTCGGCATGACCTGCTCGCACGGCGCCACCAGCTCGACTTCAAAGCCGCCCAGGCTCATGTCATTGGCGAACTCACAGCCAATCAGGCCAGCGCCAAGAATAAGCACCCGCCGCTTGCCTGCGGCGGCGGCACGGAAGCGGGCGTAATCTTCCAGATCATTGATCGGGAAGATCGCGTCACCGGCGTCGCCTTCTACCGGCACCTGCACGGTTTGCGCCCCCCAGGCCAGGATCAGGTCACGATAAGGAACCTGTTCCTCGCCGATCCACAGGCGCTTGTGGCCCGGGTCGATACCGCTGATGCGAGTATGGGTACGCACTTCAGCCTTGAGCTGTTCCGCCATGGCGCCGGGCTCTGCCATGCTCAGGCCGTCGGCATCCTTGTTCTTGGCAAAACCGGTGGAAAGCATCGGCTTGGAATATGAACGGCCATCGTCGGCAGTAATCAGCAGCAGCGGCGTTTCACCGTCGAGCTTGCGAAATTCGCGGGCCAGGTTGTAACCCGCCAAGCCTGTACCGACAATTACCACTGGAGCCGTCATGCCGTGCTTTCCTTAAAGTATTTGATTAAAAATTGATCAGCCGATTGCGATCATTTCAAAGTCCATCTTGCCGACACCACAGTCGGGGCACAGCCAGTCCGCCGGTACATCTTCCCAGCGAGTACCCGGGGCAATTCCATCATCCGGCCACCCTTCAGCCTCGTCGTAGATCAGGCCGCAAACAATACACTGCCACTTTTTCATCACACACTTCCTCAACAAACTCAGGCTTTGGAGTGGTCGCTCTGGGAAACGTTACGGTGGCGACCATCAAGGAGGGGCTTTGTACTGGAGCCAGGTGCCAGCATGCAAGCCGGATTGGGCATTCATGCTAAGCTCGCGGTCTCTTTGGCCTGTTAATCCATACCATCGTGCCGTACGAAACATCGCAAGCGCCCGCTGCAGAATGGTTGCAGTACTCGCAGGTAGCAGACAGCGCAATGCCTGCCGTCCTTGACTGGTTGTTCGATGAAGGGTCCCTGACCCGTCGCCTGACCCAATTATCCGCCGATCACTTTTCTGTTACACCCCTTTGCGAAGGCTGGCAGCCGCTGCGTGATGACGAATGCCAGGCGCTGGATCTGCCGCCTGGCAGCGAAGGCTGGGTGCGCGAGGTGTATCTGCGTGGTCATGGCCAGGCCTGGGTCTTCGCCCGTAGCGTGGCAGCACGCAGTGCCCTGGAAAGCGGCGGACTGGACATGGAAGCACTGGGCAGTCGCTCCCTGGGCGAGTTGCTGTTCTGCGACCAGGCCTTTACCCGCCGGGCCATCGAAGTCTGTCATTACCCCAAGGCCTGGCTGCCCGCCGCCGACGCCAGCGACACCTTGTGGGGACGCCGCTCGCGCTTTGATCGCGCCGGGCTGAGTGTGCTGGTTGCCGAAGTCTTCCTGCCCGCGCTGTGGCAGGCCGCTGATATTTCCGGGGAGATCCGCTGATGTACGTGCAGCTGCTCAAGTCGCTCAATCGCCTGCATCCACGGGCCTGGGACTTCATTCAGCTCAGCCGCATGGACCGCCCCATCGGCATCTACCTACTACTGTGGCCCACCCTCTCGGCGGTGTGGATTGCCGCCAAGGGTTCGCCGACCCTGGCCAATGTGCTGATCTTCACCCTCGGTGTGGTGCTCATGCGTGCGGCAGGCTGCGCCATCAACGACTTTGCCGACCGCAAGGTCGATGGCCACGTCAAGCGCACCGCCGACCGCCCCCTGGCCGCCGGCCGGATCAATGCCCGCGAGGCCCTGGTGCTGTTCGCGATTCTGGTGGGGGTGAGTTTCCTGCTGGTGCTGTGCACCAACGCCACCACCGTCTGGCTGTCGTTCGGCGCGGTGGCGCTGGCGGCCTGTTATCCGTTCATGAAGCGCTACACCTACTACCCGCAAGTGGTGCTCGGGGCTGCCTACTCATGGGGCATTCCCATGGCCTTCACGGCGGCCAACGGCGAGCTGCCGGCGATTGCCTGGCTGCTGTACATCGCCAACGTGCTGTGGACTGTGGGTTACGACACCTACTACGCCATGGTCGATCGCGACGATGACCTGAAGATCGGCGTCAAATCGACGGCGATCCTCTTCGGCGAAGCCGACCGAACCATCATCCTGACCTTGCAGGTACTGTCGCTGGGTTGTTTGCTGATGGCCGGCAACCGCTTTGAACTGGGCGGCTGGTTCCACCTGGGACTGGTGGCGGCGCTGATCTGCTTCGTGTGGGAGTACTGGTCGACCCGCAACCTGGATCGCGAATCCTGTTTCAAGGCCTTCCTGCACAATCATTGGGCCGGGTTGCTGATCTTCCTCAGCATCGTTGTCGACTACGCCCTGCGCTGACGACGCTCGGGCCGCCAGCGCAGGGGCGGCCCGATTACTTGATCACGTGCCAGACATCCTTCATGCCGTCGCCGGTCATGTCACCGGCTTTCTTGTCTTTGACGAAGGTGTACACCGGCTTGCCTTTGTAGGCCCACTGCATAGAACCGTCATCGCGCTTGATCTGCGTCCACCCCTCTTCGGCCATGTCGCCATCCTTGACCATCAGCGGCGGCCAGTTCTTGGCACACTCATCGTTGCACATGGATTTGCCGCCCGAATCCTTGTCGAAGGTGTAGAGCGTCATCCCCGCATGGTCGACCATCACACCGTCTTTCATCATGGCATGATGGGCCGACGCTATCCCTGGCAACGCCAGTGCCACTGCAGTAAAAAGCGCCATCCAGTTCAGCGTATGTCGTGTCATTGGATCCACCGTGATTCTCGGGAGAGGGAATCTAAGCCTAGCCCAGTAACAGAATGTTGCTGCAACAGCCCACGACCTGTCACACGACTGCAATAATTCCGTTATCTAATGCGGGCCAAGACACCTGAATGGGAAGAGGTTTAAACATGGTTGGCAGGAACATTCTGATCGTTGACGACGAAGCGCCGATTCGCGAGATGATCGCCGTTGCATTGGAAATGGCCGGCTATGACTGCCTGGAAGCGGAAAACTCCCAGCAGGCCCACGCCATCATCGTCGACCGCAAGCCCGACCTGATCCTGCTCGACTGGATGCTGCCGGGCACCTCGGGCATTGAACTGGCCCGCCGCCTCAAGCGTGACGAACTGACCGGCGACATTCCGATCATCATGCTCACCGCCAAGGGTGAGGAAGACAACAAGATCCAAGGTCTTGAAGTCGGTGCCGACGATTACATCACCAAGCCGTTCTCGCCACGCGAGCTGGTCGCCCGCCTTAAAGCCGTGCTGCGTCGTGCCGGCCCAAGCGATGGTGAAGCCCCGATCGAAGTCGGTGGCCTGTTGCTCGATCCGATCAGCCACCGCGTGACCATCGACGGCAAGCCGGCCGAAATGGGCCCCACCGAATACCGCCTGTTGCAGTTCTTCATGACGCACCAGGAGCGCGCCTACACCCGTGGCCAACTGCTCGACCAGGTGTGGGGCGGCAATGTCTATGTCGAGGAGCGCACGGTCGACGTGCACATCCGCCGCCTGCGCAAGGCGCTGGGTGAGGCTTACGAAAATCTGGTACAAACCGTCCGTGGCACCGGTTACCGCTTCTCCACCAAAAGTTGACTGGAGCCGCTGGCTTCAAGCTGCAAGCCTCAAGTAAGAGCAAAAGCAAACGCAGATCCGCTTCAACCTTGCAGCTTGTAGCGTGCAACGTACGGCTGATCCGCTAAGGATCCTCATTGAACCAGAATTGGCATGGCACCCTGATTCGCCACATGCTGCTGTTAATCACCGCTTGCCTGCTGGTGGGCCTGATCAGCGGCTACTACGGCTGGAGCCTGGCGGTGGGCCTGGCGATTTACCTGGGCTGGACCCTCAAGCAGCTGCTACGCCTGCACGAGTGGCTGCGCCTGCACAAACCCGATGAAGCGCCCCCCGACGGCTATGGCCTGTGGGGCGAGGTGTTCGACAGCATCTATCACCTGCAACGCCGCGACCAGCGCGTGCGGGGCCGCCTGCAGGCGGTGATCGACCGGGTGCAGGAATCCACCGCCGCCCTCAAGGACGCGGTGATCATGCTCGACAGCGACGGCAACCTGGAATGGTGGAACCGCGCCGCCGAAACCCTGCTCGGCCTCAAGACGCCCCAAGACAGCGGCCAGCCGGTAACCAACCTGGTGCGCCATCCACGCTTCAAGGAGTACTTCGAGCAGGAGAACTACCTCGAGCCACTGGAAATCCCTTCGCCGATAAACGACCGCCTGCGCGTACAACTGCACATCACCCGCTACGGCAACAACGAGCACCTGATGCTGGTGCGCGATGTCACCCGCATCCATCAGCTCGAACAGATGCGCAAGGACTTCGTCGCCAACGTCTCCCATGAACTGCGCACGCCCCTGACGGTGATCGCCGGCTACCTGGAAACCCTGCTCGACAACGTCGAAGAGGTAAACCCGCGCTGGGTCCGGGCGCTGCAGCAAATGCAGCAGCAAGGCGGCCGCATGCAGACCCTGCTCAACGATCTGTTGTTGCTGGCCAAGCTGGAAGCCACCGATTACCCCTCCGACAACCAGCCCGTGGCCGTCGATGCATTGCTGCAGTCGATCAAGGGCGATGCCCAGGCCCTGTCCGGCCAGCGCAACCAGCGCATTACCCTGGAGGCGACCCCCGGCGTTCGCCTCAAAGGCAGTGAGGCCGAACTGCGCAGCGCCTTCTCCAACCTGGTGTTCAATGCGGTCAAGTACACCCAGGATGGCGGCCAGATCCGCATTCGCTGGTGGGCCGACGAACAGGGCGCGCACCTGAGCGTCCAGGACTCCGGTATCGGCATCGACGCCAAACACCTGCCCCGCCTGACCGAGCGCTTCTACCGGGTCGACTCCAGCCGTGCCTCCAACACCGGTGGCACCGGGCTGGGACTGGCGATCGTCAAGCATGTGCTGCTACGCCACCGGGCGCGCCTGGAGATCAGTAGCGTGCCGGGACATGGCAGCACCTTCACCTGCCATTTCGCGCCCATCCAGATCGCCTCGCGCATGGCCTCCTAAGCCGCGCCCCTAGGCAATCGCGCACTCAGCCGCTACATTGGCGGACCGGTGCCAGCGCATGCTGGCACTGTACTTCTCTTCTTTTTCAAATGACGGACCCCGTAAAACCCCATCATGGACCCTTCCCCAGGTATTAGCCTCGCCTCACTGTTCGCCGATTTCGGCATGATTCTTTTTGCTCTGCTGCTGGTTCTGCTCAACGGCTTTTTCGTTGCCGCCGAGTTCGCCATGGTCAAATTGCGCTCGACCAAAGTCGAGTCGATTGCCGTGCAGCATGGCTGGCGCGGGCAAATCCTGCGCACCGTGCACAACCAACTGGACGCTTACCTGTCGGCCTGCCAGCTGGGTATCACCCTCGCCTCCCTGGGGCTGGGCTGGGTCGGTGAGCCGGCCTTCGCGCACTTGCTCGAGCCGCTGCTGGCCGCTGTCGGGGTCCAATCCCCGGAAGTCATCAAGGCCGTGTCGTTCTTCAGCGCCTTCTTCGTGATTTCCTACCTGCACATCGTGGTCGGCGAACTGGCACCCAAGTCCTGGGCCATTCGCAAACCCGAACTGCTGTCGCTGTGGACTGCCGTGCCGCTGTACCTGTTCTACTGGCTGATGTACCCGGCCATCTACCTGCTCAACGCCAGTGCCAACGCCATCCTGCGCATTGCCGGCCAGGGCGAGCCGGGCCCCCACCACGAGCACCACTACAGCCGTGACGAACTGAAGCTGATCCTGCACTCCAGCCGCGGCCAGGACCCGAGCGACCAAGGCATGCGCGTACTGGCCTCGGCGGTGGAAATGGGTGAGCTGGAAGTGGTCGACTGGGCCAACTCCCGCGAAGACATGGTGTGCCTGGATGCCGATGCGCCGCTCAAGGAAATCCTCGCGATGTTCCGCCGGCACAAATTCAGCCGCTATCCGGTACTGGATGCCGAGCGCGGTGAATTCATCGGCCTGCTGCACATCAAGGACCTGCTGCTGGAACTGGCGGACCTGGACCACATCCCGGAGTCCTTCAACCTGGCCGAACTGACCCGACCGCTGGAACGCGTGTCGCGCCACATGCCGCTGTCCCACTTGCTGGAGCAGTTCCGCAAGGGTGGCGCACATTTCGCCCTGGTCGAAGAAGCCGACGGCAAAGTGATCGGCTACCTGACCATGGAGGACGTGCTGGAAGTGCTGGTGGGCGACATTCAGGACGAACACCGCAAGGCCGAACGCGGCATCCTCGCCTATCAGCCAGGCAAGTTGTTGGTGCGTGGCGATACCCCGCTGTTCAAGGTCGAGCGCCTGCTGGGGGTGGACCTGGACCACATCGAGGCGGAAACCCTCGCCGGCCTGGTCTACGAGACCCTCAAGCGGGTTCCGGAAGAAGAAGAAGTACTGGAAGTCGAAGGCCTGCGCATCATCATCAAGAAGATGAAAGGCCCGAAAATCGTCCTGGCCAAGGTGCTCAAGCTCGACTGAGCCGCCTCACGGGTTGCCGGCGGTGAAGTTCGGCAACCCACCGACGGGCTGGTTGAACTGGTAAGGGATCGACTCCAGCGCCAGCCCGACGTTGCGCTGCACCACAAAGTGCAAATGCGGGCCGGTGCTGTTGCCGGTGTTGCCGGACTTGGCCAGCGCCGTACCGTAGACCACTCGCTGCCCCTCTCTGACCACGACCGAACCGCGCATCAGGTGCAGGTATACGCCCATGGTGCCGTCGTCGTGCAGGATCCGTACAAAATTCCCCGCCGGGTTCGTCCCGCGTCCGCTCTGGTTGTTCTCGGTCTTGATCACCACCCCGGCCCTTGCGGCAATGATCGGCGTGCCTTCGGGCATGGCGATGTCCATGGCGTAACGCCCCTTTGGGCCGAAATGGCTGTAGCGCCCATTGGAGCCCTGGGTCAGCCGGAACGGCCCGCCGCGCCACGGTAACGGGTAACGAAACGCCTGCTGACGCTGGGCGGGGTTGCCCAGGGCGTACCTGAACTTCTCCTGGTAGCCCACCGACTTGCCCGGCTGGCGCGCACTGAGCACCGTCAGCGGCACCGTGATGCGCGGCGGCAGCACCCGCCGGACAATCCGCGAGGTGCCGCCCTGGACGTTGCTCAAGCGCTCCAGGCGCAGCTCTACTTCGACCGGTGCGTAGGTGTCGTTGCGTGCGGTAAAACGCACCCCACCAGCGAACGGGGTCGCCTGAAGGTGTACCTGATGCTCCAGCTGCTCGAACATTCGATCGCGAAACACGAACGCGCTGCCACCCGGCAGTGGGCGGTCAGAATAGGAGACCACGCCGAACTCGTCAGTGTGTTTGTAGAGGGTCATCGCCAGTGCCGGGCCGCAAGCCGCGATCAAGGCGCAGAACAGCAAAGTGCGTGCGGGCATGGGTGGTGGCTTTTTGACAGTTCGTGATCTGTCGAAGCCTAGCAGCAGATTTTGCCGTGGACCGGGCGGGGGTGTTTCGGCGTTGTGCCAGTGGACGAATGGTAAAGCTCTCGCGGGGCAAGCCCGCTCCTACTGTAGGAGCGGGCTTGCCCCGCGATCAGGTCTCAAGCACCCGGTACGAAGTGCTTCTGCGCCGTACCCCGGGCAATCAGCCGCGACAAGTAGTCGAGCTTCTGGGCGTCCTGGTCGACAAACTTGAAGGTCAGTTGCAGCCAGTCACTGTCGGGCTTGGGCTCCAGCGCTGCGACGGCATGCAGGTAGCCGTTAAGCCGGGCGACCTCGGCGTTCTCGCCCTGCTCCAGGTCCAGTACGGCGCCTTCAAGCACCTGAGGCAGGGTCTCACCGCGACGCACCACCAGCAGCGCTTCCTTGAGGCTCAGCGCCTTGATCACGCAAGGCTGAACGCCACTTGGCAGACGCAGCTGCCCCTGGCCACGGCCAGTGGCTGGCTGGGGCGGGTTGATCTGCGGCTTGGCCGGTTCTGCAGCGGCTACCGCCGGAGCCGGAGCCGGAGCCGGAGCCTTTACCGTTTCTGCCCGTCCACCGGTGAGGGCATTGAGCGAGTCATTGGCAAACGCCGAATGGGCACGGGCCGGGACGCTGGCCATCAAGGCATCGAGCTTGCCCACCTTGGTCAGGGCCTTTTTGACCTTGGTCAGCAGCTGTTCATTGGTGAAGGGCTTGCCGACAAAATCCGAGACACCGGCCTGGATCGCCTGCACCACGTTTTCCTTGTCGCCACGGCTGGTCACCATGATGAACGGCAAGGTCTTCATCGACGCCTGCTCACGGCACCAGGTCAGCAATTCAAGCCCGGACATTTCCGGCATTTCCCAGTCACACAGCACCAGGTCAAAGGCCTGGCGTGACAGCAGGGTCTGCGCCTTGCGGCCGTTGATGGCATCTTCGATGACCACGCCCGGGAAGTGGTTGCGCAGGCACTTTTTCACCAGGTCGCGAATGAACGGCGCATCATCGACCACCAACACACTGACTTTACTCATCGCCACTCCTATCGCATCCCGACCAGCATAACGCTGACTGATGGCCATTTGCCAAACATTGGCTCACACCGGGACGCGTGATTCCGTTCGCGGCTGCCTTTGAAGTACTCCCCCCACAAACGAAAACGCCCGGCCAAGGCCGGGCGTTCTTACACGGGGCAGTCTTACTTATCGTCAGTTACAGCCGGAACATTAGCCTTTTCGCTGCCGCCTTCGACCTCTTCCTTCATACGTTTGAGGCCCAGGTGACGCACGTCGGTACCGCGCACCAGATAGATCACCAGCTCCGAAATGTTGCGCGCATGGTCGCCGATACGCTCCAGCGAACGCAGGGCCCAGATGACGTTGAGCACCCGTGAGATCGAACGCGGGTCTTCCATCATGTAGGTAACCAGCTCACGCAGGGCGGTCTTGTATTCGCGGTCGATGGTCTTGTCGTACTGGGCCACCGACAGCGCCAGATCAGCGTCGAAACGGGCAAAGGCGTCGAGGGCATCGCGGACCATGTTGCGCACCTGGTCACCGATATGACGCACTTCGACGTAACCCCGGGGCGATTCGCCCTCTTCGCACAGTTGAATGGCACGGCGCGCGATTTTGGTCGACTCATCACCGATGCGCTCCAGGTCGATTACCGACTTGGAAATACTGATGATCAGGCGCAGGTCGGAGGCAGCGGGCTGACGACGGGCCAGAATGCGCACGCATTCTTCGTCGATGTTGCGCTCCATCTGGTTGATCTGGTCGTCGACTTCACGCACCTGCTGGGCCAGGCCCGAGTCGGCATCGATCAGTGCGGTGACCGCGTCATTGACCTGTTTCTCGACCAGGCCGCCCATCGCCAGAAGGTGGCTGCGAACCTCTTCAAGCTCGGCGTTGAACTGCTGGGAGATGTGGTGGGTAAGGCTGTCTTTATCAATCATGCTTTCGCTCCGCGAAAAAGCTTCAAGTAGCAAGCTTCAAGCTTCAAGTTTGTTCGTGTCGTTCCAGGGCTTCATGCTCGCCACTCTTCTTGCAGCTTGAAGCGCGTAGCTTGCAGCTGTCGCTAGCCGTAGCGACCGGTAATGTAATCTTCGGTCTGCTTTTTCGCCGGGTTGGTGAACAGGGTGTCGGTGTCACCAAACTCGATCAGCTTGCCCATGTACATGAAGGCGGTGTAGTCCGAGACCCGCGCCGCCTGCTGCATGTTGTGGGTAACGATAACGATGGTGTACTTGGACTTCAGCTCGTAGATCAGCTCTTCGACCTTCAGAGTCGAGATCGGGTCCAGTGCCGAGCACGGCTCGTCGAGCAGCAGCACTTCCGGCTCCACGGCGATGGTACGGGCAATCACCAGACGCTGCTGCTGACCACCGGACAGGCCCAGTGCCGACTCGTGCAGGCGGTCCTTGACCTCGTCCCACAACGCCGCGCCCTTGAGTGCCCACTCAACGGCTTCGTCGAGCACACGCTTCTTGTTGATGCCCTGGATGCGCAGACCATAGACCACGTTCTCGTAGATGGTCTTGGGGAACGGGTTGGGCTTCTGGAACACCATGCCCACACGGCGACGCAGTTCGGCCACCTCTTCGCCCTTGCGGTAGATGTTGTTGCCGTACAGGTTGATCGCGCCTTCAACACGGCAACCGTCGACCAGGTCGTTCATGCGGTTGAAGGTACGCAGCAAGGTGGACTTGCCGCAGCCGGACGGGCCGATGAAGGCCGTCACGCGCTGCTTGGGGATGTTCATGCTGACGTCGAACAGGGCTTGCTTGTCGCCGTAGTACAGGCTCAGGCCAGGTACTTCGATGGCAACGGTTTCTTCTGCCAGACGCAGGCTCTGCTTGTCGCGGCCCAGGGCCGACATGTCGATACCGTGGGCGTGGGATTCATGTTGCATGATTTCACTCCGTTTGTAGCTGCAGGCTTCAAGCTGCCAGCTGCAAGTGTGTGCAAAAGCGGCGTGCAGCTTGCCGCTTGTGGCTAATAACGTTCTGTCAGCTGTCCAGCGCCTTGTACTTCTCGCGCAGGTGGTTACGAATCCATACCGCCGACAGGTTCAAGGTGGCGATCACCAGCACCAGCAGCAATGCGGTGGCGTATACCAGCGGCCGCGCAGCTTCTACGTTGGGGCTCTGGAAGCCGACGTCGTAGATGTGGAAGCCCAGGTGCATGATCTTCTGGTCAAGGTGCAGGTACGGGTAGTTGCCGTCCACTGGCAGCGACGGCGCCAACTTCACCACACCCACCAGCATCAGCGGCGCCACTTCACCGGCGGCACGGGCCACGGCGAGGATCATGCCGGTCATCATGGCCGGACTGGCCATCGGCAGGACGATCTTCCACAGCGTTTCGGCCTTGGTTGCACCCAGCGCCAGCGAGCCTTCGCGGACGGTGCGTGGAATACGTGCCAGGCCTTCTTCGGTGGCCACGATCACCACCGGTACCGCCAGCAGCGCCAGGGTCAGCGAGGCCCAGAGCAGACCCGGAGTACCCAGGGTCGGCGCAGGCAATGCCTCGGGGAAGAACAAGCGGTCGAGCGAGCCACCCAGCACGTAGACGAAGAAGCCCAGGCCGAACACGCCGTAGACGATCGCCGGAACACCGGCCAGGTTGTTCACCGCGATACGGATCAGACGGGTCACCGGGCCCTGGCGCGCATATTCACGCAGGTACACCGCCGCCAGTACGCCGAACGGAGTGACGATCACGGCCATGATCAGGGTCATCATCACGGTACCGAAGATGGCCGGGAAGATACCGCCTTCCGTGTTGGCCTCACGCGGGTCGTCGCTCAGGAACTCCCAGACCTTGGCGAAGTACACGCCCAGCTTGGTGAAGTTGCCCATGGCGTTCGGCTGGTAGGCGTGGACCACCTTGCTCAGGTTGATCTCCACTTCACGGCCGTTGCCGTCCTTGGCCACCAGGCTGTCACGACCGAAGTCCTGATGCAGGCTGCCCAGGCGCTCTTCGATGGCCTTGTAGCGGTTGTTCAGCTCAGCGCGCTCAGCTTCGATATCGGCCTGGGCGGCCGCATCCAGCTTGCCATCGAGTTCCAGCTTGCGGGTCTGCAGGCGCAGACGCTCAAGGCCGTAGTTGATGGCACCGATGTCTTTCTTCTCGAGCTTCTGCAGTTCACCGGCGAGCGTGTCGGCACGCTTGAGGCGCGCCTGCAGCTCGGCCCAGGCCGCCTTGCCTTCGGCGACGACCTTGCCATCTTCCTTGACGCTGACCAGATAGCCGTAGAAGTTGCCCCACTCGCGGCGCTCCAGGGCGATCAGGTCGACCGGGGTCTGCTGATCGGTCAGCCACTCGCCGACCACCCAGGTAAAGTCGCTGCCGTTCAAGTCACGGTTACCGACCTTGATCAGCTCGCGGGTCATGAACTCCGGGCCTTCATCAGGCACCGGCAAGCCGGCACCCTTCAGACGCACGCGCGGCACTTCTTCCTTCTGTACCACCTCGCCGACCACCACGTGGTTGGGCTGACCTGGCACGGTGTAGTTGGCCTGAATCAAATCGGCCGGCCAGAAGTGGCCCAGGCCACGCACAGCGATCACAGAGAGCAGACCAATGGTCATGATCACCGCGATGGCGACGGCGCCACCGCTGATCCAGACGCCAGGGGCGCCGCTCTTGAACCAGCTTTTGAGGGAATCCTTTTTCACGGATCTCTACCTTTCTATCAAAGCGACGAGTATTTCTTGCGCAGACGCTGGCGAATCAGCTCGGCCAAGGTGTTCATCACGAAGGTGAACATCAGCAGCACCAACGCGGCGAGGAACAGCACGCGGTAATGACTGCCACCGACTTCCGATTCCGGCATCTCCACGGCAACGTTGGCTGCCAGGGTGCGCATACCTTCAAACAGGTTCAGCTCCATCACCGGGGTGTTGCCGGTGGCCATCAGCACGATCATGGTTTCACCCACCGCACGGCCCATGCCGATCATCAGCGCCGAGAAGATACCCGGGCTGGCGGTCAGGATGACCACGCGGGTCAGGGTCTGCCATGGGGTCGCGCCCAGTGCCAGGGAGCCCAGGGTCAGGCTGCGCGGCACGCTGAATACGGCGTCTTCGGCAATCGAGTAGATGTTCGGGATGACCGCAAAGCCCATGGCGATACCGACTACCAGGGCGTTGCGCTGGTCGTAGGTGATGCCCAGGTCGTTGGTGATCCACAGGCGCATGTCACCGCCAAAGAACCAGGTTTCAAGGAACGGGCTCATGTACAGGGCGAACCAGCCGGTGAGCAGGATCACCGGAATCAGGATGGCCGCTTCCCAGCCATCCGGTACCCGCAGGCGCAGCGACTCAGGCAGGCGGCTCCAGGTGAAGCCGGCGACCAGGATGCCGATCGGCATCAGCAGGAACAGGCTGAACACACCCGGCAGGTGCCCTTCCAGGTACGGCGCCAGGAACAGACCGGCGAAGAAGCCCAGGATTACGGTCGGCATCGCCTCCATCAGCTCGATCACCGGCTTGACCTTGCGGCGCATGCCCGGGGCCATGAAGTAGGCGGTGTAGATGGCGGCGGCGATGGCCAGCGGGGCGGCGAGGATCATCGCGTAGAACGCGGCCTTCAGGGTACCGAAGGTCAGCGGCGAGAGGCTGAGCTTGGGCTCGAAGTCGGTGTTCGAGGCGGTCGACTGCCAGACGTATTTCGGCTCGTCATAGTTCTCGTACCAGACCTTGCTCCACAGCGCGCTCCACGACACTTCAGGGTGCGGGTTCTTCAGGGTCAGCGGCAGCAGCTTGCCGCCCTCTTCGATGATGATGCGGTTGGCACGTGGCGACAGCGACAGCACGCCTGCGCCTTCAGCCACCGGCTCGACCAGCAGGGTACGGTGGGCGGTGCTGTGGAACACGCCGAGTTCGCCGGCGGCGTCCAGGGCAATGAAGCCTTTGCGACGCTCTTCGGCATCGATCTGCACGATCGGCGCCTTGCCCATCTGGAAGTCGCGGATACGCTTGAAGCGCTGCTCGCCGTCCGGGTCGCGGGCCATGAACCATTGGGCCAGGCCACCTTTGGAATCACCGATGATCAGCGAGATACCACCGACCAGCTGGGCGCTTGCGGTGACTTCGGCATCGCCGTTGTCGAGCAGCTTGTAGCGACCGTTGAGCGTTTTTTCGCGCAGGCTGAAGACATCCGCCTGGGCCCGACCATTGATGACGTACAGCCATTGCTGACGTGGGTCGATGAAGATCGCTTTTACCGACTCGGTCATTTGCGGCAGGTCGATACGGCTCTGCTCGCTGGTGACCTCACCGGTCATCATGTTCTCTTCGCGGGTCAGCGAGACCACTTGCAGGTGTGCGCCAGTAGAGCCGGCCACCACCAGGGTTTCGCCATTCACGTTGAGGCTGACATGCTCCAGGGCACGGCCCTGCTCATCGAGCACGAAAGGCTCCTGGCCATAGGGGTAGTCAATGCCAGGGGTGATGGTTTTCTTGTTGTCCGGGTAGGTGATCTTGTAGCTGTGGCTGAATGCCAGCGCCTGGCCGTTGGACAGGCCCAGTACCACCAGCGGGTTACCCGGCTGGTCACTACCGATCGAGGTCACCTGGGTACCGGCCGGCACCGGCAGGTCGACGCGCTTGAGTTCGGCACCGGTCTTGGTGTCGAAGAACAATGCCTGGCCCTTGTCGGACACACGCATGCCCACCAGGTTCTGCTCTTCCAGGGCAATCATCAGCGGCTTGCCGGCATCCTGGCTCAGCCAGGTCGGCTCCAGCGCCTTCTTGCTGGTCAGAGTGGCGCCCTGGAACAGCGGCACGACCACGTAGGCCAGGTAGAAGAAGATCAAGGTGATTGCCGCCAGCACGGCAAGCCCGCCTACCAGTACATACCAGCGGGTCAGGCGATCCTTGAGCGCACGCACGCGACGCTTGCGTTGCAGTTCGGGCGTATTGAAATCAATCCGCACGGGGGGAGAATTTTGGGTCATGGTGGAGTTGGCCAGATCATTCATGCGCACACCCTAGCGGTCCCGTATTACAAAAACATGACAATGAAGTGACGCAAAAAAGCCCGCCGCTCAGTGGTGCTGGCAGCGGACTCGCAATTTGCGGTGGAGACTGGTCATTTCCAGGCCCCACCTGTCTCACACTCAGTTCTTCGCGACGCCTTTGTTGGCGTGGCTCAGGCCCAGGTCGGCCAGGGCTTTTTCAGCCACTTTGGCAGGCAGTGGGATGTAGCCGTCTTTCACGACAACTTGCTGGCCAGCCTGGGACAGGACCAGTTTGACGAACTCGGCTTCCAGCGGGGCCAGAGGCTTGTTCGGTGCCTTGTTGACGTAGACGTAGAGGAAGCGCGACAGCGGGTAGGTACCGTTCAGGGCGTTGGCTTCGTTGTCTTCAACGAACGCGCCACCGTCTTTCTTGGCCAGAGGCACGGTTTTCACGCTGGCGGTCTTGTAACCGATGCCCGAGTAGCCGATGCCGTTCAGCGAGCTGCTGATCGACTGTACGACCGAAGCCGAACCCGGCTGTTCGTTGACGTTAGGCTTGAAGTCGCCTTTGCACAGGGCTTCTTCTTTGAAGTAACCGTAGGTGCCCGATACCGAGTTACGGCCGAACAGCTGGACCGGCTTGTTGGCCAGGTCGCCTGTCACACCCAGGTCAGCCCAGGTTTTGACATCGGCCTTGGCACCACACAGGCGGGTGGACGAGAAAATCGCATCGACCTGAGCCATGGTCAGGCCCTTGATCGGGTTGTCCTTGTGGACGAATACGGCCAGGGCGTCGACGGCAACCGGAATGGCGGTTGGCTTGTAGCCGTACTTCTGCTCGAACGCCTGCAGCTCGACGTCCTTCATCTTGCGGCTCATCGGGCCGAGGTTGGCGGTGCCTTCGGTCAGCGCGGGTGGCGCGGTGGAGGAGCCGGCAGCCTGGATCTGGATGTTTACGTTCGGGTATTCCTTCTTGTAGGCCTCGGCCCACAGAGTCATGAGGTTCGCCAGGGTATCGGAACCGACGCTGGAGAGGTTGCCCGACACACCGGTGGTCTTGGTGTAGGTCGGAATAGCAGGGTCAACAGCGGCAACCGCATTGGCGGTGGCAACGCCAGCGGCGACGAAAGTCAGGGCCGCCATCAAACGCTTCAGTTTCATGCCTTACTCCTAGCAGGAATTGGGGGTGAGATGGATCGGGCCCAAGTATCTGCAGGCCGTATGAACACTCTATGAACCGAATGTGACAATTAGATGAAAGGCCATCACCGAGTTTCGGTGATGGCCTTTTCAAAATGTTGCGAGGCGGGGAACTAGAAGGGCTTCAGCGTTTCTTGGCCATCAGATAGAGGCCGACCAGCAGACCAATGGTGCAGATACCGGCCACGTAATAGGCCGGGCCCATCGGGCTGAACTTGAGCAGGTAGGTGACCACCATCGGGGTCAGGCCACCGAAAATGGCGTAGGCCAGGTTGTAGGAGAAGGACAACCCGCTAAAACGCACAACGGCCGGGAATGCATGAACCATGACATAGGGCACCGCGCCGACGATGCCGACAAACAGGCCAGTCAGGGCATAGAGCGGGAACAGCCACTCCGGGTGTTCGACCAGGCTGTGGTAGAAGCCCCAGGAACTGGCCAGCAGCGCCAGGCTACCGACCACGAATACGCGCCCTGCCCCGAAGCGGTCGGCCAGCATCCCGGCCACGATGCAACCCAGGCTCAGCAGCACGATGGCCACACTGTTGGCTTGCAGGGCCACGGTGGGGGCAATGCCATAGACCGTCTGCAACACGGTCGGGGTCATCAGGATCACCACGATGATCCCGGCCGACAGCAGCCAGGTCAGCAGCATCGACAGCACAATGGCGCCACGGTGATCGCGCAGTACCGCCCGCAGCGGCACTTCTTCGGCCAAGGCCTTGCGCGCCTGCAGTTCGGCGAACACCGGGGTTTCATGCAGCCAGCGACGCAGGTACACCGCGAACAGCCCGAACACGCCACCCAGCAGGAACGGAATCCGCCAGGCATAGTCGGCCAGCTCGTCAGGCGTATAGATGCTGTTGATCGCGGTGGCGACCAGCGAACCGAGCAGAATCCCGGATGTCAGGCCAGCGGTCAGGGTTCCGCAGGCGTACCCGATATTGCGCGAGGGCACGTGCTCGGACACGAAGACCCAGGCGCCCGGCACTTCACCGCCGATGGCCGCGCCCTGGATCACCCTCATCAGCAACAGCAGGATCGGCGCCCACATGCCGATCTGCGCGTACGTCGGCAGCAGCCCCATGATCAGCGTCGGTACGGCCATCATGAAGATGCTCAAGGTGAACATCTTCTTGCGCCCCAGCAAGTCGCCAAAGTGCGCCATGACGATGCCGCCCAGCGGGCGCGCCAGGTAGCCGGCGGCGAAAATCCCAAACGTTTGCATCAAGCGCAGCCATTCGGGCATGTCCGCAGGGAAAAACAACTTCCCGACGACCGTGGCGAAGAACACGAAAATGATGAAGTCGTAGAACTCCAGCGCTCCGCCCAGGGCGGAAAGCGACAGGGTTTTATAGTCACTGCGGGTGAGCGGCCTCGAAGGCTGCGCGATACTGCCGGGCACGGAGGTCATAGGTCTCTCTTATTGGTATCGCTGATTGGTACCTCAGGCCGCCTGCCGCGCGGGTTTCGGGCCTGATGGGCCCCGAACGATAGCAAATTGCAAGAAAAAGCACAGTGCGCACAAATTCAATACAAGTATTCATAAATGCATGGTCGTCGCTGCGCTTTCTGCTCTATATACTGGCCGCTTGTATCAAAAGGTTGCGTCTACCGAAGGATGTTGTGCGAAAACGCCGCTAGGTATGCTTAGTCGGTTTCGCAGAGTTTCCCTTCGCCGCCTGGCAAAGCGAAAGCAGCGTAGTATGGTTGTGCTGAATCGTTTTTCGAGGCGTCTGCATTAGCGCCAACCAACGAAGCGTCACGGGTCAGAGGCACCCCCGGCATGATTGAACTCGAACAAGAAGATCCCATCCCGCAAGGCGACCTGGCCTTGCAGATCACAGCATTACCGCGTGAAACCAATGGTTTCGGCGATATTTTCGGCGGCTGGCTGGTCGCCCAGATGGACCTGGCCGGCACCGCCATGGCCAGCCGCGTCGCCGGTGGCCGGGTAGCGACGGTCGCTATCGACCGCATGGCTTTCCTGGTTCCGGTGGCCGTCGGCGCGCAGTTGTCCTTCTATACCCAGACCCTGGAAATCGGCCGCAGCTCGATCCAGATGATGGTCGAAGTGTGGAGCGACGACCCACTGTCCAGCGAATGGCGCAAGGTCACCGAGGCTGTGTTTGTCTTCGTCGCCATCGACGGCAGCGGCCGCACCCGTTCGGTTCCTCCTCGTCGCTGAGGCGGCTGCGCGGTAAACTCGAGGGTATGCAAGCGGTCCAAGACCGTACGGCACACCCAAGAGATCAAGCGCATGTCCACACCCAAGGTCGAATCCGAACAACACGGCGAGCTCAATTGCTGGCGCATCACCACTGACAGCGCCGAACTGCTGGTCGCCCAGCAGGGCGCCCAGGTGTTGAGCTACCAGCGGCTCGGCGAACCACCCTTGTTGTGGTTGAGCGAACAGGCCATTTTCAAGCAGGGCAAATCCGTGCGCGCCGGGGTTCCGGTGTGCTGGCCCTGGTTCGGCAACCTGGGCCGCAACCCACAATCCGTACAGGCCATGTATCGCGGCACCGAGCCGTCGGCACATGGCCTGGTGCGTGGGCGTGACTGGCAACTGCAAGGCATCGCTGACGTCGAGGGCGCGGTGCGTGTCGATTTCACCCTCCCCGACACCCAGGGCGATCTCCCCGGCTGGCCCCACACGGTCGAGCTCACGCTGAGCATCGTCATGGCCGAACAACTGAGCCTGACCCTCACCAGCTACAACCTCGACAACGTCCCCGTCACCATCAGCCAGGCGCTGCACAGCTACTTCGCCGTCAGCGATGTGCGCAACGTTCAGGTAGAGGGTGTTGAAGACCTGGGCTACATCGAGACCCTGGAAAACTGGGAGCAACGTACGCAAGCGGGGGCGTTGGCTTTTGCGGGCGAGACCGACCGTATCTATCTGCAGTCCCCTGACCAGCTCAGCATCGTCGACCGCGCCTGGAACCGGCGTATCCGCATTAGCAGCAGTGGCTCGCGTTCAGCCGTTATCTGGAACCCGTGGACCGACCGCGCCGCCGAACTGGCGGACATGGCCGACGATGGCTGGCAAGGCATGCTGTGCATCGAGACGGCGAACGTCTGGGATGACGTGGTGACCCTGGCGCCGGGAGCCAGTCATTCGTTGAGCGTGAGTATCGCTAGCGAAGCGCTCTAGAGTGCTATCGCGGGGCAAGCCCGCTTGCCCCGCGATGCGGCTACAGATCAGCGTCCTCCACCACCCGCACCTTCGCCGCCTCCATTGCATAGGCCGCATCAGCCAGGTCATTGCTGACCGTCTCGACCTTCAAGGTGCCGCTGACCCACAGCGGTGTATAGATATCGTCCAGCTTCACGCCACGGGGATAGCGCACCAGCACCAGTTGGTTGGGCGGCGGTGGCGGTACGTGAATGCAAGCGCCCGGATAAGGCACGAGGAAGAACAGGGTGCTGTTGCCCTTGGCGTCGCTTTCCAGCGGTACCGGATAACCGCCCAGGCGAATCTGCTTGCCGTTCATCGCTGGCACAGTCTTGGTCGAATACATCACCGCCGGCAGGCCTTTGCTCTGCTTCATGCCGCCCTTCTCGGTGAAGGTGCCCATGGCTTCGGGGGAGTTGTGGTCGATCTCTGGCATCAGCTCCAGGGCTTTCTGGTCCGACTTGGGCATCAGCTCCAGCCAGTCGGTTTCCGGCAGCTCGGCGCGGGCAAGGCTGCTGATCAGCAGCAGTGAAACCAATAAAACACGGCGCATAAAAATGCTCGGCAACGAAAAGTGCCGAGCATTCTAGCCTGCCGTCAGTTCTTTTTGACCATGCCGTAGATCACCAGGAGGACGACCGCGCCCACCAGCGCTCCCAGGAAGCCTGCGCCTTCGCCCGCCTGGTAGATGCCCAGCGCCTGACCGCCGTAGGTCGCAGCAAGCGAGCCGGCAATGCCGAGGAGAATGGTCATGATCCAGCCCATGCTGTCGTCGCCAGGCTTGATGAAGCGTGCCAGCAGACCGACGATCAGGCCGATGAAGATGGTTCCGATGATACCCATGGCAATCCCTCTGAGTGAAATGGCGCACGCCAAAGCCTAGTCAGCGCTTTGGCATCCCGCCATCAGAGGGACCGCGAAGAAGGAAGGTTCCCTTCAGCCCTGGATCAGGGCTTCGACCTGCTGGATCTTCTGCTCCAGCGTCGCCATGTCGTCGCAACGCAGGGTGGCGTGACCGACCTTGCGCCCGACCTTGAAGGCCTTGCCGTAGTGGTGCAGGTGGCATTCGTCGATGGCCACGACTTTGTCTACCGCCGGCACTTCACCGATGAAGTTGAGCATGGCGCTTTCGCCGACCTTGGCGGTCGAACCCAGCGGCAGGCCGGCAACGGCACGCAGGTGGTTTTCAAACTGGCTGCACTCGGCGCCTTCGATGGTCCAGTGGCCGGAATTGTGCACCCGCGGGGCGATTTCGTTGGCCTTCAGGCCACCGTCGACTTCAAAGAACTCGAAGGCCAGCACGCCCACATAGTCCAGCTGCTTGAGCACACGGCCCGCATAGTCTTCGGCCAGGCCCTGGAGCAGGTGATCTTCACTGGCCACCGACAGACGCAGGATGCCGTTCTCGTGGGTGTTGTGCACCAGCGGGTAGAAACGGGTCTCGCCATCACGTGCGCGCACGGCAATCAGCGACACTTCGCCGGTGAACGGCACAAAGCCTTCCAGCAGGCACGGCACGCTACCCAGTTCGGCGAAAGTACCGACTACATCCTCGGCAGATCGCAGCACTTTCTGACCTTTTCCGTCATAACCCAAGGTGCGGGTCTTGAGCACGGCCGGCAGGCCAATGCTGGCAACGGCGGCGTCCAGGTCAGCTTGCGACTGGATGTCGGCAAACGCCGGGGTCGGAATGCCCAGGTCCTTGAACATGCTCTTTTCAAACCAGCGATCGCGGGCGATTCGCAGGGATTCGGCGCTCGGGTACACCGGCACGAACTGGGACAGGAAGGCGACGGTTTCAGCCGGCACGCTTTCAAATTCAAAGGTGACCAGGTCAACTTCGTCGGCCAGTTGGCGCAGGTGGTCCTGGTCGCCGTAATCGGCACGCAGGTGCTCGCCCAATGGCGCGGCACAGGCGTCTGGCGCCGGGTCCAGGAAGGCGAAGTTCATACCCAGCGGCGTTCCTGCCAGGGCCAACATGCGACCCAGCTGGCCGCCACCGATTACACCGATTTTCATGGGTTTGACCTCAAGCCTGGCGCGGATCTGGATTGTCCAGAACGTTGTCTGTCTGCTCAGCGCGGAACTGCTTCAGCACGCTGTGGAACTGCGGGTGCTTGGCGCCCAGGATGCTCGCCGAGAGCAGTGCGGCGTTGATCGCGCCGGCCTTGCCGATGGCCAGGGTGGCAACCGGAATACCGGCTGGCATCTGCACGATCGACAGCAGCGAGTCGACACCGGAGAGCATCGACGACTGGACCGGCACGCCGAGCACCGGCAGGTGGGTCTTGGCGGCGCACATGCCTGGCAGGTGGGCAGCGCCACCGGCACCGGCGATGATGACCTCGATGCCACGGCCTTCGGCCTCTTCGGCATACTGGAACAGCAGGTCCGGGGTACGGTGGGCGGAGACCACCTTGACCTCGTAGGGAATGCCGAGTTTTTCCAGCATATCGGCGGTGTGGCTAAGGGTGGACCAATCGGACTTGGAGCCCATGATCACGCCAACCAGTGCACTCATCGTCGAGCCTCTTCTCTTGGGCGCCCGCAGGCGCGTCAAAAAACAACAAGCCACGCGGGGACGACCGGCGTGGCTTGTTATGCGAATTAGGGCCGGGAAAAACCGACCGAAGGCCGCGCAGTATATCGTAACCCGGTGCATTTAAGGCACCCCGGCGACCAACTGTCGGCCCTTATTTTTCGGGGCTTTGGCTGACTTTCAGGTCAACCTGCCGTCGACGGCCCACCCTCCAGCTTGCGCCAGAGCAAACGCACGTTGGCCTTGCGCACCAGCGCGCAGCGATACAGGCGGATTTCCAGCGGCACGTGCCACTGCGGGCCACCACAGATCACCAGCTCGCCGCGCTCAAGCTCGGCGCGCGCCGAAAGCCGCGGCACCCAGGCTATCCCCAGGCCTTCCAGGGCCATGCTCTTGAGGCTGTCGGCCATGGCCGTCTCGTACACCGTGGTAAAGCGCAGGGCACGCTGGCGCAGCAGCAGATTGACCGAGCGACCGAGGAACGCCCCGGCACTGTAGGCCAGCAACGGCACGCTGCCCTCGCCTTCAAGGTCGAACAGCGGCTTGCCATCGGCATCGGCCGCGCACACCGGCAACATTTCGGTGTGCCCCATGTGCAGCGAGGGGAAGATTTCCGAATCCATCTGCAGGGCCGCATCCGGGTCGTAGAACGCCAGCATCAGGTCGCACCCGCCTTCACGCAGGGCATGCACTGCATCACCGACGTTGGTGGCCACCAACCGCGTGGCGATGTTCAGGCCATCGTTGCGCAACTGGGCAATCCAGCGCGGGAAAAAACCCAGCGCCAGGGAGTGCGCTGCCGCGACCTGGATCACTTCGCCCTGCCCGCCTTCCAGGTGGTGCAAGTGGCGCAGCACTTCACCCAGTTGATCGACCACCGTGCGAGCCGTAACGAGGAACAACTGCCCGGCCGCCGTCAGCTCGATCGGCGTACGCGAGCGGTTGACCAGTGTCAGCCCCAGCGCAGCCTCAAGGCTGCGGATACGGCGGCTGAAGGCCGGCTGGGTTACGAATCGGCGCTCTGCGGCCTGGGAGAAACTGCGCGTCGCCGCCAGGGCGCTGAAGTCTTCCAGCCATTTGCTTTCGAGGTTCATCTGTCTCTCCAGGCGCGCACCAAAATGGCACACGCTCGAATGTCGGTTGGCGTCACACTAACCATTATGCCGTTTGTGCATAGGTTAGTGCGCAACAGCATTGGCCGCAAAATCGCCGCAGGCCTAGGATTGGCGCCATTCCGGCATGTGCCGGGCCAAATTCGAGATGATATTTATCATGTCCGCTGCTGCATCGTTCCGCGTCGAAAAAGACCTGCTTGGCACCCTTGAAGTTCCAGCTGATGCCTACTACGGCATCCAGACCCTGCGCGCTGCCAACAACTTCCACCTCTCCGGTGTTCCGCTGTCGCACTACCCGAAGCTGGTCGTGGCCCTGGCCATGGTCAAGCAGGCTGCTGCCGACGCCAACCGTGAGCTGGGTCACCTGAGCGATGCCAAGCACGCTGCCATCAGCGAGGCTTGCGCCCGTCTGATCCGCGGCGACTACCACGAGCAGTTCGTGGTCGACATGATTCAAGGCGGTGCTGGTACTTCTACCAACATGAACGCCAACGAAGTAATCGCCAACATCGCGCTGGAGGCCATGGGCCACCAGAAGGGCGAGTACCAGTACCTGCACCCGAACAACGACGTGAACATGGCGCAGTCGACCAACGACGCCTACCCGACCGCGATCCGTCTGGGTCTGCTGCTGGGTCACGACGCCCTGCTGGCCAGCCTCGACAGCCTGATCCAGGCCTTCGCCGCCAAGGGCCAGGAATTCGACCACGTACTGAAGATGGGTCGTACCCAGCTGCAGGACGCCGTACCGATGACCCTGGGCCAGGAATTCCGCGCCTTCGCCACCACCATGACCGAAGACCTCAACCGTCTGCGTTCCCTGGCGCCTGAGCTGCTGACCGAAATCAACCTGGGTGGTACCGCCATCGGTACCGGCATCAACGCCGACCCGGGCTACCAGATGCTGGCCGTTCAGCGCCTGGCAACCATCAGCGGCCAGCCGCTGGTACCGGCTGCCGACCTGATCGAAGCCACCTCCGACATGGGCGCTTTCGTGCTGTTCTCCGGCATGCTCAAGCGTACCGCGGTCAAGCTGTCGAAGATCTGCAACGACCTGCGCCTGCTGTCCAGCGGCCCACGCACCGGCATCAACGAAATCAACCTGCCAGCGCGTCAGCCAGGCAGCTCGATCATGCCAGGCAAGGTCAACCCGGTTATCCCGGAAGCCGTCAACCAGGTGGCCTTCGCCATCATGGGCAACGACCTGGCCCTGACCGTCGCTGCCGAAGGCGGCCAGCTGCAACTGAACGTGATGGAGCCGCTGATCGCCTACAAGATCTTCGACTCGATCCGCCTGCTGCAACGCGCCATGGACATGCTGCGCGAGCACTGCATCGTCGGCATCACTGCCAACGAACAGCGCTGCCGTGAACTGGTCGAACACTCGATCGGCCTGGTCACCGCCCTGAACCCGTACATCGGCTACGAAAACGCCACCCGTATCGCTCGCATCGCGCTGGAAAGCGGCCGCGGCGTACTGGAACTGGTGCGTGAAGAAGGCCTGCTGGACGAAGCGATGCTCAACGACATCCTGCGTCCGGAAAACATGATTGCTCCGCGTCTGGTTCCGCTCAAAGGCTGAACGACGCTGTAACACCGCTCACCAGGTCGAGGGACTAGACACCTCTCACCTTTTGAGGGCCCAGGGATCACTCCCCGGGCCCTTTTTTTATGTCTGCACGGCGGCGGGCTTGCCCTGCGATGCGGTGTAATAGTTAGATCGCATCGCGGGGCAAGCCCGCCCCCCACTCGCCAACCACGGAGACAGCCCCATGGCCACTGCACACCCTGCCCAGCACATCATGGTGCTGTACACCGGCGGCACCATTGGCATGCAGGCCAGCGCCAACGGCCTGGCACCGGCCTCGGGCTTCGAGCAGCGGATGCGCGAGCGCCTGGCCGGCGTGGCCGACATCCCCGACTGGCAATTTCGCGAACTGCTGCCGCTGATCGACAGCGCCAACATGACCCCCGCGTACTGGCAGCGCCTGCGCGAAGCGGTCATCGACGCCATTGATCATCAGGGCTGCGATGGCGTGCTGATTCTGCATGGCACCGATACCCTGGCCTACAGCGCTGCCGCCATGACGTATCAACTGCGGGGTTTGCAGGCACCGGTGCTGTTTACCGGGTCGATGTTGCCGGCCGGCGTTGCCGACAGCGATGCCTGGGACAACCTGACAGGCGCGTTGCACGCCCTGGGTCAGGGCCAGGCCTACGGCGTGCAGTTGTACTTTCACGGTGAACTGCTCGATCCCCTGCGCACGGCCAAGGTGCGCAGCTTCGGACGCCACCCCTTCGTCACCCTCAAGCGCAATGCCGGCGCAGCGAAGGCGTCGCAACTGCCCGCCGCACTCGACTATCGCCAACCCAGGCAGCCCGCCTCGGTGGCCGTACTGCCACTGGTACCAGGCTTCGGCGCACCGCTGCTGCAAGCGGCACTCGACAGCGGTGCGCAAGGATTGATCCTGGAGTGCTTCGGCAGCGGCACGGGGCCTGCCGACAACCCGGCGTTTCTCGCCGCCCTTGGCCAGGCACAGGCCAAGGGGGTGGTGGTGGTGGCAATCACGCAATGCCATGAAGGGGGTGTCGAGCTGGATGTCTATGAGGCAGGCAGCCGCCTGCGTCAGGTCGGCGTGGTGTCCGGCGGCGGCATGACCCGCGAGGCGGCCTTTGGCAAGTTGCAGTGGCTGCTCGGTGCAGGCTTGCCGGCGAGCGAAGTGCGGCGCCTGGTCGAGCTGGAGCTGCCATAGCGCAATAACCCTGGCAAGGCACACATATTGCTCGGTAACCTGCAGCCCTTCAGCAGGAAGCCGCACATGCTCCACTCACACCTGACCACTCTCAATGCCGTGTCCCTGGTTCTGCAGGCCTTTGAGGACGATGAGATTAACGCTCAGGCGTTGCTCGAAGGCAGTGGGATCAGCCTGGCCGACCTGGGCCGCGCCGATTCGCGCATTACCACCCGCCAGGAGTTGCAGGTGTGCGCCAATGCGGTGGCCCGGCGCCGTGAAGTGGGCCTGGAACTGGGCCGGCGCATGCATGTGTCCTGCTACGGCATGCTGGGTTACGCCCTGCTCTCCAGTGCCACCTTAGGTGACGCTTTGCACCTGGCCATGCAGTACCCGGCGCTACTGGGAACACTTTTCCAGTTGCGCCTGGTCGACGACGGCCAGCGTGTCTGGTTCAGCGCCAGCGAATACGGGGAAGATCCGCATCTGGCGGCCTTCAATGCCGAGTTCTGCCTGACCTCCCTGAAAGTCATCTGCGACGATCTGCTCGGGCAGCCATTGCCCCTGCTGGCTGCGCGCTTTGCCCATGCCGCTCCCGACTACCATCCGCTGTACTGCCATACCTTCGACTGCCCACTGCAATTCGAGGCCGGCGATAACGCCTTCGCTTTCGAGCGGCGCTGGCTGAATACGCCCCTGCCGCTGGCGGATCAGGTCACCCACCGGGCCATGAGCGAGCGTTGCCGTCGGCAGAACCTGGAGTTCACCGGACGCCAGGCGTGGCTCGGGCGCATCCGCCAATTGCTGCTCGACCAGCTCGAGGCCGCCCCCGGCCTGGAAGGCCTGGCACGGCAAATGAACTGCTCCTCGCGCACATTGCGCCGCCATTTGCAGGAAATGGGCAGCAGCTACCAGCAATTGCTCGACGAATTGCGTTTTGAACGGGCCAAGCAACTATTGGCCGAAGACCAGTTGCCGATCTACCGCATCGCCGAAGTGCTGGGTTTCAGTGAGACCGCCAGTTTCCGCCATGCCTTCCTGCGCTGGAGCGGCGTGGCACCCAGCCATTTCCGTACCTGAGCACCCCGGGGGCCGATCCGGACACGCAGTCTGGCCATATCGATCCCCTTTTGGCCGTTTATGCCGTTCTACCCCGGGGCCCCGCCATCAACAATGGACGGCACGCCAGTGACCCGGAGAACAACAACATGCTGACGATTTACTCTGATGACCATCGCTTGCACCACGGCCGCTGCGAGCTGATCGATGGGCAATTGATGCCCTGCTTTGAAATGCCTTCACGCGCCGATCACGTGCTGGAGCGGGTCAAGTACTGCGAGCTGGGGCCCGTGCAAGGCCCCGCGGATTTTGGCCGTGCGCCGCTGCTGCGCGTACACAGTGCCGACTACCTGAATTTCTTTGAAGGCGCCTGGCAGCGCTGGGTGCAGCTGGGTCACGACGGTGACCTGCTGCCCTTCACCTGGCCGGCGCGCACGCTGCGCAGCCTCAAGCCCAGCGGCCTGCATGGCGAGCTTGGCTACTACAGTTTCGACGCCGGTGCGCCCATTACCGCCGGCACCTGGAAGGCCGCCTACAGTGCTGCCCAGGTCGCACTGACCGCCCAGGCCGCCATCCAGGCCGGCGCCCACAGTGCATTCGCCTTGTGCCGGCCACCTGGACACCATGCCGCCAGCGATGTGATGGGTGGTTACTGCTACCTGAACAACGCCGCCATCGCCGCCCAGGCCTTCCTCGACCAGGGCCGGAAAAAAGTGGCGATCCTGGACGTGGACTACCATCACGGCAACGGCACCCAGGAAATCTTCTACCAGCGCAGCGACGTGTTCTTCGCCTCGATTCATGGCGATCCGCAAGCCGAGTTCCCGTTCTTTTTGGGCTATGCCGATGAAGAAGGCGAAGGTGAAGGCCAAGGCTTCAACATCAACTACCCACTGCCGGCCGGCAGTGACTGGCCGACCTGGAGCAATGCCCTGGACCAGGCCTGCGAACGCATCGCTGCCTACGGGCCGGATGTACTGGTGATTTCCCTGGGGGTCGATACCTTCAAGGACGATCCGATTTCCCAGTTCAAGCTGGACAGCCCCGACTACCTGCAAATGGGCGAACGCATCGCTCGCCTGGGCAAGCCGACCCTGTTCGTCATGGAAGGCGGTTATGCCGTCGAGGAAATCGGCATCAACGCCGTGAACGTACTGGAAGGTTTTGAACGCGCCCAACAGGAAGCTCAACGATGACCCGACTCACGCGCCTGATCGCTCCACTGCTCTGTAGCACCCTGCTTGTCGGTAGCCTCCAGGCTGCCGAGCAACGCACCCTGCGGGTCTACAACTGGTTCGACTACATCACCCCGCAAACCCTGGTGGACTTCCAGAAAGACAGCCAGGTAAAGCTGATCTACGACATCTTCGACACCAACGAAGCGCTCGAAGCCAAGCTGCTGACCGGCAACTCGGGGTATGACGTGGTCGTGCCTTCCAACGTGTTCCTGGCCAAGCAGATCGAAGCCGGGGTGTTCCAGCCGCTGGACCGCAGCAAGCTGCCGAACTGGCAGCACCTGGACCCCAAGCTGATGAAGCTGATCGAAGCCAACGACCCCGGCAACAAATTTGCCGTGCCCTACATGTATGGCACCGTGCTGATCGGCTTCAACCCGGCCAAGGTCAAGGCGGCACTGGGCGACAACGCCCCGGTGGACAGCTGGGACCTGATCTTCAAGGAAGAGAACATTGCCAAGCTCAAGCAGTGCGGCGTCGCCCTGCTCGACTCGCCCTCGGAAATCCTGCCCCTGGCCCTTCAATACCTGGGCCTGCCGCCCAACAGCGACAAACCGGCTGACTACAAGAAAGCCGAAGCGCTGATGATGAAGATTCGTCCACACATCACCTACTTCCACTCCTCCAAGTACATGGCCGACATTGCCAACGGCGACATCTGCGTGGCCGTGGGCTATTCGGGCAGCTTCTCCCAAGCCGCCAACCGCGCCATCGAAGCGAAGAACGGCGTGGTGGTGGATATGCGCCTGCCCAAGGAGGGCGCGCCGATCTGGTTCGACATGCTGGCGATCCCCAAAGGCGCCGCCAACCCGGAAGACGCCTACACCTTCATCAACTACCTGCTACAGCCCCAGGTCATCGCCCCGATCAGCGACTTCGTCGGCTATCCCAACCCCAACAAGGACGCCACCGCATTGGTCGCACCGGCCATTCGCAACAACCCCAACCTGTACCCGACCGAAGCGGCCATGACCAAGCTGTACACCTTGCAGCCACTGGCCCGTGACGCCGAACGCGCCCGCACCCGGGCCTGGACCAAGATCAAGGCCGGGACCTGACCGTCACACCCGCCAGGCACGCCGCAAACGTGCCAGGGCGTCGGCAATCCGGGCTTCGTCCACGGCGGCGAAGCCCAGCACCAACCCGGCGCGGTTATCCACAGGGGTGGTCGAGTCGGGTAACCAGTAGTCGCTCAAGGCGTTGAGCTCGACGCCTACGGCTTCGGCGCGGGCGATCAGGTCCTGCTCGCGGGCATAGCTGTCCACATCGACTTTCACATGCAGCCCCGCCGCGACCTCCGGCATCGGGCCCAGGCCTGGAACATCCACGGGCCAACCGGCCTGCATTGCGTTTCGCCGGCTCAGCGCCGCACGCCGCACGCGGCGGATGTGGCGCTGGAAATGCCCCTTGGCCATGAACTGGGCCATGACCGCCTGGGTACCGACTTCCGAATGCCGCACCGCCAGCGCCCGGCAACGGGAAAAGGCCTGCACCAGCTGTTGCGGCAGCACCAGGTAACCCAGGCGCAGCGCTGGAAAGGCGATCTTGCCGAAGGTGCCGATGTACAGCACCCGCCCGCTGCGATCCAAGGCTGCCAGCGGCGCCAGGGGGGCGCCGCTGTAACGGTACTCGCCGTCGTAGTCGTCCTCGATGATCCAGCCGTCCTTGCGCTGGGCCCAGGCAAGCAGCTCCAGGCGCCGGGCCAGGCTCATGGTGACCCCGGTGGGGTACTGGTGCGAGGGCGTCACGTAGCTCAGGCGACAGTTCGCCAGGGCATCGAGCGCGGCGCAATCCAGTCCGTCGTTATCCACAACCACCCCATGCACCTGCGCCCCGGTCAGGGCAAAGGCATTTCCGGCAGCGCGATAGCCCGGGTTTTCCACAGCCACACTCTCCCCCGGCTCCAGCAGCAGCTGTGCACAAAGGCTTATTGCCTGCTGTGCACCACTGGTGATCACAATTTGTTCAGCCGTGCAGGAAAGCCCGCGCGATCGACGCAAATAGGTCGCTATCAGCTCACGAAGCTGCGGTTCACCGGCCGGATCACCGTAACCCAGGGCAGCGGGGTCCGGATTGCGCCAAAAACCCGCCTGCAGCTTGGCCCATACGTCGAAAGGGAACAGATCGAGCGCCGGTAAACCGACGCGAAATGCCCGCGGCGGACCACTTTTTGGGGCGGGTAAATGATGGTTTTCGAGGCGCGTCAAAGGGCCAGTGTGGATAACTTTACTGGACAAAACCTCAGTATTTTCGGTCAATTTTGTGGATAACCCTGTGGAAAAACCCAGGGATAACCCTGTGGATACTTTTGTGGATAGTTTTGGTAGCTGGCTCACGTAAGTGCCATCGCCCACCCGGCTTTCGATGAAGCCTTCGGCATACAACTGGTCATAGGCACGCACCACACTGTTGCGCGAAAGCGCCAGCGCAGCGGCCATGTCGCGGGTGGCCGGCAACCGTGTACCACTGCTCAAGCGTCCATCCAGCACCCGCATGCGCAGTGCCTGGTAGAGCTGCCGGCTCAAGCCCTGGCGACGATCCAGCACGATCCCGGTGGGGTCGAACGGCAAGGTGAAGGGACGCTCGCTCATGACAATGGACCTATCAAATTAGCTGTTAATGGCTCTTACCATAGACCAATAGCCTGCCTAGGATTGGACCATTCGCCAAGGACAATCCCTATGTTCACACCTTCGAGCTACAAGGAAACCGACCTCAGCCAACTGCACCAGCAGATCGAGCAAACCCGCCTTGCCGTGCTCGTGACCCAGGGCGAACAAGGCCTGCAGGCCAGCCACCTGCCCTTGCTGCTGGACCGCAGCCAGGGCAGCAACGGCACGCTCTTCGGCCACTTCGCCCGCGCCAACCGCCAATGGCAGGAACTGGAAAACGGTGCCGAAGCCCTGGTGGTGTTTGCCGGGCCCAATGCGTACGTCAGCGCCGGCTACTATCCAAGCAAGCGTGAGGACCCGCGCACCGTACCCACCTGGAACTATGTGGCCGTACACGCTTGGGGCAAGGCCCGGGTGTATCACGATGCCGAGCACCTGCTGGACATCGTCCGGCGCTTGAGCGACCACCATGAGCAACGCCAGGCCAGGCCCTGGTCGGTGGATGAAGCGCCCGCCGACTACATGGCCGGGATGCTCAAGGCCATCGTCGGCTTTGCCCTGCCGATCGACCGCCTGCAAGGCACCCGCAAGCTCAGCCAGAACCGCTCGGCCATCGACATCGAAGGTGTGCGCCGAAGTCTCAGCAACAGCACCGACCCCCTGGACAATCAACTGGCCGCCCAGATGCGCCCACTCTGAAGGAAACAGCCATGTCGACCGTAAACATTCGCCCTGTAACCGCCAACGATCACAGCGCCTGGCTGCCCTTGTGGCAGGCGTATCTGGACTTCTACCAAACGCGCCTCGCCGATGACGTGACGAACGTCGCCTGGCAGCGCATGCTCGACCCCAACGAACCGACCAACGCGGCGCTGGCCTGGGTCGATGGCAAGGCGGTGGGCATGGTCCACTGGATCTACCATCGCTCCAACTGGAGCATCGAAAACGCCTGCTACCTGCAAGACCTGTACGTCCAGAGCGAGCAGCGCGGCCTGGGTGTTGGCCGCCAGCTGATCGAGTACGTCTACGACACGGCTCGCCAAGCGGGCTGCGCCAAGGTTCATTGGTTGACCCACGAAACCAATGCCACGGCGATCAGCCTGTACGAACAAGTCGCCGAACGCCCCGGCTTCATTCAGTTTCGCAAACCGCTGTAAACCCAGGAGCCACCCCATGAGTGAAACCTTGAACTGGCACCCGGCCAAACGCCCGCACCCCACACCGTTGGTGGGGCGCTTCATCCGCCTGGAAAAGCTCGATCCCCGGCGCGACCGCGAAGATCTCTGGGACGTCTTCCAGGGCCCCAATGCCGACCCCACGCTCTGGGACTACCTGGCCTACGGCCCGTTTACCGAGCGCGAAGACTTCGACCACTGGCTCGACAGCAACGCGGCCAGCAGCGATCCGTTGTTCTACAGCGTCATCGACCTGGCCAGTGGCCAGACCCAGGGCATCCTCAGCCTGATGTCCATCGTCCCCGACCAGGGCCGTATCGAAATCGGCCACATCGCCTTCGGCGCCGCCATGCAGCGCACGCCCAAGGGCACCGAGGCGGTTTACCTGCTGGGCAAGCTGGGGTTCGAGCTGGGCAACCGTCGCCTGGAATGGAAGTGCAACGATGCCAACGCCCGCTCCAAACGAGCGGCGCTGCGGTTTGGCTTCACCTTCGAGGGGGTGTTTCGCAAGCACATGGTGATCAAGGACCGGAATCGGGATACGGCCTGGTTTTCGATTACCGACGACGAGTGGCCGGCGATTGCGGCGGGGTTTGAGCACTGGTTGGGTGAAGATAACCAGCGGCCGGAGGGGCAACTACATACGTTGGAAGCCTGCCGGCAGGGATAACGTGTAGCCGCTGCCGCCAGGCTGCGATCGACTGCACAGCAGTCGCCATTCTGCGGCCGCTTCTCGGCCGATCGCAGCCTGGCGGCAGCGGCTACAGGCAAAAAAAAGGGGAGCAATCGCTCCCCAGAGGTTAACCGCTTGTAGACGGGGCCTGTAATCAGCCCTCGATCTCGATCAGGATTTCACCCGGGTTGACCCGGTCGCCCTTGGCCACGTGGATGGCGGTGACCTTGCCGGCAATGTCTGCCTGGACTTCGGTTTCCATCTTCATGGCTTCGGTGATCAGCACCGGCTGGCCGGCCTTGACCATGTCGCCTTCCTTGACCAGTACATCGACGATGTTGCCTGGCATGGTGGTGCTGACGTGGCCCGGTGCGCTGGCCTGCTTGCGCTTGCTGCTGCCACCGCCGACGAACTCGTTGAGTGGCTCGAACACCACTTCTTCCGGCATGCCGTCGATGGACAGGTAGAAGTGACGCTTGCCTTCAGCCTTGACGCCCACACCGGTGATGTCGACGCGGTAGGTTTCACCGTGCACGTCGATGACGAACTCGGTCGGTACGCCTTCGCCGCCGGCCGAAGCCACCGCGCCCGCTTCTGGAATCGGCAGCAGCGCTTCTGGGGTCAGGGTGCCGGTTTCGCGCTCTTCGAGGAACTTGCGCCCGATGTCCGGGAACATGGCGAAGGTCAGCACGTCTTCCTCAGACTTGGCCAGGTTGCCGATGTCAGTGCGCAGCTTGGCCATTTCCGGCTTGAGCAGGTCGGCTGGGCGCACGTCGATCACTTCTTCGCTACCGATGGCCTGGCGACGCAGTTGCTCATCGACCACACCCGGCGCCTTGCCGTAGCCACCTTGCAGGTACAGCTTCACTTCGTTGGTGATGGTCTTGTAGCGCTCGCCCGCCAGCACGTTGAAGAACGCCTGGGTACCGACGATCTGCGAAGTCGGCGTCACCAGCGGCGGGAAGCCGAGGTCTTCGCGAACCCGTGGAATCTCGGCCAGCACTTCGTTCATGCGGTTGAGTGCGCCCTGCTCCTTGAGCTGGTTGGCCAGGTTGGAAATCATCCCGCCCGGAACCTGGTTCACTTGCACACGGGTGTCGACGGCGGTGAACTCGCTCTCGAACTGGTGGTACTTCTTGCGTACGGCGTAGAAGTACAGGCCGATTTCCTGCAGCAGTTCCAGGTCCAGGCCGGTGTCGAATTCACTGCCCTTGAGGGCCGCGACCATCGACTCGGTACCCGGGTGGCTGGTGCCCCAGGCGAAGCTGGAGATGGCGGTGTCGATGTGGTCAGCACCGTTCTCGATCGCCTTGAGCTGGCACATGGCAGCCAGGCCGGCGGTGTCGTGGGAGTGGACGAACACCGGCAGCGACTGCTCGGCCTTGAGCGCCTTGACCAGTTCGCCGGTGGCGTACGGGGTCAGCAGGCCGGCCATGTCCTTGATCGCGATCGAGTCGCAACCCATGGCTTCCATCTGCTTGGCCTGGGCCACAAATGCGTCGATGGTGTGCACAGGGCTGGTGGTGTAGGCAATGGTGCCCTGGGCGTGCTTGCCGGCAGCCTTGACCGCTTCGATGGCCACGCGCAGGTTACGCACGTCGTTCATGGCGTCGAAGATACGGAACACGTCGATACCGTTGACGGCGGCCTTGGCCACGAAAGCCTTGACCACGTCATCGCTGTAATGGCGGTAGCCGAGCAGGTTCTGGCCGCGCAGGAGCATTTGCAGGCGGGTGTTGGGCAGTGCGGCGCGCAGCTTGCGCAGGCGCTCCCACGGGTCTTCCTTGAGGAAGCGCACGCAGGCGTCAAACGTTGCACCGCCCCAGACTTCCAGCGACCAGTAGCCGACTTTGTCGAGCTTGTCGCAGATCGGCAGCATGTCTTCGGTACGCATGCGGGTAGCCAGCAGGGACTGGTGGGCGTCGCGCAGGATTGTGTCGGTTACAAAAATTTTCTTGGACATTGTCGGGTTCCTCACAGGCCTGCGTGGGCGGCGATGGCGGCAGCGATGGCCAGGGCCAGCTCTTCGGGTTTGCGCTTGATCGAGTAGTTGGTCAGTTCAGGATGGCTTTCAACGAAGCTGGTATTGAACTGACCGCTGCGGAATTCCGGATTGCGCAGGATTTCCTGGTAGTAAGCGGCGGTGGTCTTGACCCCTTGCACGCGCATGTCGTCCAGGGCGCGCAGGCCACGGTCCATGGCTTCTTCCCAGGTCAGCGCCCAGACCACCAGTTTCAGGCACATGGAGTCGTAGAACGGTGGAATGGTGTAGCCGGTGTAGATCGCCGTGTCGGTACGCACGCCCGGACCGCCGGGGGCGTAGTAACGGGTGATCTTGCCGAAGCTGGGCAGGAAGTTGTTCTTCGGATCTTCAGCGTTGATCCGGAATTGCAGAGCGAAACCGCGGTGCTGGATATCTTCCTGCTTGACCGACAACGGCAGGCCCGAGGCGATGCGGATCTGCTCGCGAACAATATCGATCCCGGTGATTTCTTCGGTGATGGTGTGTTCCACCTGCACCCGGGTGTTCATCTCCATGAAGTACACCTCGCCATCGGCGAGCAGGAACTCCACGGTGCCGGCGTTCTCGTAACCCACGGCCTTGGCGGCGCGTACCGACAGATCACCGATGTAGGCGCGCTGTTCTGGGGTCAGTTGCGGGCTTGGGGCGATTTCGATCAGTTTCTGGTTACGGCGCTGGATCGAGCAATCGCGCTCGAACAGGTGCACAACGTTGCCGAAGCTGTCACCGAGGATCTGCGCCTCGATGTGTTTCGGGTTGACGATGCATTTTTCCAGGAAGACTTCCGCCGAACCAAAGGCCTTGGTCGCTTCGGAAATCACCCGTGGGAAGGCTTGTTCCAGCTCTTCGCGGCTGTTGCAGCGACGAATGCCGCGACCGCCACCACCGGAGGTGGCCTTGAGCATCACCGGGTAACCGATGCGATCACCCTCTTCAAGGGCTTCATGGATGTCGGCCACGTTGCCTTCAGTGCCTGGCGTCACCGGGACACCGGCCTTGATCATGCTGCGGCGGGCTTCAGTCTTGTCACCCATGCGGCGAATGACTTCTGCCGCCGGGCCAATGAACTTGATGCCACGCTCGGCACAAATGTCTGCAAGTTCAGCGTTCTCCGACAGAAAACCATAACCGGGATGCAGGGCATCACAACCGGTTTCCACTGCCAGGTTCACCAGCTTGCGCGGGTTCAGGTAGCCGGCCAGGGGCTCGGCACCAATGCTGTGGGCCTCATCGGCACGCTTGACGTGCAAGGCATGGCGGTCGGCGTCGGAGAAGATCGCCACGGAACGGATGCCCATCTCGGCGCAGGCACGCACGATGCGAACAGCAATTTCACCGCGGTTGGCGATCAGGATCTTTTTTATCACTGGAATAATTCCCAAGGCCGCTAGAACAAACGAGCCGGCATAACCGGTCGGCGCGTGACCAATCGTCGCTGGCCAGTCGCATCTTTACCCTAGCGCTGTCTCGGAATAAACAAAAATCAATATTTATTAGGGCGAGCATTAGCAAAAGCTTATAGTGCTGTTACAAGGTTTTTCCGGGACACGGACAAAATGCGTAAGTCATTGATGCGTATGACATTGCGTCAATTGCAGATCTTCAATGAGGTCTGTGATTTGCGTTCCTACAGCCGGGCGGCCGAGGAGATGAATCTGACGCAACCCGCCGTTAGTCTACAGATCCGCCAGCTCGAAGAACTGGTGGGCCAGCCGCTGTTCGAGTACGTCGGCAAGAAGCTCTACCTGACCGAGGCCGCCGAAGCGCTGCAACGGGCCAGCCGCGATATCTTTGGCCGCCTGGAGAGCCTCGACATGCAGCTCTCCGACATGCAGGGCTCGTTGCAGGGGCACTTGAAGCTGGCCGTCGAATCCAGCGCCAAGTACTTCGTGCCGCACCTGTTCGCTGCCTTCAAGCGTTTGCACCCGGAGGTCAACCTCACCCTCACGGTGGTCAATCGCGCCCAGGCCATTCGCAGGCTCTCCGACAATCGTGATGACCTGATCATCATGTCGATGGTGCCCCAGGACATGGGCCTGGAGTTCCTGCCCTTCCTTAATAACCCGATTGTCGCCGTGGCGCCGCCCGAGCATCCACTGTGCAAGCTGGAAAAGCTGCGCCTGCAAGACCTTGAGCCACATACCCTGCTGGTGCGCGAGCAAGGCTCGGGAACCCGCAAGGCCTGTGAGGAATACTTCAAGGACAAGCGCGTGCACTTCACCCAGACCCTCGAAGTCGCTTCGGCCGACGCCCAGCGTGAGTGCGTGATTGCCGGCCTGGGCATTGCCCTGCTGACCCGTCATGCGCTCAACCTGGAACTGGCTACCGGCGTGCTGCGCGAGTTGCCGGTGGAAGAGCTACCGCTGTACCGCAGCTGGTGTGTGGTGCAGGCCAAGGCCAAGCGGCAGTCGCCGGTGGCCCTGGCCTTTCTTGCGTTCATCCGCAGCGAACGGACGCAAATCAGCGGGCTTGTTGAGCGTTTTTCGGGGAACCTGCCGCCGATACCTGCCACACATTGATGGCCTGCAATTCGGGAAAATCGGCTATTTCCTGTAGAAGGCGACGCTGCTCGGAGTAGCTTTCAATCGCGCGGCGAAACTCCATGCGGCGCTGATCTTTCTCCTGCTGCTTGCGGGATTTGGCGTTGGGTTGATACGAGCCATCGAGTTCACGAGCCATTGCATATCTCCCTGATCGAGTGCGGGAGTCCAGCGTGGCTCAGGTGAATGACAGTTTGGCGGCGAGGGGGTTACAAGAGGGTGAATCTGCACTGTAGAAGCGGGCTTGCCCCGCGATTGAGGCACCACTTGCCGGCCTCGGTCGCGGGGCAAGCCCGCTCCTACAGTGGGGGTCAGTCGTCCATTGCCTTCACGGACTTGGGGGACAGGCGCAGGCTGCGCAAGCTGCGTTTGACGCTCTTGAGGTGGTTTACCAGGCTAGGGCCGCGCGCCATGGCGACGCCCATGGCCAGCACGTCGATGACCACCAGGTGGGCGATACGCGAAGTCAGTGGGGTGTAGATCTCGGTGTCTTCGTGCACGTCGATGGCCAGGTTGACCGTCGACAGCTCGGCCAGCGGGGTCTGGCTCGGGCACAGGGTGATCAAGGTAGCCCCGCTTTCACGCACCAGGTTGGCGGTAATCAACAGGTCCTTGGAGCGCCCCGACTGGGAAATGCAGATGGCTACATCACCAGGCTTGAGGGTCACGGCCGACATTGCCTGCATGTGCGGGTCGGAATACGCCGCCGCCGTGAGCAGCAGGCGGAAGAACTTGTGCTGGGCATCCGCCGCCACTGCGCCGGACGCACCAAAGCCGTAGAACTCGACACGCTGGGCATTGGCCATGGCCGTTACCGCACGCTGCAGGGCCTGGGGATCAAGATGCTCGCGCACCTCCATCAAGGTATGCAGGGTAGTGTCGAAAATCTTCAGGCTGTAGTCGGCAACCGAGTCGTCTTCATGAATGGCGAACTGGCCAAAACTGGCACCGGCCGCCAGGCTCTGGGCCAGCTTGAGTTTGAGGTCCTGGAACCCGGAGCAACCGATGGCGCGGCAAAAGCGCACGATGGTCGGCTCGCTGATACCAACGCTGTGGGCAAGATCGGCCATGGAGCTATGCATGACGGCTGCGGGATCCAGCAGCACGTGATCGGCAACCTTCAGTTCCGATTTGCGTAGCAGATGGCGCGACTGGGCGATGTGTTGCAACAGATTCAAGGGCAGGACTCGGTTATGATCGACTGACCGGGTTGTAGCTTTCTTGTAGTTATACTACATGACCGGCGACCCGCCCAGCTAAACGAACTAGGAGAGTGGTGGTATTGACTATCCCTTGCGACATTTTGGTGTTCGGCGGCACCGGTGATCTGGCCCTGCACAAACTGCTTCCGGCGCTCTATCACCTGTATCGCGAGGGGCGCCTGCACAACGCCGTACGCATCATTGCCCTGGCCCGGCGCGCGCTGCCACGCAAAGAATTTCTCAAGCTCACCGAACGCCGCTGCCGGGCCCAGATCGCGCCCAACGACTTCGACGAAGATGTCTGGGCGCGTTTTTGTGCACGCCTGGACTATTTCTCCATGGACGCTTCGCAGAGCGCCGACTTCGGTCGCCTGGCGCGTTTTCTTGGTGAGCCGGGCGGCCTGACCCGCATCTACTACCTGGCCACCGCACCGAACCTGTTCGTGCCTATTGCCAACCACCTGAAGGTGGCCGGGCTCGCCGACAGCGAAGCACGCATCGTGCTGGAAAAGCCCATCGGCCACTCGCTGGAGTCGGCCACGGCGATCAACCAGGCGATCGGCGAGGTATTCGACGAATCCCAGGTGTTTCGGATCGACCACTACCTGGGCAAGGAAACCGTGCAGAACCTCATGGCCCTGCGCTTTGCCAACGCCCTGCTTGAGCCGGTGTGGCGCAACAACCAGGTCGATCATGTGCAGATCAGCGTCTGTGAAACCCTGGGGGTGGAGAACCGCGGTGCCTACTACGACCGCGCCGGCGCCACCCGTGACATGCTGCAGAACCACTTGCTGCAGCTGCTCTGCCTGGTGGCGATGGAGCCGCCCGCGCAGTTTGAAGCCGAAGCAGTACGCGATGAAAAGGTAAAGATCCTCAAGGCCCTCAAGCCCATCTGCGGTCAGGATGTGCAAGACAAGACCGTGCGCGGTCAGTACAGCGTCGGCAAGATCGGCGGGCAGGAAGTGCCCGCTTATTACTTCGAGAAAGATGTCGACAACGACAGCGATACCGAGACCTTCGTCGCCGTTGAGGCGCATATCGACAACTGGCGCTGGGCCGGTGTGCCCTTCTACCTGCGCACGGGCAAGCGCCTGGCCAAACGTTCTTCACAAATCGTCATCCAGTTCAAGCCGGTGCCCCATCGCCTGTTCGAGGGCGATCAGGCCAATCAGTTGCTGATCCAACTGCAACCGGACGAGCGCATCAGCCTGCAGATGATGACCAAGAGCCCCGGCAAAGGCATGCGTCTGGAGCCGGTGGAGCTGAACCTCAACCTCGCCCAGGTGTTCGGCCAGACCCGCCGCTGGGAGGCCTACGAACGGCTGCTACTCGATGTGCTCGATGGTGACTCGACCCTGTTCATGCGCCGCGACGAAGTCGAGGCCGCCTGGGCCTGGATCGACCCGATTCTCATCGGCTGGCAGGAACACTTCCAGGCCCCGCGGCCTTATCACGCGGGCTCCAACGGCCCGGACCAGGCTCACAGCCTGCTGGCCCACCAGGGGCGCGCCTGGCACCTCTAGAAGCGGTACGGGCTGGCCAGCAAGCCAGCCAGTTCCGCCGCGGGTACAGGCCGGCTGATCAGGTAGCCTTGCACTTCGTTGCAGCCCTGCTTGCGCAGGAATTCCAGCTGCTCGCGGGTTTCGACCCCTTCCGCGACCACCTTCAGGTCCAGGCTCTGGGCCATGACAATGATCGCTCGGGTGATGGCAGCGTCTTCGCTGCCTTCGCTCAAGCCACGGATAAAGGCCTGGTCGATCTTCACGTAGTCCACCGGAAAGCGCTTGAGGTAGCTGAGCGATGAGTAGCCGGTACCGAAATCATCAATAGCCAGCTTTACCCCCAGTTCATGCAACTGACCGAAGGTGGCGATGATGTGCTCGACACTGTCGAGCAACTGGCTCTCGGTCAGCTCCAGCTCCAGCAAGTGAGGCGCCAGCCCGCTTTCATCCAGCACCTGACGCACCAGGCTGACCAGCTTGCCCTGGCGCAATTGATAGACAGACAGATTGACCGATACCCGGATCGGCTCCAGCCCCTGACGCTGCCACTCACACGCCTGCCAACACGCCTGGCGCAGGACGAACTCGCCCATCGGCGCGATCAACCCGGTCTCTTCGGCAAGGCCAATGAAATCACTCGGTGGCACCATGCCCCACTGCGGATGCTGCCAGCGCACCAAGGCTTCAGCGGCAAGCAGGCGCCCGGTGGCCAGGCACAGTTTCGGCTGGTAGTAGACCTGCAACTGACGCTCTTCAATGGCCTTGCGCAGGTGGTTTTCCAGCTGCAGCCGCTGCAGCGTGCTGGCCTGCAGGCTTTCGGTGTAGAACTGGAAGTTGTCGCCCCCCAGGTGCTTGGCATGCTGCATGGCCATGTTGGCCTGGGTGACCAGGGCCGATACATCACAGCTGGCATCGGACTGCAGGCTGATGCCCACCGATGCACTGATCACCAGTTCATGGCCCTCGACCCGCAGGGGCACGCGCAGCTTTTCAAGCAGCCGGGTTGTAACCCGCACCAGGCTCGACAAGTTCGAGTAACCATCAAACAGCACGCAGAACTCATCGCCGGACAACCGTGCCACGGTATCGGCCTCGGGCATGGCGTTGCCGATTCGCCGGGCCATTTGCTTGAGCAAGTGATCGGCCATCTCATGACCCAGGCTGTCGTTGAGCAGCTTGAAGCGGTCCAGGTCGATATGCAGCAAGGCAAGGCCCCGCCCACTCAAACGCACGCGCTGCCCGGCCTCATGCAGGCGCAGGCGAAACAGCGCGCGGTTGGCCAGCCCGGTCAGTTCGTCGTAGTGGGCCAGGTAGCGCAAGCGCTCTTCGGACTCGCGCCGGGCTGAAAGGTCCGTAAAGAAGCCAACAATGCTGCTCAGGTTGCCCCGGGCATCGCGCACGCCGTTGAGTTGCAGCCATTGGGGATACAGCTCGCCATGCTTGCGCGCCTCGACCAACTCACCCTGCCAACTGCCCTGTTGCTCCAGGGCCTGCTCGATCGCTTGATGATGACGCCAGGCATCCCGGCTGCAGGGCAATTCCAGCAGCTTGCCCCCCAGCAATTCCTCTCGCATATAGCCTGTGACCCGGCAGAATGCCTGGTTGACCGCCAGGAGGCAGTAGTCCGGGTCGAGAATCACAATGCCTTCGCTGGCAGCTTCAAACACCGTGGCCGCCAACCGCTGCTGTTCCTGCTGGCCCTTGCGCTCACTGATGTCCCGGCGCGTCCCCAGCATACGCAGCACCCGGCCGTTGGCAGCGCGCTCTACCGCGCGCCCGCGATCCTCGATCCAGCACCAGTGCCCCCGGCTGTGGCGCACCCGATACTCGATGCGGTAGCCCTCGGTGCGTCCCTTCAAGTGCTCGACCAAGGTGCGCTTGAGCAACGGCACATCGTCCGGATGAAGACGTGGCCGCAGGTGCGCACGCATTTCCCGAACCCCTTGGGGGTCGATACCGAACAGTTCATACAGCTGGGTATGGTGGATTTCGTCGGATTCCAGGTTCCAGTCCCACAGCCCCAGCTCGCTGGCTTCCAGGGCCAGCGCCAGACGCTCCTCGCTCTTGGCCAGGGCATGATTGGCCTGGTCCAGCTCCTCGCTGCGCTGGGCCACCCGCGTTTCCAACCCGGCCTGGGCCTCGCGCAATTGCTCCTCGACCAGGCGCCGTTGCTGCACCTCTGCCACCAGCGCCTGGTTGAGCCGCTCGCTGCGCGTCTGGGCTGCTTGCAGGTGCTCGATCAGCGCCTGGTTCTGGAAGCGTCGCAACAGGCCGTCTTCAATCAGGCGGTTGACCTGCCAGGCCACCACCAGCAAGGCGCCCAACAGAATCAGCCCAAGCCAGCCCCAGCCATGCTGGTGTTCATCTCCATTCCAGAACAGAAAGGCGATGGGCGGTAGCAGGCACGGCAAGGTGAAACTGAGAAAGGCCGGCAAACTGACGGCATAGGCAATGCTGGCGGACAGTGTCGCCGCCCCCAATAAGCCGAACACCCAGGCTTGCTGCACGAAGTTGTCCACAGGCACCAGGGCGATCGCTGCGCTGGCCAGGGTCAGGCCACTGAAGGCCGAACCCAGCAGAAACATTCGCCGCCAACTCGGCTGGGCCTGGCGATCCGGCATGGCCGAATCGAACGCGGCCACCTGAATAACCCTCAGGGCCACCAGCGCCATCAGCCACACCACCCAGACGCTGACCAGCAGGTAGCGCGCCGGGCTCCAGAGCAACCAGGCGCAGACCAGACCATTGAGCAGCATGAACAAGGTGGGCAGCAGCGAGCCTTGATAGAGCAGCCGGGTGCGCTCTACCGCCAGTTGGGTAGCGAAGTGTTTGCGGATACTCCCACGTGTCTGCAAAGGCACGCCGCCGGAGTCGGAACCGGATGTCATAGGCAGTGTTCTTGTAATGGTTAGCCCTAAACGTGCACGGAGCATACACAAGCAAGGGCCCCCGCCAAACTGCTCTGCGTCATTATTCATCTGCTCGATTTTCCGACGAAAGCGCTCAAGCGCGCAGACCTTGGGCTGCAGCCGATGACCGGGCAGTCGTCAGGGCAAAGTTTTTCTACTGTATATTTGCCCAAGGGTTGCCCGCGCCCCTAAAATGCCCGGATGCGCGATGATCTCTCTCTCCTGTTGAACTCCCTCAACGACGCCCAACGCCAGGCCGTAGCCGCCCCTGTTGGTCGTCAGTTGGTCCTGGCCGGTGCCGGCTCCGGCAAGACCCGTGTGCTGGTGCACCGCATCGCCTGGTTGATCCAGGTCGAGCAGGCCTCGCCGCACTCGATCCTGTCGGTGACCTTCACCAACAAGGCCGCTGCCGAGATGCGCCAGCGCATCGAGCAATTGATGGGCATCAATCCGGCCGGCATGTGGGTAGGCACTTTCCACGGCCTGGCGCACCGCCTGCTGCGAGCGCACTGGCAAGAGGCCGGGCTGAACCAGAACTTCCAGATCCTCGACAGCGACGACCAGCAGCGCCTGGTCAAGCGCGTGATCCGCGAGCTGGGCCTTGATGAACAACGCTGGCCCGCACGCCAGGCTCAGTGGTTCATCAACGGCCAGAAAGACGAAGGCCTGCGCCCGCAACATATCCAGGCCAGTGGCGACCTGTTCCTGGGCACCATGCGCAGCATCTATGAAGCCTATGAAGCCGCCTGCCAGCGGGCGGGCGTCATCGACTTCTCCGAGCTGCTGCTGCGCGCCCTGGACCTGTGGCGTGACCACCCGGGCCTGCTGGAGCACTACCAGCGGCGCTTCCGCCACATTCTGGTGGACGAGTTCCAGGACACCAACGCCGTGCAGTACGCCTGGTTGCGTCTGCTGGCAAAGGGCGGCGACAGCCTGATGGTCGTCGGCGACGACGATCAGTCCATCTACGGCTGGCGTGGCGCCAAGATCGAGAACATCCACCAGTACACGGCCGACTTCCCCGACGCCGAGCTCATTCGCCTGGAACAGAACTACCGCTCCACCGCCGGCATCCTCAAGGCGGCCAACGCCCTCATCGCCAACAACAGCGGTCGCCTGGGCAAAGAGCTGTGGACCGACGGCGGCGATGGCGAACCCTTGAGCCTGTACGCCGCCTTCAACGAACACGATGAAGCGCGCTACGTGGTCGAGACCATCGAGAGCGTGCTCAAGACCGGCCTGGCCCGCAGCGACATTGCCATCCTCTACCGCTCCAACGCCCAGTCGCGCGTGCTTGAAGAAGCCCTGCTGCGCGAGCGCATTCCTTACCGCATCTATGGTGGCCAGCGCTTCTTTGAACGCGCCGAAATCAAGAACGCCATGGCTTACCTGCGCCTGCTCGAAGGCCGTGGTAACGATGCGGCGCTTGAGCGGGTGATCAACGTACCGCCACGAGGCATCGGCGAGAAAACCGTCGAAGCGATCCGCGACCACGCACGCCACGCACAAGTGTCGATGTGGGAGTCGATGAGCCTGCTGATCGCCAACAAGGGGCTCAAGGGCCGTGCCGCCAGCGCCCTGGCTGCGTTCATCGAGCTGATCGAGAACCTCACCGCCAAGGTCATGGAGATGCCGTTGCACCTGATGACCCAGACCGTCATCGAGCAATCCGGGCTGATCATCTATCACCAGGAAGAAAAAGGTGAAAAGGGCCAGGCACGGGTAGAAAACCTTGAGGAACTGGTCAGCGCTGCGCGCAACTTTGAAAACAGCGAAGAAGACGCCGAACTCTCGCCATTGGCGGCCTTCCTCGGCCACGCTTCGCTGGAAGCCGGCGATGCCCAGGCTGACGAGCATGAAGACAGCATTCAGCTGATGACCCTGCACAGCGCCAAGGGCCTGGAATTCCCCCATGTGTTCCTGGTGGGCATGGAAGAAGGCCTGTTCCCGCACAAGATGAGCCTGGAAGAGCCTGGCCGCCTGGAAGAAGAGCGCCGCCTGGCCTATGTCGGCATCACCCGGGCCATGCAGCAGCTGGTGATGACCTACGCCGAAACCCGTCGCCTGTATGGCAGTGAAACCTACAACAAGGTGTCGCGATTCGTTCGTGAGATTCCAGCGGGCCTGATCCAGGAAGTGCGCCTGTCCAACAGTGTCAGCCGCCCGTTCGGCGCAGCGCAGAAAACCAACACCAGCAGCCTGTTCGCCAACGCGAACATTCCGCAAACCGCCTTCAACCTTGGCCAGCGTGTGCAGCATGCAGTGTTTGGCGAGGGCGTAATCCTCAACTTCGAGGGTTCCGGCGCCCAGGCCAGGGTCCAGGTCAACTTTGCCGAAGGCAGCAAGTGGCTGATGCTCGGCTACGCCAAGCTGGAAGCACTGTAGGCGCCGGCTTGTCCCGCGATGCGTAGGGTCAGTCCCAAGGCATCGTGGGGCAAGCGCGCTTCTACAGTCAGGCAAAAGCTAGAAACATTATGGCGCTGGTCATGTGTCCTACAACCTGTGCACCATGACGCGCGTGCAATCCACAAAACGGGAATACCCATCTATGCAACGTTTTCTTAGCATCGCTTTGGCGCTGTGCATCGGCCTGACGATGAGCCTCGACGCCAACGCCAAGCGCTTCGGCGGCGGCAAGAGCTCGGGCGCCGCGCCAACTCACCAGACCCGCCAGGCTGCCCCGGCTACACCGGCCGCCTCGCCAACCGCTCCAGGTCGTGCACCTGCAGCCGCCAGCGGTGCTTCGCGCTGGCTCGGCCCTCTGGCCGGTATCGCCGCCGGTGGCCTGCTGGCCTCGATGTTCATGGGCGATGGCTTTGACGGCATGCAGATCTTCGACATCCTGATCATCGCGCTGATCGCCTTCCTGGCGTTCCGCTTCATTGCCGCCCGTCGTCGCAAGCAGCAGCCACAAATGGCCGCCGCCGGCCACGCTCCTTACGAGCGTGAAGTGCACCAGCAGCCTGCCCAGCCGTCGATCTTCGGCGGTTCGGCCGCCCCTGCCGCCGCTGCCCGTCCGGTGATCAACGCCCCGGCCTGGTTCAACGAGCAGAGCTTCCTGGCAGCCGCGCGCAACCACTTCCAGTCGCTGCAGCAGCACTGGGATGCCAATGAAATGGACAAGATCGCCGAGTTCGTAACGCCTCAGTTGCTGCAGTTCCTCAAGCAGGAACGTGCCGAGCTGGGCGAAGGCTTCCAGTCCACCTACATCGACAATCTGGACGTGCAGCTTGAAGGCGTCGACGATCGCGCCGACAAGACCATCGCCACCCTGACCTTCAGCGGTGTGTCCAAGACCTCGCGCTTTGACCAGGGCGAAGTGTTCAGCGAAAGCTGGAACATGGAACGTGCCCAGGGCGAAAACCAGCCTTGGCTGGTCGCTGGGATCCGCCAGAACGGCTGATCTTGAGGCATTGCACAAAAAAACCCCGGGCTTGTCCCGGGGTTTTGCTTTTTCACAGCGGGCTACTAGGGTATAACGCGCAGCGTGTCGCAATAGGTTAGAGGATAGAACCGTGGAAGAAGTCATCGAACAGCTCCGAGAAGCCAACGAGCCAGTGCCGGTACCCCTTGAGTTGCCGGATGAAGACCAACTGGTCGAGATTGAAGAAGAGCTGTTCATCAACATCCCGTTCGTCTTCAAGGAGTACCTGCTGACGGTCAGCGATGTGGTCTATGGCAGCCTTGAGCCGGTCACTGTGACCGACCCGCAATCGCACACCTACCTGCCGGAAGTGGCGGCCAATGCCTGGGACGCCGGTGTTCCTCGTGACCTGATCCCGATCTGCCAGGATGGCGACGATTACTACTGTGTCGAGGAAGATGGCACCGTGGTGCTGTGGTCGGGTGAAGAAGAGATCGTCACCGAAGAAAGCTGGGAGTCGGTCTGGCACTGGGTGCGGGATGTCTGGCTGGAAAGCTGAATGAGAAATATCCTCATAAAATAATGGCTCTTGGCTATTAATGCTCGTAGAATCGCCACGCCTTCCTGCGCGGCGATTCGCTACCGCTCCATCCCCTCGGACATTCGAGTTGTCCCGCGCAGGAAGCGTTTCCTCTTGTCACCCTAGTGGTGATTCTCCTGATGGTTCTCCAACGTCTCCAACAGGGCGACCTGCATCCGTGTGTGCACCCGGATAAGCCAGCGCCACAGCAAAGCCGCGACCACCGCAGCGACCACCACAACCAGCACCAACAGTTCGCTGGTCGGCAGGATGCTGGCAGACAGCGCCGAAAGCAGCAGGAAGATCACCAGCAGCGACAACAGCGGGATCACTTCGGCAATGACCCGACGCACCCGCTGGGTGTGCCGGCCGGCCATTTCCGGCTTGACCCCCATCTCGGCCAGCAACATCGACAGTGCCTTGAGCTTGCGATAGGCGGCAATCAGGAACGGTAGCGACAGCAGCAACGCGGCGCCCCAGATCATCGCCTTTTGCTGGCCAACGTCGTTGACCCACTCGCCCAGGTAGGCACCGATGCGCGCAGCGAAATAGCCGCCACTGAAGAAGATCGCCACCACCAGTGCCAGGTTCACACCCACTTGCAGGAGGATGCGCCGGATCATCGACGCCAGCAGCGCCCCTTCGCCATGGGGCTGAATGCTGCGCAGCCACTCGCCATACAACGACAGGACCCGCGCCAGGCGCGTTGGCACAACCTTGGACAGCTTCAACGATAACGGATCAGCCCCACGGATCAGGTACGGGGTCAACAGTGTGGTGATGGCCGATACCGCCACCGCGACTGGGTAAAGGAAATCGCTGGTGACCTGCAGGGTCATGCCCAATGCAGCAATGATGAACGAGAACTCGCCAATCTGTGACAGCCCCATGCCCACCCGCAGCGAGGTGCGTCCGTCGTTGCCGGCAATGAAGGCGCCCATGCCGCACGACAACATCTTGCCCAGCACCACGGCGATGGTGATCACCACGATCGGCCAGGCATATTCGACCAGCACCATCGGGTCGATCATCATGCCGATGGCAACAAAGAAAATGGCACTGAACAGGTCCCGCACCGGCTCAATCAGTCGTTCAATCTTCACCAGCTGACGGGACTCGGCCATGATCGCGCCAATCAGGAACGCGCCCAGCACCATGCTGTATTCAAGCTTGACCACCAGCAGGCAGAAGCCGAAACACAGCCCCAACACGGTAATCAGCAGCATCTCATTGCTTTCAAAGCGCGCGACATACGCCAGCAGGCGCGGCACCAGCAGGATGCCCACTACCAGCGCGACAATCATGAACAGCGACAACTTGCCGACCGTGGAGAACACCTCGCCCGAGCTGACCGATCCACTGACCGCGATACCCGACAGCAAGGCAATGATGCCGATGCCCAGGATGTCCTCGACGATCAGCACACCGAAGATCAGTTGCGCGAAGCGCTCGTTTTTCATCTTCAGGTCGTTGAGTGCCTTGACGATGATGGTGGTCGAGGAGATCGCCAGAATGGCGCCGAGGAACAGCGAGTCCATGGTGCTCCAGCCGAACCAGCGACCGATCTCGAAACCGATCCAGATCATCAGGACGATTTCCAGGAACGCGGCAATGAACGCCGTGGCCCCCACCTTGAACAGCTTGCGCAGGCTGAACTCCAGGCCCAGGCAGAACATCAGGAAGATCACCCCCAGTTCCGCAAGGGTCTTGATGGTGTCTTCGTCGTGGATCAGGCCGAACGGCGGGGTGTGGGGGCCGATGATAAAGCCGGCAACGATGTAGCCGAGCACCACCGGCTGCTTGAAGCGGTGAAAGAGGATGGTGACCACGCCGGCGACGAGCATGATTACTGCCAGGTCCTGGATGAAACTGATGGCATGCACGGCGCGGTACTCCTTACCCCAAGACAATGGACAACCGGCAACTCGCTCAGATTTGACTGATAGAGTTGCAGGAACATAGTGTTTTTAATGTAGAAAACCCACCTTGCGTGGGTTTCCTCAGGTTAACACTGCCGCCAGTTGCGAAAAGCCGATGCAATAAGTGGAAACAGATCGACCAAATCAACGCCTTTAATGGCATAAACAGCGTGACGGCAAGGCTGCTGTCAGCGTCCCGTCATTAGATGGGAATCGTAATAGGGGATAGAAGCGTGAATACCAGTCGCCACCCCGCCTCAGCGCAACCTCACCGTGAGCACACTATGGAACCTGGAAACGCCCAGCTGTCGATGACTGTCCTGATGACCCCGGACATGGCCAATTTTTCTGGCAACGTTCATGGCGGCACCCTGCTCAAGTACCTCGATGAAGTCGCCTATGCCTGCGCCAGCCGCTATGCCGGCCGTTATGTGGTGACCCTGTCGGTTGACCAGGTGGTCTTTCGCGAGCCGGTGCATGTCGGCGAGCTGGTGACCTTCCTTGCCTCGGTCAACTACACAGGCAATACCTCTATGGAGGTGGGCATCAAGGTTGTCACCGAGAACATTCGCGAGCGCTCGGTGCGCCACAGCAACAGCTGCTTCTTCACCATGGTCGCAGTGGATGACGACCGCAAGCCGGTTGCCGTGCCGCCCCGCCAGCCAGAAAGCAGCGAAGAAAAACGCCGCTTCCTGCAGGGCAAGCAACGCCGCCAGATTCGCCAGGAGCTGGAAAAGCGTTATCAGGAGCTCAAGGGCGACGCGATCTAAACGTCCAGACGGCGGGCCTCGAAGCGCACCCGTGGATGCACGATGCGGTCCTGGGCCCGCACCAGCTCAAGCTCGTAGCTGGCGCAGGCCTGGGTCTCGAGCAGCACCTCATGGACAGCGGCCGCTGCAAACTCAAATGCCGCCACCCAGTCATCGCCCAAGAGCACCCGCGCCAGGAACAATCCCGAGGTGAGGTCGCCAACGCCCACAGGCTGACGCGGAAACGCCAGCAGCGGGCGGCGCAGGTGCCAACTCCCCACCGCCGTCACCAGCAGCATTTCAAAATGCTCCGCTTCGCGTCCGGGATAGGCCAGGTGCTTGACCAGCACCGCCTTCGGCCCGCGTTCAAGCAGGCTGCGGGCCATTGCCACGCAGTCTTCCAGCGACGTTGGGCGGCGATCACAAAAGCTGTCCAACTCCAATTGGTTCGGGCACAACACGTCTGCCATCGCCACCGCTTCTTCCAGCAGAAAGGCGCTGACCTCGGCCGGGACGATACAGCCCTTTTCCGGATGTCCCATCACCGGATCGCACAAGTACAGTGCCTTGGGATTGACCGCCTTGATCCGCTCAACGCCGCTGAGGATCGCCCGCCCCTGCTCGGCACTGCCCAGGTAGCCGGACAACACTGCATCGCAATTGCCCAGCTCACCGATCGTCGCAATGCCTTCTACCAACGCAGGGATTTGCGCTGGCGCAAGCACTTCCCCGGTCCACTGGCCATACTGAGTGTGATTGGAGAACTGCACAGTATTGAGGGGCCACACATTCACGCCGACCCGCTGCATGGGGAACACCGCCGCGCCGTTACCGGCATGGCCAAAAACCACATGGGACTGGATGGCAAGCAAATGCGGCGTACGTTTCATGCAGAACTTCCGAAGCTGAGAAAATGAAAAACACGGCGCGCAGTATGGCGCCAATTGGCACCTGTACGACAGACCGCAGAGGCAGTTAAGCTGGGTGTACTTCGTTGGAGCAAATGTAATGTTGACCCTGGGTAATCTCTTTGTGCTGATGGTGCTGGGTACTGCTGGTGCCTGGCTGTGGCATAACCACGGATTGCGTGAGAAGGCCCTGGAACGGGTCAAGCAGCACTGTGCAAAACTCGATCTGGAACTGCTCGACGGTAACGTCGCGCTCAAGCGCATCGGCTTTGTCCGCGATGCCCAGGGGCGCAAGCGCCTGGCCCGTGTGTACAACTTTGAATTCACCGTCACCGGCGAGCAACGCCACCCGGGCACCGTCACCCAGTTCGGTGCCCACAGCATGCAGATCGAACTGGCGCCCTACCCGTTTGAAATCAAACCCGCCCCGCATGCCGACAACGTCATTGAAATGAATCAGTGGCGCCAGGATCACAACCGCTGGCGAAACTAAAGTCGGCAGGCCTGCATGGCCTGCTGCAGCGCTTCAACGTCCTGGGCTGTGGAAAAGATCAACTCAAGCCGTGAATCACGCCGCCATTCACTGGGCTGCCAGTGCAACTCACGCTGCCCTGCCAATGCGTTGATTGACTGCCATCCCTCCGGGCTGTGGATAACCAGCTTGGCCCGGCGCCAGTCAAAAGCGCGTAACAACTGCTCGATGCGCTGTGGATAAAAAATCTGGCGCGGATGCCAGCGCCAGCCGATGCTCCAACCCTCTGCAACGTCTTGTACACTGCAAATGGGCTCCTCTGGATTTATCCACAGACTCGCCACGGGGCCGATTTCATTAGGTAATGCCAGCTTACCCACAGCCTCGCCGGAAATGATATCAACAGGCAATTTCGACAATTGCAGCTCGCCGTGATCAGTCCAGAACAGCTCTATTTCGGGCAATTTAGACGTTATCCACAGCCGTTTTTCACTATCCACAGGCTGCGATTTGTTCAACACCAGCAAACCCGCACCGGGCAGAGCCTCCTGCTGGGCAATGGGTAAGGCAACCCCCGCGGCCAATTGCTCGGCATCCAGCACCACGATGGCCGGCTGAACAGCCAGCACACCGCGCCAGGGCGGCTGGCGCAATTGTTCCAGCAATTGCAGCGGATGCCCCAAGCCTGAAGGTTCGATAAACAGCCGGTGTGGCCTGGCCTTGCGCAGCAGCCGCCCCAAGCCGACCTGAAAAGGCGTGCCGTTGACGCAGCACAGGCAACCACCCGCCACCTCGCCCATGGCAATGCCCTGATCGTCGGTGCTCAGCAGCGCGGCATCCAGGCCGATCTGGCCGAACTCGTTGATCAGCACTGCCCAGCGCTCATCAACCGGCCGCTGGGCGAGCAGGTTGCGAATCAGGCTGGTCTTGCCGGCGCCCAAGGGCCCGGCAATCACGTGGGTAGGAATGTTCTGCAGCATAGGACGCCAAGTGCTCCGGATTTTCGTCACTATGCCTTGAGCTCAGCCGCTCAGGCCACCTCCTCGACATACCAGGGGCCGAAAGGATCTGGCAGTTGCGCCCAGCTTTCGACACCCTCGGCCATCTCTGCATCGGTCAGCAGGCACGCCTGCAGCTCGGCATCGAGCTGGGCAAAATCAATATTCTGTCCGATGAACACCAATTCCTGACGGCAATCACCGCAGTCCGGCGTCCACTGCTTGAGGATGGTGGCGGTACTCTGCTCGTCCTGCGGCCAGTGCTCACGCGGTACAAAGCGCCACCAACGGCCGGCAAAGCCATAGCGCATCATGCCCCCGGCCTGGGACCAACTACCGGCGTCCTGATGCTTGCTGGCCAGCCAGAAGAAGCCCTTGGAGCGCAGTAACCGGCCATTGCTCCAGGGCCCGTTGATAAAGTCGAAGAAGCGTTGCGGGTGCAGCGGCCGACGGGCTTGCCAGGTGGTGGCGGCAATGCCGTACTCCTCGGTTTCCGGGACATGCTCGCCGCGCAGTTCCTGCAGCCAGCCAGGCGCCTGGGACGCCCGCTCGAAATCGAACAGGCCGGTGTTGAGGATCGTGTCCAGCGGTACCTGGCCCATCACCATCGGCACTATCTTCGCGTGCGCGTTGAGACGCCGCAGGATGGCGCTCAACTCATCACGCTCGTGACTGCTGATCAGATCAATCTTGCTGAGCAGGATCACATCGGCGAACTCCACCTGCTCGATCAACAGCTCCGTGATGGAACGCTCGTCTTCCTCTCCCAGGGTTTCGCCGCGGCTGGCGAGGCTTTCAGCGCCCTGGTAATCACGCAGGAAATTGAGCCCGTCGACCACGGTGACCATGGTGTCCAGCCGCGCCTGGTCAGCCAGGCTGCGGCCTTGATCATCGCGGAAGGTGAAGGTCTCGGCGACGGGTAGCGGCTCGGAGATGCCGGTGGATTCAATCAGCAAGTAATCAAAGCGCCCCTCCCGGGCCAACTGGCCCACCTCTTCAAGCAGGTCTTCACGCAGCGTGCAGCAGATGCAGCCATTGCTCATCTCTACCAGCTTTTCTTCAGCCCGGTTGAGGCTGACATTGCGCTGCACCTCGCTGGCATCGATGTTGATTTCACTCATGTCGTTGACGATCACCGCCACCCGCAGGTTTTCGCGGTTACGCAGCACATGATTGAGCAGCGTGCTTTTACCGGCTCCCAAAAAGCCGGATAGCACAGTGACGGGAAGGCGATTGGGCATGGGTCAGGTCCTCATCAGGGCGAGTGCATTCAAATGATGCATTGCGCAACGTTATATAGTAACAATACAATCTCGCCAACCCGCTTCGCCTGAATACGACCAAGGAACACCACAGAATGAGATTGCCGGTCTTGTCCGCCACCCTTGTGCTGCTGTGCCTGAGCACCCGCGCCGAAGCCATCCCCTTGAGCCAAGGCCTGGCGCTATGCACACGCAGCGCTACGTTGCTGGTCTGCGGCGATGCGCTGGGCAACTACTACAGCGTGCAAACGGCCGGCAGCACGACCTACTTGCGCGGCTTTGAAGTGCAAGGCCGACGGCTGTGGACACAAACCAACAGCCGCTACGGGCAACTGACCTTCTACACAGGCCTGGCCAGCGATGGTGAAACCTGGGTGGGTTACAGCCGCAAAATCGGCTGGACCACCCTCAACAGCGTTTCAAGTTCCAACGGCCAACGTTTCAACCTGCGCTGCAATCGCCTGAGCGGCTGCCAATAGTTTTCTTCCGTCACACACTTTCGAGCCGTTCATGACAGCACTCACGCTCCCAGATATTGCCGCACAAGCCATCCACACCCACCTGCCGCTGGACTGGGTCGGCATGTGCAACATTGCCTTGCCGATACGCCTGGCGGGCGAAACCCTTCGCGCCAGCGCCGATGCAGGGGTCAGCCTGGATGACGGCACATCACGCGGCATCCATATGTCGCGTCTGTACCTGGCTTTGGAGGTTTTTGAAACGGAGCCTTTGAGCGCGCAGTTGCTGCGCGAAGTGTTGGAGCGTTTTCTCGACAGCCATCGCGGATTGTCAGCCAACGCGTACCTGCATCTGCGCTTTGAAATGCTGCTCAAACGTCCTGCTTTAGTCAGCCCGCTGGCGGGATGGAAAGCGTATCCGGTGAGCCTTGAAGCGCGCTTAAAAAACGAAGTGTTCCACGTGGAACTAAATGTGGAGCTGCAATACTCCTCCACTTGTCCCTGTTCGGCCGCCTTGTCCAGGCAGTTGATTCAACAACAATTCCTGAACGACTTTGGCAATTGCAGCCTCACCCATGAAGCCGTATTGAGCTGGCTGGGAAGTGCACAGGGCGTGTTGGCAACACCCCACAGCCAACGCAGCACGGCAAAACTGAGTATTCGCTTGAGGCCTGAGGTGAGCGAATTGCCGATCCTCGAACTGGTCGATCAAGCAGAAGCCGCTTTGGGCACCGCAGTGCAAACCGCAGTAAAGCGTGCAGACGAACAAGCCTTCGCCTTGGCCAACGGTCAAAATCTGATGTTCTGTGAAGATGCTGCGAGGCGGCTACACCTTGCGCTTCAACGCCTGGACTGGCTGATCGGCTTCAACCTGCGCGTGGAACATGCAGAGAGTCTGCATGCCCACGACGCAGTCGCCCGCAGCCAATGGCGTTGGTAGCCCTGCAGATAAACTAGGTGCGCGGTTTGACGGTGCCGCAGTCGTTGCCCAACCAGACCGCACGTGTATTCATGCTGCCCTGCTGCTGAACACCCGACGCATTGAAGGTACCGCTGACCTGAGTGAGAAACTCCCGGTCGTTGAGGAACGTCGCCTGCCCTGCGCCTTGCGCCTTGGGGCAACTGAAGGTGAACTTCCACACATTACCCGTGCGCTCGGTAATCTTCTGGGTGCAGCCCGACTTGGGATCCTGCAGCGGAATATCGTCAGTCTTCACCTGCTCAGGTGTGAGGCATGAACGTACCCCCTGGCCTGCCACACTGATTCCCTGCTGTGCCAATCCGCCCTCGATCATCGCCCGCTGCTCGGGCGGCAGGTTCTTCAACTGACCGAGCATGAAGCCCATATCCGGCAGCGGCTTGCCATCGACCTGCATATTGCTGGTCGTCAGCTCCCATAACCCCGGTTGCAACATCTGCGCATGCACCAACGGACTCGACAGCCCCAACACCAGTGCGAGCATCGGCAGACGACTTTTCATGTAATGACTCCTCAATACTCCAGCCCCAAGCTGGAACAGAGCTTAGACGTCAATTTGGGCTTTGGGTTGCAACTGGGATGTGGACATGCTCTGTTAGAGGGCGAGCCTTTGGACAGCAGGATGCGTATGGATTACCACAGCCCCTACTTCTTCGGTTACCTCATCGGTGCCCTTCACCTGCTCGGGGCCATCGCCGCCACCCATGCGGTGCTCACCGTACGCACCGCTCAGGGCGCCATTGCCTGGGCCCTGTCGCTGCTGTTCATTCCCTACTTCACTTTGATCCCCTACCTGGTGTTTGGCAGCCGGACCTTCGATGCCTACATCAAGGCACGCCGCCAGGCCAACCGCGAAATGCATGTGGCCATGGCCGACCTCAACTGGCGGCCCTGGGTCGAAGAAGCGCTCGCCGCGCGCAATTCAGAATCCTATGGGGCGTTGCGGGCCATGCCCAAGCTTGGGCGAATGCCGTGCCTGGCCAACAACCAGGTGCGCTTGCTGATCGATGGCAAGGCCACCTTCGATGCCATCTTCGCGGCCATCGCCCAAGCCCGCGACACCGTGCTGGTTCAGTTCTTCATCATTCATGACGACACCCTGGGGCGAGCCCTTCAAACCCTGCTGCTCAAGAAAGCCGCCGAAGGCGTGAAGGTCTATGTGCTGTATGACCGGGTGGGCAGCCATGCCCTGCCCGGCGCCTACAGCCAGACCCTCCGGGACGGTGGTGTGAATGTGCGTGCCTTCGCCACTCGCCGTGGCTGGTTCAACCGCTTCCAGGTGAATTTTCGCAATCACCGCAAGATCGTCGTGGTCGATGGGCTGCAGGGCTTTGTCGGCGGACACAACGTGGGCGATGAGTACCTGGGCGGCAAACCGAAGCTCTCCCCATGGCGCGACACCCATGTGCAGGTCAGCGGCCCGGTGTTGGCCTGCCTGCAGGAGTCGTTTGCCGAAGACTGGTTCTGGGCGGCTCGCCAGTTGCCACCACTGATCCTGCCCGACACCTATCCCGAGGATGGCGTGCTCTGCCAAGTGCTCGCCAGTGGCCCGGCCGACCCACAGGAAACCTGCTCGCTGTTTTTTGTCGAAGCGATTCACTCAGCCCGGGAGCGCGTGTGGATCACCAGCCCCTACTTCATTCCCGATGAAGCGGTGTTTGCTGCCCTGCGCCTGGCGGTATTGCGAGGCGTGGATGTGCGCATCCTCCTGCCGTCGCGTGCCGACCACCGCATCGTCTACGCAGCCTCCAGCCTGTTCGCTTTCGAGGCCGTGCGCGCCGGGGTGAGGATGTTCCGCTACGGGCCAGGCTTCCTGCATCAGAAGGTGGTACTGATCGACAATGAGATCAGCGCCATCGGCAGCGCCAACCTGGACAACCGCTCCTTCCGCCTGAACTTTGAAGTGATGCTGTTGACCGTCGACCGCGCCTTCGCCGACCAGGTCGAAACCATGCTCATGCACGACTTCGACCTGGCCCGGGAGATCACCGCCGAAGACAGCGAGGACACCCATCGCCTGCAACAGCTAGGCATGCGCATCGCCCGGCTGATCTCACCGATTCTCTGAGCGCTTAGCGGTACAGATCCTCGCGGGTCAGCGGCAGGTCATGATGGCCGTCGGCAAAAGGTTTGACCGCGAGGATCTGGTGCAGGTTGATCCACCCCTTGCTGAAGGCATAGGAGCAGCCGGCCAGGTACAGGCGCCAGATTCGCAAGGCCTTCTCCGGCACCATCGTCGAGGCTTTTTCCAGCTGGCTTTCCAGGCGGTCGCTCCAGTGCTGCAGCGTGCGTGCATAGTGCAGGCGCAAGCTCTCGACATCGACCACCTCAAGCCCGGCCTGGCTGATGGCGGCCGAGATCATCGACAAGTGCGGAAGCTCGCCATGGGGAAAGACGTAACGCCCAATGAAGCTTCCCGCCCCCCGCCCTACCGGACGCCCATCCACATGCTTGGCGGTGATGCCGTGGTTCATCACCAGGCCACCTTCGCGTACCGCGCCGAACAGGTGCTGGCAGTACAACGCCAGGTTGGCGTGGCCGACGTGCTCGAACATGCCGACGCTCACGACCTTGTCGAACCGACCATCCTGGGGAATGTCCCGATAGTCGAGGATCTGCAGGTCCACCTTGTCCTTCAGGCCTTCGGCCTTGACCCGCGCCCTGCCCAACTTGAGCTGCTCCTTGCTCAGGGTGATGCCCAGCACCTTGGCTCCAAACTCGCGGGCGGCAAAGCGTGACAACCCACCCCAACCGCAGCCGACATCGAGCAAGTACTCACCCGGCTGCAGGCGCAGCTTGCGGCACAGGTGCTCGAACTTGTTCTGCTGAGCTTGCTCCAGGGTGTCCAGGTCGGTTTTGAAATAGGCACAGGAATAGGCCATGTCCTTGTCCAGCCATAGCTGGTAGAAATCGTTGGACAGGTCGTAGTGATAGGAGATCGCCGACGCATCGGTGGCCTTGTCATGCTCGCGGCGTACCGGTTGATCGTCGACTACATCCTTGAGCAATGCTTCACTGAGTTCGTCGCAAACCCGGATCACCTCACCGATGGTGCCCTCCAACTCCAACTTGCCCTCGACGAAGGCGGCGCCTAGTTCGTCCAGGCTCGGATGGGTCAGTTGGGTAATCAGTTGCGGGTCCTTGACCAGAATAGTGACCTGCGGCTGGGGGCCCAGATCGTATTCATGGCCATCCCACAGCTTCAGGCGCAGGGGCAGTTGCAGGCTTTGCAGAACCAGTGGAAGTTGCGCAAGCATGAAATGAACCCTCCTTTTTTCTTCGGACGTCACCGCAGAAGGGTAGTTCATACTTTGTAATTTTCAGCCTATCGCGACCATAGTCTGAAACTGTCACGCCCATTCCAGACCCTCGGGCGGCGCGATAAATTGTATACAATCACTCGCCCGGCAGACTAATCTTGGCGCCATTGTCGATTCTTCATCCTGGAGTACAACAATGAAAACCTATGATGTGGTGATCATCGGCGGCGGCCCCGGCGGCTACAACGCCGCTATTCGTGCCGGCCAGCTGGGCTTGAGCGTGGCCTGCGTGGAAGGACGCTCAACCCTTGGTGGCACCTGCTTGAACGTTGGCTGCATGCCGTCCAAGGCACTGCTGCATGCCTCGGAGCTGTACGAAGCGGCAGTGGGCAGCGAGTTCGCCAACCTGGGCATCGAGGTCAAGCCGACCCTGAATCTGGCCCAGATGATGAAACAGAAAGACGAAAGCGTTACCGGCCTGACCAAGGGAATCGAGTTCCTGTTCCGCAAGAACAAGGTCGACTGGATCAAGGGCTGGGGCCAGCTGGCAGGCCCTGGCCGGGTCAATGTCAGTGCCGAAGACGGCAGTGTCACTGAGCTGCAAGCCAAGGACATCGTCATCGCTACCGGTTCCGAGCCGACCCCGTTGCCGGGCGTGACCATCGACAACCAGCGCATCATCGACTCCACCGGCGCCCTTTCGCTGCCGGGCGTACCCAAGCACCTGGTGGTGATCGGCGCCGGTGTGATCGGTCTGGAGCTGGGTTCGGTATGGCGTCGGCTCGGTAGCCAGGTCACCGTTATCGAATACCTGGACCGCATCTGCCCAGGTACCGATGAAGAAACCGCCAAGACGCTGCAGCGCTCGCTCGCCAAGCAAGGCATCACCTTCAAGCTGGGCAGCAAGGTGACCCAGGCCAGCGCCTCGGCGGATGCCGTCAGCCTGACCCTTGAGCCTGCCGCCGGTGGCGCTAGCGAAAGCCTGGACGCCGACTACGTACTGGTCGCCATCGGCCGCCGGCCATACACCAAGGGCCTGGGCCTGGAAAGCGTCGGCCTGGAAACCGACAAACGCGGCATGCTTGCCAACGAGCATCACCGCACCGCCGTACCGGGCATCTGGGTCATCGGCGACGTCACCTCCGGCCCGATGCTCGCGCACAAGGCTGAAGACGAAGCGGTTGCCTGCATCGAGCGGATCGCCGGCAAGCCCCATGAGGTCAACTACAACCTGATTCCCGGTGTGATCTACACCCGTCCGGAACTGGCCAGTGTCGGCAAGACCGAAGAGCAGCTCAAGGCCGAAGGGCGCGAGTACAAGGTCGGCAAGTTCCCCTTCACCGCCAACAGCCGGGCCAAGATCAACCATGAGACCGAAGGCTTCGCCAAGGTCCTGGCCGATGCCAAGACCGACGAAGTACTGGGTGTGCACCTGGTCGGCCCGAGCGTCAGCGAGATGATCGGCGAGTTCTGCGTGGCCATGGAGTTCTCGGCGTCGGCCGAAGACATCGCCCTGACCTGCCACCCGCACCCGACCCGTTCCGAGGCCTTGCGCCAGGCGGCAATGAACGTCGAAGGCATGGCCATGCAGATCTGACCTCAGTCAGTTCGCAGCCCTGCCCTGCTCGCCTGCGGCGCTGGTCGTCGCAGGTTGAGCAGCACGTGGGCGAACAGGCCGAAGATCAATCCCCAGAATGCCGCCGACAAGCCCATGAATGACATGCCCGAGGCCGTCACCAGAAAGGTGATCAGCGCCGCCTCGCGATCATTCGGCACACTCATCGCCCCCGCCAGCGCGCCACCGATGGCGCCGAACAAGGCCAGCCCCGCCAACGCCGCAATCAAGGCCGCCGGAAAGGCGGTGAACAGCGACACCAGCGTCGCGCCGAACACCCCCAGCACCATGTACAACACCCCACCCGACACCCCGGCCCAATAGCGCTTGCCTGGATCGTCGTGGGCTTCGCGGCCCGTGCAGATCGCCGCAGTGATCGCCGCCAGGTTCAGGCCATGACAGCCAAAGGGCGCCAGCAGCACACTGGCCAGGGCATTACTGGAGATGATCGGGCTGGCAGGTGTGCGATAACCGTCATTGCGCAACACGGCAATGCCCGGGACGAACTGCCCGGTCAGCGCCACCATCACCAACGGAAGGCTGATGCTCAACACGGCATGCCAGGTGAATGCCGGCATGGTCCACACCGGCGTGGCCAGGCCCGCTACCAGCGCCGAGGTGTTCATCTCACCACTGAACACCGCGATACCCACCCCACACACCAGCACCGCCAGAACCGCATAGCGCGGAGCAATACGCTTGAACACCAGGTAGGTGACGAACATGGCCAGCACCAGCACCGGCTGCGATTTCAGCGAGACGAATAACCCGGTACCGAAGCTGAACAGAATGCCTGCCAGCATGGCCGCGGAAATGGCCGGTGGCAGCTTGCCGACAATACGGTCGAACGCACCGGAAACGCCCACCAGCAAGATCACCAGGTTGGCGACGATATAGGCTCCCACCGCCTCGGCGAAGGCAATGTCCGGCAGCAACGCCACCAACAACGCCGAGCCCGGGGCAGACCAGGCAATCACCACCGGCACCTTGAAGCGCAGGCTGAGCACCACGCCCAACACGCCACTGCCGATGGAGATGGCCCACACCCACGAAGACAATTCGGCCGCCGACAACTGTGCGCTGTGGGCGGCCTGGAAAATGATCACCAAGGGGCCTGCATAAGAAATCAGCGTGGCAATGAAGCCGGCGACCAAGGCGGAAAGGGAGAAGTCCTGGATTATTGTTTTCATTGACCGTCCTTAACGAGCATCGCGGGACAACCCCGCTCCTACCGTAGGAGCGGGCTTGCCCCGCGACGGATTCAACCCGGATATCAGGCGTCCTGCAATGCCCGCGGCCGCTTGCTGCGCGCTTCACTCGCAGGCTTGGGTGCACTGAGCAACTGGAAGTCAAAATCCATCTCGGCAAAGCGCCCTTCCACACCCCGGGCATCGTCGGCGCCCGCATCCTCGACGAAGCGCAGCTCACCGATCAAGCCGTCACGGGTGGCATAGGCAAAGTCATCCCACAGGTACTCATCACCCGCCAGGTTGATCTGGGTGGTCAGGTGACGATACCCCGGCGCCGAGATAAAGAAGTGGATGTGCGCCGGGCGATTGCCGTGACGACCGAGCTGGTTGAGCAGCTCCTGGGTCGGACCGTCTTCAGGGCAGCCATAGCCCGATGGCACGATGCTGCGCGCGCGGTAGCGGCCTTCGGCATCGGTGACGATGCGCCGGCGCAGGTTGAAGTCCGACTGCGTGCTGTCGAAGTAGGAGTAGGTGCCCTGGGTATTGGCATGCCACAGGTCCACCACCGCACCCGCCACCGGCTGACCCTGCTCGTCCAGCACACGGCCCTGGAGGAACATCACCGTACCTGGGTCCAGGCCATCGTCCATGCGTACCTCGCCTTCGGCCATCGGGGCGCCCGCCACATACAGCGGGCCTTCGATGGTGCGCGGAGTGCCGCCGCTGATGCCGGCCTCGGCATCCTGGGCGTCCAGTTGCAGGTCCAGGTAGTGTTCCACACCCAGCCCGGCGACCAGCAATCCGGCCTCCTGGCGGCTGCCCAGGCGGTTGAGGTAATCCACGGCCTTCCAGAACTCATCGGGGGTCACTTGCAGGTCTTCGATGATGCGCGCCACATCGTTGACGATGCGGTTGGTCAGCAGCTTCAGGCGTGGGCTGCCCAGGTCATTGTTCAGGCCACTGACTTCTTCAAAGAACTTCTGGACATCGGCAGTGTGGGCAATTTTCACGGTCATGACAGGTACCTCGAATTGTTGTTATCGGCGTTTGGCGTTCAGCGGTCGTCGCTGTGGATCGATGACGGGTGACGACACAGGCCATCGACTTCGATGTCCATGTAAGGGAACAGCGGCAGCTGCATCAGGGTGTCGTGCAGCGCCTCGACGCTGGGCAGGTCGAACACGCTGTAGTTGGCGTAGTGGCCGGCGATACGCCACAGATGGCGCCAGGCGCCTTCGCGCTGCAGGCGCTGGGCCAGTTCCTTCTCGTCGGCTTTTAGCTGCGCGGCTTTGGCCGGGTCCATGTCCAGGGGCAGGTTCACGGTCATTTTCACGTGGAACAACATGGCATCTCTCCTTACGTGCGGCTGAAGAACGCCAGGCGCTCTTCGTCCAGGGTCAGGCCAAGGCCCGGGGTGCGGGGTACGTGCAGGGCAAAGTCGCGGTACACCGGCGCTTCGATCACGATCTCTTCGGTCAGCAGCAGCGGGCCGAACAGTTCGGTGTGCCAGGTCAGCTGATTGAGGGTGACGAAGGCATGGGCAGCGGCCAGGGTGCCGATCGAGCCTTCGAGCATGGTCCCGCCGTACAGGGCGATACCGGCCGCTTCCGCGATCTGTGCCGTGCGCAGCACTGCACGGGGGCCGCCGTTCTTGGCGATCTTCAGGGCGAAGATGCTGGCGGCGCCGTCGGCGGCCAGGCTGAAGGCGTCCTCGACGCTTTCGATGGATTCATCGGCCATGATCGGTGCCGGGCTGCGTTGGTTCAGGCGAATCTGCCCGGCGCGGTTGATGCGCGAGATCGGCTGCTCGATCAGGTCGATCCCGTTGTCACCCAGCACCTGGCAAGCGCGGATCGCCTGAGACTCGTCCCAATACTGATTGACGTCGACCCGCACACTGGCGCGCTCGCCCAGGGCACGTTTGATGGCGATGACATGCTTGAGGTCGTGGGCGACGTCGTTGGCGCCGATCTTCAACTTGAAGATGCGGTGGCGGCGAAGGTCGAGCATCTGCTCGGCCTCGGCGATGTCCCGGTCGGTATCGCCGCTGGCCAGGGTCCAGGCCACTTCCAGGCTGTCGCGCACGCGCCCGCCCAGCAATTCGCTGACCGCCAGGCCCAGGCGTTTGCCCTGGGCATCGAGCAAGGCGCTTTCGATGCCGGAGCGGGCGAAGGTGTTGCCTTTGATCACCTTGTCCAGGCGCTGCATGGCGGCATTGATGTTGCTGGCGTCCTGGCCGATCAGCAGCGGTGCAAAGTAACTGTCGATGTTTTGCTTGATGCTTTCCGGGCTTTCGTTGCCATAGGCCAGACCGCCGATGGTGGTGGCCTCGCCCAGGCCTTCGATGCCGTCGGAGCAGTGCAGGCGGATGATCACCAGCGTCTGCTTCTGCATGGTGTGCATCGCCAGTTTGTGCGGGCGTATGGTGGGCAAATCGACGATCAGGGTCGAGATGCGTTCAATCAAGGGATGGCTCATCAAGGGTTCTCCAGGAGCGCTCAACCGAGGTCGCCACCGCCGACAGGCAGTACCGTGCCGGTGATGTAGGAGGCCTCGTCGGAGGCCAGGAAGAGGATCGCGCCAACCTGCTCGTCGAGGTTGCCGTAGCGTTTCATCAGGCTGCTGTCGAGCGTCTGGTCGACGATCTGCTGGTACCAGACTTTCTCTTCGGTGCTCTGCTCGGCACTGTTGCGCGGCACGCGCCGTGGCGGCGCCTCAGTGCCGCCTGGCGCGGTGGCGTTCACACGCACACCGCGGCCAGCGGTCTCGAATGCCAGGCAAGCGGTCAGTGCATTCACACCGCCCTTGGCTGCGCCATAGGGCACGCGGTTGATACTGCGAGTGGCAATCGAGGACACGTTGACGATGGCGCCGCTGCCCTGTTCCAGCATGTAGGGCAGCGCCGCATGACAGCACCACAAGGTGGGGAACAGCGAACGACGTACTTCAGCCTCGATCTGCGCCGCCTCGTAGTGCTCGAAGGGCTTGGCCCAGATGGTGCCTCCCACGTTGTTGACCAGCACATCAAGCCGGCCGAACCGCTCCACCGCTGCCGCCATTACCCGGCTGCACTCGCTGTGCTGCTCAAGGTCGGCGGTCAGGCTCAGTACACCTTCGCCTTGCAGCTCGTGAACCAGCTCCGAGCGGTCCACCGCCACCAGGGTCGCGCCTTCCTCGAGCATGCGCTCGCACAAACGACGGCCGATGCCCTGCGCCGCGCCGGTAACCAGCGCGACCTTGTTGTCGAATCTGTTGTTCATGACAACCTCGAATAAAAAAGGGACCGACCGTACCCGCACGATGCGCCCGGCCCCACAAAACGGGTTCAGGCAGCGGCGGCGGCGAATTTTTCGTAGTAGAAGTTCGCCGGGGTGATGCCCTGTTCGCGGATGTACTGGCTGACCGCCTCGACCATCGGCGGTGGACCGCACAGGTAGACATCGACATCGCCGTCGTTGAGGTGGCGTGGCTCGATGTGCTGGGTGACATAACCCTTGAGCGGGTGCTGGCTCTCGGGGTTGGCTACGCAGGCGCCGAAGCTGAAGTTGGGAATACGCTCGGCGAAGGACTGCAGACGATCGAGCTCGACCAGGTCGAAGTCGTTGGTCACGCCATAGATCAGGTGCAGCGGATGCTCACTGCCTTCTTCGGCGATCTTCTCCAGCATCGCGGTGAACGGCGCCAGCCCCGTGCCTCCGGCCAGCAGCAACAACGGCCGACGGATTTCGCGCAGGTAGAAACTGCCCAAAGGCCCCGCCAGGGTCATGCTGTCGCCGGCCTTGGCAAGGCCGGTAAGAAAGCTGCTCATCAAGCCGCCCGGCACATTGCGGATCAGGAAGCTGACTTCACCGTCCTTCTGCAGCGAGCTGAAGGAATAGGCGCGGGTCTGCTCGCTGCCCGGTACGCCCAGGTTGACGTACTGCCCCGGCAGGAAGGCCAGGCGACTCAGCGCCTCGCCCTTGATCGACAAGGCAATGGTGCTGTCCGAGAGTTGGCGCACCGCGCTGATGCTGGCCTGGTAGTTGGACTGTTCGGTCTTGCACACCTGGGACGATGCCGGTATCCGCACCACGCAATCGCTTTGCGCACGCATCTGGCAAGTGAGCACATACCCCTGCTCGGCTTCTTCCTCGCTCAAGGCGTCTTCGATGTATTCCTGGCCCAGGTCGTAGCGACCGGCCTCGGCGAAGCATTTACAGGTACCGCAGGCGCCGTCACGGCAGTCCAGCGGGATATTGATGCCCTGGCGGTAAGCGGCATCGGCCACGGTTTCGTCAGTGGTGGCGTCGATGAAACGGGTGACCCCGTCCTCGAAATTCAAGGCGATCTTGTGCATGGCGCACCTCGCAGAAAAGCTGGATTCAGATGTGGTAAACGTCGATGACCTGACGTACGTAGTCGTTCTTGAGCACCACTTTCTTGGCCTTGATCAGCGGCCGCTCGCCGCGCACATCAAGGGTGTAGAAACTGGTGCCGAAGTGACTGTCCACGGTCTTGTAGCGAAAGCTCAGGGTGTGCCAGTTGAAGCGCACCTTGCACAGGCCTTCGCCCTGCTCCAGCAGCTCGATGTTGCTGATGTTGTGCGAGGTCCGGGTGTCGGGCATGGTCGCACTGGAGCGTTCGGTCTTGATGCGGAACACCCGGTCTTCCAGGCCGCCACGGTTGCCGTACCAGATCAGCGAAATTTCCCGTTGCGGGTCTTCGGTGAGCTGGTCGTTGTCGTCCCAGGCCGGCATCCAGAAGGTGGCGTCGCTGGCGTAGCACTCCAGCCACTGGTCCCACTGGCTGTCGTCCAGGTAACGCGCCTCTTCATAGAGGAAGTCGCGTACGTGCTCGAAGGAAATGCTCATTGCACGGCCTCCACGGGGATCAGTTGCTGCTCGGTGGCGAGCGCCTTGAGCATGGTGTCCTGCCAGTACTTGTGTTGCAGCACGAACAGGCCTTCGTCTTCGGTGCGTACACCACTCAGTTGCGGATGCAGGTCGATTTCCTGGGCGGCTGCGTCGGCACCTTCAACCCAGTGGGTGGCGCCACGCGACATATCGTTCCAGCCGCGCCCGCCCTGGTAGCCCATCTGGCAGGAGCGGAACTCCTCCAGGTCGTCCGGAGTGGCCATGCCACTGACGTTGAAGAAGTCCTCGTACTGGCGAATGCGCTGGGCACGGGCTTCGTCACTCTCGCCCTTGGGCGCGATGCAGTAGATGGTGATCTCGGTCTTGTCCACGGCGATCGGCCGGGCAATACGGATCTGCGAGCTGAACTGGTCCATCAGGTACACGTTCGGGTAAAGGCACAGGTTGCGCGAGTTCTCGATCATCCAGTTGGCGCGGGCCTGGCCGAAGTCAGCGGCCAGCTCGTCGCGGCGCTCGAACAACGGACGGTCTTCCGGGTTGGCCCAACGGGTCCAGAGCAGCAGGTGACCTTTGTCGAAGGAGTAGAAACCACCCCCGCTCTTGGCCCAGCCACCAGCGCTCATGGTTTTGACTTCATCACCGGCCTCGCGCTGCTTGCGCTGGTTCTGGGTGGCGGCGTAGTTCCAGTGCACGGCACTGACGTGGTAGCCGTCGGCGCCGTTCTCGGCGGTCAGCTTCCAGTTGCCTTCGTAGATGTAGGACGACGAGCCGCGCAGCACTTCCAGGCCTTCAGGCGACTGATCGACGATCATGTCGATGATCTTGGCCGACTCGCCCAGGTGTTCCACCAAGGGCACCACGTCCGGGTTCAGGCTGCCGAACAGAAAACCGCGGTAGGACTCGAAACGAGCGACCTTGGTCAGGTCGTGGGAGCCTTCGCAGTTGAAGCTGGCCGGGTAGCCGGCATCCACCGGGTCCTTGACCTTGAGCAGCTTGCCGGAGTTGTTGAAGGTCCAGCCGTGGAACGGGCAGGTGTAGGAAGAGCGGTTTCCACTCTTGTGCCGGCAGAGCATCGCACCGCGGTGGCTGCAGGCATTGAGGAAGGCATTGAGCACCCCATCCTTGTTGCGCGCGATAAAGATCGGCTGGCGCCCCATGGTGGTGGTGAGGAAGTCGTTCTTTTCGGGAATCTGGCTCTCGTGGGCAAGGTATAGCCAGTTGCCCTCGAAGATGTGTTTCATTTCCAGATCGAACAGACGGGGGTCGGTGAACATCTCGCGCTTGCAGCGAAAGACGCCCTTCTCCTGATCTTCTTCAAGCAGGGAATTAAGGTAATCGAATCCCAGGGACATGGCCGGGGCCTCCGTTGTTATTGTGTTCAGGCCATGTCAGGTTAGGGAGCGAGGGGCACGGCAAATATCCGCTTTGTGCAGACCTTTATCCGTTTTCTGCAAAGTGTCAGGAACGACGCTTGAGGGTATCGGAGGGGAGTTCGCCGAACAGCGCCTTGTAGGTTTCCGAGAATCGGCCGAGGTGGACGAAGCCATAGTCCATGGCGAGCTCGGTGATATTGCGCACCGTGCACTGTGGGTCGCTGAGGCTGGCGCGGATGCGCGCGAGCTTTTTATCGCGGATGTAGATCTTGGGCGTGGTGCCGGCGTTGCGCTCGAACAGGATGTACAGCGAGCGCAGGCTCATGCTGGCCTGGCGGGCCAGTTGTTCGCTGCAAAGGTCCTGCTTCAGGTTCGCCTCGATGTACTCGGCGATGCGCTCGAAAGACGATGCTTGCCCAACCAGCGTCTCGCGCCTGACGTTGGTCGGCATCAGGGTCAACAGCTTGCTGGCGACGATCTGGCTGTAGTGCTCCTGCACCCGCAGCAATGGCTCGCTGGCTTCGGCTTCATGGCAGACCATGGCCAGCAACCCGGCAAACCCTTCCAGCGCCAGCAGCTGGTAATGGTTCTGGATGAACCGCACGCCTTCGCTGGGTCGCTGCCAGCGTTGCTCGTCACAGACACTTTCGAGCAGGCGGTTGGGCAGCTTGAGGATGAATTTTTCGCAGTCGGCCGAATAGGCGAGATCCACCGGCTCGTCCGGGTTGATCAGCAGCAGCTCGCCGGGCCCGAGCAAACGCTCGGCACGCCCGCGTCGCCACAGGCAATGGCCACGCAGCAGGATCTGCAGGTGAAAGACGTTTTCCAGGGCTGCCGACATCACCCGCACTTCGCCGCCATAGCTGATCCGGCACAGATCGAGGCTGGCGAACTTGCGGTGGTCGAGGCACGCCTCGGGGTGCCCGTAGCGCGGCAAACGGATGTGGTGCACGCCGACATGCTGATTGACATAAGTCGACACGGCATAAGGATCGGCACGATTGAAAACCCGGCTGCGCTCACTGAGCAGGGGACTCTCCATACCAGGACACTCGTTGTAGTTGTCCGGCCAGTCTAAGCGATAGCGCAGGCCTTCGACCAATCGAGGGATGGACGGTGAACCCATCGCGGGGCAAGCCCGCGCCTGACCGGTAGGCGCGGATTTGCCCCGCAATCCACCTACAACAGACTCCAGGTATACGTCAGGATCACCCGGTTCTCATCAATGTCCGAGCGGTAGTTCGACCGCGCCACCGCATTGCGCAACCGCACCCCCAATCCCTTGAATACCCCGCTCTGCACCGCATATCCCAGGTCCAGGTCACGCTCGTGCTCCTTGCCCTCGAAGCCGAGGCCGGTGTCGACATTGTTGCCTTTGAGATAGCGCACAGTGGCCGTCAGCCCCGGAACGCCCATGGCGACAAAGTCGTAGTCATAACGCACCTGCCACGAGCGTTCATCGGCATACGAGAACTCATAGGTCGGCACTTCGTTGCCCAATGGCGAAATGTTCGGAAACACTCTGGGAAATGCATCCTCACCAAAGATCCCTTGGTAGCCAACGCTGAAGGTATGCCCACCCCGCCGGGCCGACAGCAGCGAATAGAACGCCTGGTTGTCGATATCGCCAATGCGGGCCTCCCCCTGCTCACGGGCGCTGAAGTAGCCAAGGTTGGCACCCAGCACCCAGTCGCCCACCGGCTCGCTGTGCTTGAGGCCGACAAATCCCTGCTGATAGATATCTTCCAGGCGCCCGTACCAGAGGCTCAAGCTGCTGCGGTTGGCGTTGAAGCTGTAATCGCCACCGGCAAAGTTGAAGGCATCGCTATCGGCCTGGCGCTGGGGCAAATGCCCGAGCATGGCGATCAACTTTTCATCACCTGCTTCATTGCGCAGGCTGGTTGAACTCAAGTGCCCGGCCTGCAGGGTCAGGCCGCTGATCTCGGCCGAGGTGATGCTGGCGCCCTGATACGTTGGCGGCAGCAGGCGCGAGTCGTTGTATTGCAGGATCGGCAGGTTGGTCTGCAGCTCACCGACCTTGAGCTCGGTTTTCGAGTAGCGCAGCTTCAGCGTCGCGCCCATCCGGCTGTACTCATCGGCCGCCCGGCCATCATCCTGGACCGGCAACAGGCCAGTGCCGGTGCGGTCCGGGCTGCTGTCGAGCTTGAGCCCGAGCAGGCCGATGGCATCGACCCCCACACCGATAAGGCTTGGGGTATAGCCGGATTTGTAGTTGAAGATAAAACCCTGCCCCCACTCCTCGGCCTTGGACTGCTGATTGGCACCGACGATGCCGGAAAAGTCGCGGCTGAAGTAGTAGTTACGGGCTTGCAGGGTAGCGGTGGCGTCCTTGAAGAAATCAGCTTCGGCGGCCTGGGTGGTAAAACTCAGGGCGAGCAAGGGCAACAACCCGGCTTGGCGGAGTGTGTTCATGGTTCGTGCGCTCTTTTTTATTGTTGTTTTTGAATCGCTGGGCGAGCCCGCGCCTACCGATAGGGGAGCGGGCGTGCCTGGCGGCGGCTTAGCCCGATACCGACTGCACCGCTGAACGGGTCTGCGCCACACCCCGGCTGGCAAAGACCATCATCGCCACCGCAGCCACGGCCCCCGGTACGGCAAAGGCCATGAAATTGAGCGCCAGCGGCAGCTGGATGCCCAGCAACATGCCGCCCAGGATCGGCCCGACAATCGCCCCGCTGCGCCCAATGCCCGAGGCCCAACCCAGGCCCGTGGAACGAATGCCCATCGGGTAGTACTGGGCGACACAGGCATAGGCCAGGATCTGCGTGCCAATAGTGGTCGCCCCGGCGATGGCGATCAGCAGGTACAGCACCGGTGTCGGGCTCTTGAAGCCGAGCAGGCTGATCGACAGGGCCGCCACGGCAAAGAACACCACCAACACCCGGTCGAGCTTGAAGCGGTCACCCATCCAGCCACCGCCCACCGCACCGAAGATTGCCCCGAAGTTGAGCACCAGCAGGAACGCCAGGCTCGAACCCAGGCCATAGCCGGCATTGTTCATGAGCTTGGGCAACCAGGAATTGAGGGCATAGACCATCAGCAAGCAACAGAAAAACGCCACCCAGAGCATCAGGGTGCTCAATGCCCGGCCCTCGCGAAATAGCTGTGGCACAGAGCCGCCGACTTCGGTGCCGGTGGCCACGTCCAGGCGATCACCCGCCTGAGGCTGATAGCTCGGCTCCACCCGCGCCAGTAGCTGGCTGGCCTGCTCGGTACGCCCCTGGCGCACCAGAAACCCCAGGGACTCCGGCAGAAAACGCAGGATCAACGGCAACAGCAGCAGCGGAATGATTGCCACATAGAACACCGACTGCCAGCCAAAGCGCGGCAACAGCACAATACCCAGGCCCGCCGAGAGCATGCCGCCCACCGAGTAGCCGCTGAACATGATCGCTACCAGCATGCTGCGCATACGCTTGGGCGCGTACTCGTTCATCAGGGCGACCACGTTGGGCATCACCCCGCCGATACCCAGCCCGGCCAGAAACCGACAGATGCCAAACTCGGTGGGGTTGCGGGCAAAGCCGTTGAGCACGGTAAAGCCGCTGAACAGGATCACGCAGATCATGATGGCTTTCTTGCGGCCGATACGGTCCGACAGCGGGCCGAACACCAGCGCCCCGAACATCATGCCGAACAGCGCGTAACTGCCCAGGGCACCGGCCTGCAACGGGGTCATGCCCCACTCCTGCATCAGCGCCGGTAGCACCACGCCATAGATGACCAGGTCGTAGCCGTCGAAGATGATGATCAGCGCGCACCAGAACAGCACACGCCAGTGAAAGGCATTGAACTTCGCCTGATCGATCAGGCTGTTGATATCGATCGTTCGCATGAGGCGTGTCTCTTTTGTTGTTGTTATCGAAACCGTGTGGCGAACCTGCCGAGCAGTGTTCGCAGCCTCAGGTTAGGAGCACAGCAAAAGGGCCAATAGCCGTTTCCTGCGAATCAATATCCAGTTTGCGCAAGGCGCGATCAGGGGTCAGCGGTAGCGTTTGAAGGTGACCGAGGGCAGCTCGCCAAAGCGCTGGCGGTAGCTCTCGGCAAAGCGTCCCAAGTGCAGAAAGCCGAAGTCCAGGGCGATTTCGGTGACATTGCGCACCGGGCTGGCCGGGTCTTGAAGGGCCGCATGGATTCGCTCCAGTTTGCGCTGGCGCACATACCCCTTGGGCGATAAGCCGGCATGGCGTTCAAACAACGAGTACAAGGAGCGCTCGCTTACCCGCGCCACGTTCATCAACTGCGCCACACTGATGTCCTGGTGCACATGGGCATCGATATAGGCCGCCAGTTGCTCGAAAGAATGGGCGTGCTGCGCGGGCTCGCTACGCTGGACATTGTTGCCCAGCAAGCTGAGCAACTTGCTGGCAACGATGCGGGCGTAATGCTCCTGCACCTGCAGCAATGACTGGCTGGATTCCGCTTCTTCACAGACCAGCCCGAGCAGGCCGAAAAACCCTTCCAGCTCGTGCGTGACATGACGAGCACGGGTGAAGCGGATACCGCCTTCAGGAACCTGCCAACGCTGGTCAACACAGGCCTGTTCCAACAGGCCGACCGGCATTTTCAAGATGAACTTCTCGCAGTCGGACGAGTACGTCAGATCCACCGGATCATCGGGATTGATCAGCAACAACTCGCCCGGAACATAGTGATGCTCGTTACCACGACAACTGGACTGACAGTGCCCGCTGAGCAATACCTGAAGGTGATACAGCGTTCCCAGCGCGGGCGAGGTAATCCGGGCCTTGCCGCCATAACTCAGGCGGCATAGATCGAGGCTGGCGAACTTGCGATGGCTGATACTCGCCTGCAGATCCCCGGTGCGGGGCAAGCGCAGACTATGGCCACCGACATGCTGGTTGACGTACTCGGACACGGCGTAAGGATCGGCGCGCTCAAACACGCAGCTGCGCTCGCTTAACAGGTGGCTGCTCATGGGCTGCCCTCTTCTTGTTCTTGGCGGACGATATCCACAGGGTCTGGTTATCCACAAGGCGCCAGCTTGCGTCAGCCCCGCCAGGCAGTCCAATATCTGTTGGGTGGGCAACAATACCCAGGAGGTATCATGGAACTGCGCCATCTGCGTTACTTCCGGGTGCTGGCGCAGACCCTGAACTTCACCCGCGCCGCCGAGCAACTGCACATTGCCCAACCGCCCCTGAGCCGGCAGATCCGCCAGCTGGAAGAAACCCTGGGCGTCGAACTGCTGGAGCGCAGCCGCCCGCTGCGCCTGACCGAGGCCGGGCGCTACTTCCATGAACAAAGTGCAATGCTGCTGGACCAGCTCGAACAGATTGGCGAAGGCACCCGACGTATCGCCAACAGTGAGCGACAGTGGCTGCGTATCGGCTTTGCACCCTCGACCCTCTATGACCTGCTGCCCGAACTGATTCGCCAACTGCGCAGTCATCAGGCGCTGGAGCTTGGCCTGCAGGAAATGATCACCCTGCAGCAAGTCGAAGCCCTCAAGGCCGGACGCATCGATATCGGCTTCGGCCGCATCCACATCAAGGACCCGGCGATCGACCAGCACGTGCTGCGCGAAGAACCGCTGGTGGTCGCCCTGCCCTGCGGGCATCCGCTGATCGGTCGGCCAATCGACCTGGTGCGCCTGGCCTTTGAACCGTTTGTGCTCTACCCCGTCACGCCGCGCCCAAGCTATGCCGACCACATCATGGCCCTGTTCACTAACCAGGGCCTGAGCGTGCAAGTGATCCAGTGGACCAATGAACTGCAGACGGCGCTCGGGCTGGTGGCTGCGGGCCTGGGGATAACACTGGTGCCCGCCTCGGTGCAGCGCCAGCACCGTGACGACATCGTTTATTTGCCGCTGAGCGAATCAGCGGCGGTTTCGCCGATCATCCTCAGTCGGCGGGCTGGGGATAACTCGCCGCAGGTCAGGCACTGCCTGGGGTTGATTGAAACCATGACCGGCCACCGAATCGCACAATCTGATTAGCCAGAAACAAAAAACCCCCGAAAATCGGGGGTTCGTTGGATCGCTAGCTGTGACGGTTATTCCACCGTCACCGATTTGGCCAGGTTACGCGGCTGGTCAACGTCGGTGCCCTTGAGCACGGCCACGTAGTACGACAGCAGCTGCAGCGGGATGGTGTAGAGGATCGGCGCCAGCGCATCGATGATGTGCGGTACGGCGATCACGTGAGTCCCTTCACCATTGCTCATGCCAGCCTGTGCATCGGCGAACACGATCAGCTCGCCGCCACGGGCACGTACTTCCTGCAAGTTGGACTTGAGCTTCTCCAGCAGTTCGTTGTTCGGCGCCACGGTGACTACCGGCATGTCGCTGTCCACCAGGGCCAGTGGGCCGTGCTTGAGCTCTCCGGCAGGATAAGCTTCGGCGTGGATGTAGGAGATTTCCTTGAGTTTCAGGGCACCTTCCATTGCCACAGGGAACTGAGCGCCACGGCCGAGGAACAGGGTGTGGTGCTTGTCGGCGAACAGCTCGGCGGTTTTCTCGACGATTGCATCCATCGCCAGGGCTTCACCCAGGCGGGACGGCAGGCGGCGCAATTCTTCGACCAGCTCGGCTTCGACACCGGCTTCCAGCGTGCCGCGCACCTGGCCCAAGGACAGGGTCAGCAGCATCAGCGACACCAACTGGGTGGTGAAGGCCTTGGTCGACGCCACACCGATTTCCGGCCCGGCCTGGGTCAGCAAGGTCAGGTCGGACTCTCGTACCAGCGAGCTGATGCCGACGTTGCAGATCGCCAGGCTGCCGAGGAAACCCAGCTCCTTGGCGTTGCGCAGTGCGGCCAGGGTGTCGGCGGTTTCACCGGATTGGGAGATGGAGACGAACAGGGTATCGGGCTGTACCACGACCTTGCGGTAGCGGAACTCACTGGCGACTTCGACCTGGCAAGGAATGCCGGCCAGGCTTTCGAGCCAGTAACGGGCGACCATACCGGCGTGATAGCTGGTGCCGCAGGCGACGATCTGAACATTGCGCACCTTGGCAAACAGCTCGGCGGCTTGCGGACCGAATGCCTGGACCATGACGTGGTCCTTGCCCAGACGACCTTCCAGGGTACGTTGCACCACGGTTGGCTGCTCGTGGATTTCCTTGAGCATGAAGTGGCGGTATTCACCCTTGTCGGCCGCTTCGGCGCCTTCGTGGTACTGCACGGTTTCACGCTGGACCTGGGTACCGGCCACATCCCAGATGGTGACCTGGTCACGGCGGATTTCGGCGATGTCGCCTTCTTCCAGGTACATGAAGCGGTCGGTGACCTGGCGCAGAGCCAACTGGTCAGAGGCCAGGAAGTTCTCGCCATGGCCCAGGCCGATCACCAGCGGGCTGCCGCTACGGGCGGCCAGCAGACGGTCAGGCTGATGCGCACTGATCACGGCCAGACCGTAGGCGCCATGCAGCTGCTTGACGGCAGCCTTCAGGGCATCGGCCAGGTCCGGCACGGTTTTCAGGGTGTTGTGCAGCAGATGGACAATGACTTCGGTGTCGGTCTCAGAGCTGAACACATAGCCCAGCCCCTTGAGCTGCTCGCGCAGTTCTTCATGGTTCTCGATGATGCCGTTGTGCACCACCGCCAGTTCGTGGCCGGAGAAATGCGGGTGAGCGTTGTGTTCGGTCGGCGCACCGTGGGTTGCCCAACGCGTGTGGGCGATGCCCAGGTTGCCGACCAGCGGTTCAGCTGCAACCGCCGCTTCCAGCTCGCTGACCTTGCCGATACGGCGACGGCGCTCCAGGTTGCCCTGCTGGGTATAGACGGCCAAGCCGGCGCTGTCGTAGCCGCGGTATTCCAGGCGCTTGAGGCCTTCGATCAGAATGGTCGTGATATTACGTTCGGCGACGGCACCAACGATTCCACACATTATTCATGCTCCTTGGAGAGTGCGGCGCAAATCACATGGATGCCGCGGGCTTCAATCTGTTCGCGTGCCTCAAGGGACAAGCGCTCATCGGTAATAAGGGTGTTAACGCTGCCCCAGGGCAGCTCGAGGTTGGGGATCTTGCGCCCGACCTTGTCTGACTCGACCATCACGATCACTTCCCGCGCCACTTCGGCCATGACCCGGCTCAGGCCCAGCAACTCATTGAAGGTTGTCGTGCCACGGGCCAAGTCGATGCCATCGGCGCCAATGAACAGCTGGTCGAAATCGTAAGAGCGTAGTACCTGCTCGGCAACCTGGCCCTGGAAGGATTCGGAATGCGGATCCCAGGTTCCCCCGGTCATCAACAGCACTGGCTCATGCTCCAACTCACTCAGGGCTCGGGCCACATTCAGGGAGTTGGTCATCACCACCAGGCCGGGCTGATGGCCAAGCTCGGGAATCATCGCCGCGGTGGTACTGCCACTGTCGATGATGATGCGGGCGTGCTCACGGATGCGCCCTACCGCAGCCTTGGCAATGGCCTGCTTGTAGAGGGAGACGGGCTGGCCCTGATCGGCAAACAACTCCTGAGGCAGGGTCACCGCGCCGCCGTAGCGACGCAGCAGCAGGCCGTTGGCCTCCAGTGCCGCGAGATCCTTGCGGATGGTCACTTCCGAAGTCTCGAAACGCTTGGCCAAGGCGTCGACACTCACTTCGCCCTGTTCATTGAGCAGGGCGAGTATGTTGTGGCGGCGTTGAGGCGTGTTTCGTTTCGACATGGAATGCTTAAGTTTCGTTCCGAAAGATAATGCTGCCAATCAGAACCTAAAGCAGGAAATGCGTCAAGCGGGCGTACGAAAAATTCTTCTGTGAATAACTTGCTCGCGGGACAAGCCCGCTCCTACCGCGGGATTGCCCGGCAATTTATCCACAAGAAACAAAAAGGCCGACTTATGCACAATCCAGTCGGCCTTTCTACACTGCTGTGGGTAACTTCAGCTCTTCTTGATTTTCTCCGGCCGCTTCCAGCCGTCGATGTTGCGCTGACGCGCACGACCCACAGCCAGCTGGCTGGCTTCTACATTCTGGGTAATGGTGGAACCGGCTGCGGTGGTAGCCCCCGTACCGATATCCACAGGCGCCACCAGCGAGTTGTTGGAACCGATGAACACGTCCTCGCCCAGGATGGTCTTGAACTTGTTCGCGCCGTCGTAGTTGCAGGTGATGGTGCCGGCACCGATGTTGGAACGTGCACCGATCTCGGCATCGCCCAGGTAGGCCAGATGGCCGGCCTTGGCGCCTTCGCCCAGGTGGGCGTTCTTCAGTTCGACAAAGTTACCCACATGGGCACGGGCATCCAGAACACTGCCAGGACGCAAGCGGGCGAACGGACCAGCATCGCTGCCCTCACCCATGATCGCGCCTTCAAGGTGGCTGTTGGCTTTGACGATCGCACCTTTACGCAGGGTGCTGTTCTTGATGACGCAGTTCGGGCCGATCACCACGTCGTCTTCGATGACCACACGGCCTTCGAGAATCACGTTGATGTCGATCAGCACATCACGGCCTACGGTAACTTCGCCACGTACATCGAAACGCGCCGGGTCACGCAGGGTTACGCCCTGGGCCATCAGGCGGCGACCTTCGCGCAGCTGGTAGTGACGCTCGAGCTCCGCCAGTTGACGACGGTCGTTGGCGCCCTGCACTTCCATCGCGTCCAGCGGCTGCTCGGTCGCAACCACCAGGCCATCGGCAACAGCCATGGCGATGACGTCGGTGAGGTAGTACTCGCCCTGGGCATTGTTGTTCGACAGACGACCCAGCCACTCGGCCAGGCGTGCGCCCGGAACGGCCAGAATGCCGGTGTTGCCTTCCTTGATGGCTTTCTGTGCGTCGTTGGCGTCTTTGTGCTCGACGATGGCCGCCACCTGGCCCTGGGCATCGCGAACGATGCGGCCGTAGCCGGTTGGGTCGTCGAGGGTGACGGTCAGCAGGCCCAGCTGCTCAGGGGTTACCTTGGCCAAAAGGCGTTTGAGGGTATCCACCTCGATCAGCGGTACATCGCCATAGAGGATCAGCACGGTGTCGGCATTCAAGGCCGGCAGGGCCTGGGCGACAGCGTGGCCGGTACCCAGTTGTTTGTCCTGCAGGACGAAATTCAGGTCGTCGGCCGCCAGGCGCTCACGCACCAGCTCGGCACCATGGCCGATCACCACATGAATGCCCTGGGGTTCAAGCTGACGAGCGCTGTGGATAACGTGGCCAAGCATGGAATTGCCGGCGACCGGGTGCAGTACCTTGGGCAGCGCCGAACGCATGCGGGTGCCTTGGCCGGCGGCGAGAATAACGATATCGAGGGACATTGACTGGCTACCAATCCTGGGTGGTCAGCGATGTGACCAAAAGAAGAAAATGCAGAAAAAGAAAAAGGGTAGCCGAGGCTACCCTTTAACTCAATCACGCCAGAAGTGAACGGCAGTAATACCGGATTACTTCTTGCGCATTTGCTGGACGGTGCGCAGCTGAGCTGCGGCTTCGGCCAGACGTGCAGCGGCGGCACTGTAGTCGAAATCCGCGCTCTTTTCGTGCAGGGCTTGCTCAGCAGCTTTTACAGCATCCTGAGCCTGGGCTTCGTCCAGGTCAGCAGCACGTTGCACGGTATCGGCAAGCACCTTGACCATGTTCGGCTGGACCTCGAGGAAACCACCAGAGATGTAGAACACCTCTTGGGCGCCACCCTGCTTGGTCAGCGTGATCGGACCTGGCTTCAGATTAGTGATCAGCGGCGCGTGGCCTGGAGCGATACCAAGATCACCCAGGTTACCGTGCGCAACCACCATCTCGACCAGACCGGAGAAAATTTCTCCTTCCGCGCTGACGATATCGCAATGGACTGTCATAGCCATCTGCTTGCCTCAACCTGATTAGCGCCCCTTTCGGGGCGCCGGGATTACAGTTTCTTGGCTTTCTCGACCGCTTCTTCGATGCCGCCGACCATGTAGAACGCTTGTTCTGGCAGGTGGTCGTAGTCACCTTTGAGGATGCCGCTGAAGCCAGCAATGGTGTCTTTCAGGGAAACGTATTTGCCTGGAGAACCGGTGAAGACTTCTGCCACGAAGAACGGCTGGGACAGGAAACGCTGGATCTTACGAGCGCGGGATACCAGTTGCTTGTCGGATTCGGACAGTTCGTCCATACCCAAGATCGCAATGATGTCTTTCAGCTCTTTGTAGCGCTGCAGCACGTACTGAACGCCGCGAGCGGTGTCGTAGTGCTCGTTGCCGATCACGTTCGGGTCCAGCTGACGCGAAGTCGAGTCCAGTGGATCGACCGCTGGGTAGATACCCAGGGAGGCGATGTCACGGGACAGTACGACGGTAGCGTCCAAGTGGGCGAAGGTGGTCGCTGGCGACGGGTCGGTCAGGTCGTCCGCAGGTACGTATACGGCCTGGATCGAGGTGATCGAACCTTCCTTGGTCGAAGTGATACGCTCTTGCAGAACGCCCATCTCTTCAGCCAGGGTCGGCTGGTAACCTACTGCCGAAGGCATACGGCCCAGCAGTGCGGATACTTCGGTACCGGCCAGGGTGTAACGGTAGATGTTGTCGACGAACAGCAGAACGTCGTTACCTTCGTCACGGAACTTCTCGGCCATGGTCAGGCCGGTCAGCGCTACGCGCAGACGGTTTCCTGGTGGCTCGTTCATTTGGCCGTAAACCAGGGCAACCTTGTCCAGTACGTTGGAATCCTTCATCTCGTGGTAGAAGTCGTTACCCTCACGAGTACGCTCACCCACACCGGCGAACACGGAATAACCGCTGTGCTCGATGGCGATGTTACGGATCAGTTCCATCATGTTTACGGTTTTGCCTACACCGGCACCACCGAACAGACCAACCTTACCACCCTTGGCGAACGGGCAAACCAGGTCGATAACCTTGATACCGGTTTCGAGCAGGTCGTTGCCGCCAGCCTGGTCAGCGAAGGAAGGCGCTTGGCGGTGAATACCCCAACGCTCTTCTTCGCCGATCGGACCAGCTTCGTCGATTGGGTTGCCCAGGACGTCCATGATACGGCCCAGGGTCGCTTTACCGACCGGTACCGAGATAGGAGCCTTGGTGTCGACGACGTCCAGACCGCGCTTCAAGCCTTCGGTCGAACCCATCGCAATGGAACGAACTACGCCGTCGCCCAGCTGCTGCTGAACTTCCAGAGTAGTTTCCGCGCCTTGTACTTTCAGCGCGCTATAGACATTCGGAACGCTGTCACGTGGGAATTCCACGTCGATGACGGCGCCGATGATTTGAACGATACGTCCGCTACTCATAGCTGGATCCTCTGAATATTTGAACCGTTAAACCGCGGCAGCGCCGCCGACGATTTCCGAGATCTCTTGGGTGATCGCAGCCTGACGCGCCTTGTTGTAGATCAGCTGCAATTCGCTGATCAAATCACCGGCGTTGTCGGTGGCGTTCTTCATTGCGATCATCCGGGCAGCTTGTTCAGCTGCGTTGTTCTCGACCACCGCCTGGTAGACCTGCGACTCCACGTAACGCACCATCAGGCCGTCCAGCAGCTCTTTGGCGTCAGGTTCGTAGAGGTAGTCCCAGTGGTGCTTGAGTTCTTGATCCGGGGTTGCAACCAACGGAATCAACTGCTCGACCGTTGGGGTTTGCGTCATGGTATTGATGAACTTGTTCGATACCACGGACAGACGATCGATACGACCATCCAGGTAAGCGTCCAGCATGACCTTGACGCTGCCGATCAGATCATTGATCGACGGCTCTTCGCCCAGGTGGCTGATCGCTGCAACGACGTTACCGCCGAAGCTGCGGAAAAACGCCGCACCCTTGCTGCCAACCACGCAAAGATCGATCTCGATACCTTGCTCGCGGTTGACCGCCATGTCCTTGACCAGGGCCTTGAACAGGTTGGTGTTCAAGCCACCGCACAGACCACGGTCACTGCTCACGACGACATAACCAACGCGCTTTACAGGGCGGTCGATCATGAACGGGTGACGGTATTCCGGGTTGGCGTTGGCCAGATGACCAATAACCTGGCGGATACGCTCCGCATAAGGACGGCTAGCAGCCATGCGCATTTGAGCCTTGCGCATCTTGCTGACCGCCACTTTTTCCATGGCGCTGGTAATTTTTTGCGTGCTTTTGATGCTCGCAATCTTACTGCGAATCTCTTTTGCGCCTGCCATGTAACACCTATCAGGTTAGCAAGCGGGGGCTGCAAAGCCCCCGCTGCGGCTTACCAGGTTTGGGTGGCCTTGAACTTCTCGATACCGGCTTTGATGCCAGCGTCGATTTCGTCGTTGAAGTCACCCTTCACGTTGATCTTCGCCATCAGTTCGGCGTGATCACGGTTGAAGTAAGCAATCAGCGCTTGTTCAAAGCTGCCGACTTTGGCGATTTCAACGTCGGTCAGGAACCCACGCTCAGCGGCATACAGCGACAGCGCCATGTCCGCGATGGACATTGGAGCGTATTGCTTCTGCTTCATCAGCTCGGTAACACGTTGACCGTGCTCGAGTTGCTTACGGGTGGCTTCGTCCAGGTCAGAAGCGAACTGGGCGAATGCCGCCAGTTCACGGTACTGAGCCAGAGCGGTACGGATACCACCGGAGAGCTTCTTGATGATCTTGGTCTGAGCGGCACCACCCACACGGGATACCGAAACACCGGCGTTAACTGCAGGGCGGATGCCCGAGTTGAACATGGCCGATTCCAGGAAGATCTGACCGTCGGTGATGGAAATCACGTTGGTCGGAACGAACGCGGAAACGTCGCCAGCCTGGGTTTCGATGATCGGCAGTGCGGTCAGGGAACCGGTCTTGCCAGTTACAGCGCCGTTGGTGAACTTCTCGACGTACTCTTCGGAAACGCGCGATGCACGCTCCAGCAGACGGGAGTGGAGATAGAACACGTCACCTGGGTACGCTTCACGTCCTGGTGGACGGCGCAGCAGCAGGGAGATCTGACGGTAGGCAACGGCCTGCTTGGACAGGTCATCGTAAACGATCAGTGCGTCTTCACCGCGGTCACGGAAGAACTCGCCCATGGTGCAACCGGCGTATGGCGCCAGGAATTGCAGTGCGGCGGATTCCGAAGCACTGGCAACAACCACGATGGTGTTGGCCAGGGCGCCGTTTTCTTCCAGCTTGCGAACGATGTTGGCAACGGTGGAACGCTTCTGGCCGACGGCTACATAAACACAGAAAATACCGCTGTCTTTCTGGTTGATGATGGCGTCGATCGCCATGGCGGTCTTACCGATCTGACGGTCACCGATGATCAGCTCACGCTGGCCACGGCCGACAGGGATCATGGCGTCGACGGATTTGTAGCCAGTCTGTACAGGCTGGTCTACCGACTTACGCCAGATAACGCCCGGAGCAACTTTCTCGACCGCGTCGGTCTCGGTGTTGCCCAGTGGGCCTTTGCCGTCGATTGGGTTGCCCAGTGCGTCGACAACGCGACCCAGCAGTTCCTTACCAACTGGAACCTCGAGGATGCGACCGGTGCACTTGGCGCTCATGCCTTCAGCGAGGGTGTCGTATGCGCCCAGTACTACCGCACCAACGGAGTCTTGCTCCAGGTTGAGGGCCATACCGAACACGCCACCTGGAAACTCGATCATTTCGCCGTACATAACGTCGGCCAGACCGTGAATCCGCACGATACCGTCAGAAACGCTGACGACGGTACCTTCGTTGCGGGCTTGAGAGGCTACATCGAGATTCTCGATGCGGCCCTTGATGATTTCACTAATTTCGGAAGGATTGAGTTGCTGCATTGCTCTGCTGCCCCTTCAAACTCAAGATTTCAATGCTTCGGCCAGTTTCGCGATCTTGCCGCGAACCGAGCCATCGATTACCAGGTCGCCGGCGCGGATCACGACACCACCGATTAAGGAGGCGTCCTCCGTCGCATGCAGGCGCACTTCCCGGCTGAGCCGTGCACTGAGAACCTTGGCGAGTTTGTCTTGCTGTTCTTGGTTCAACGCAAAAGCACTAGTGACTTCCACGTCCACGGATTTTTCTTGCTCGGCCTTGTACAGCTCGAACAAAGACGCAATCTCCGGCAATAGCAGGAGACGGTCGTTTTCCGCGGCAACATGAATGAAATTCTGTGCCTGTGCATCGAACTTGTCACCGCACACGTCAATAAACGCGGCGGCCTTTTCTGCGCTCGTCAGTCGCGGGGCCTTGAGCAGGCGCTGCATTGTGCCGTCTTCCGACACTGCAGCAGCCAGGCCGAGCATGGCTGACCAATTGGCCAGTTGCTGATGGGCCTGGGCGTGCTCAAAGGCCGCCTTAGCGTAAGGTCGGGCCAACGTGGTCAGTTCTGCCATGATCGCCCTCGCTTAAATTTCAGCGGCCAGTTTATTAACCAGCTCCGCATGCGCGTTTTGATCGATTGTGGCGCCAAGGATCTTTTCAGCACCGCCAACGGCCAGGCTACCCACTTGGGCGCGCAGCGCGTCTTTGACGCTGTTAATTTCCTGTTCGATCTCGGCTTGAGCCTGAGCCTTCACACGGTCAGCTTCGACGCGGGCCTGATCACGGGCTTCCTCGACGATCTGAGCACCGCGCTTCTTGGCTTGCTCAATGATTTCGGCTGCCTGAGCTTTCGCTTCGCGCAGTTGCTGACCCGCTTTATCTTGGGCCAGCTCCAGGTCGCGAGCTGCTCGGTTGGCAGCGTCCAGTCCATCCGCGATCTTCTTCTGACGTTCTTGCAATGCCGCGATGACCGGAGGCCACACGAACTTCATGCAGAACAGCACAAAAATGAAGAACGCAACGGACTGACCAATCAGGGTTGCATTAATGTTCACGCCAACACCTCGCTCGTTCTTTGTCCATCACACCAAACCACTCGAGAATTCGAGTGATTAGCCGGCGATTTGACCAACGAAGGGATTAGCGAAGGTGAAGAACAGAGCGATACCAACACCGATCATGGTTACGGCGTCGAGCAGACCGGCAACGATGAACATTTTAACTTGCAGCATTGGAACCATCTCTGGCTGACGAGCAGCGCCTTCCAGGAACTTGCCGCCCAGCAGGCCGAAACCAATGGCGGTACCCAGAGCACCCAGGCCGATCAGCAGAGCAACAGCGATAGCGGTAAGACCAACTACAGTTTCCATCTTTCCTCCCGACTTTTACGTCGTATTGGTTAGGTTTTTTAGTTTGAAGCGGTAAAACAAAATCGTTTGGTACAGCTGCCCTTGCGGACGTTTTCGACCCTCCCCGATACCTGCGGAAGGGTCATCAGACACGCCAGGCGGTCTTAATGGTTATCTTCGTGAGCCATCGACAGGTAGACGATGGTAAGCATCATGAAGATGAACGCTTGCAGGGTGATGATCAGGATGTGGAACACAGCCCACGCCCATTGCAGCACCACACCCAGGCCGCTCAGCCACAGCAGGCCGCTGCCGAACATCACGGCGATCAGGATGAACACCAGCTCGCCGGCATACATGTTGCCGAACAGACGCAGGGCCAGCGAGATCGGCTTGGCGATCAGGGTGACGAATTCGAGCAGGAAGTTGACCGGAATCAGCAGGATCTGAACGAAGATGTTCTTGCTGCCGAACGGGTGCAGGGTCAGTTCGCCGAGGAAGCCGCCGATGCCCTTGACCTTGATGCTGTAGAAGATGATCAGGGCGAACACGCTGAAGGCCATGGCCAGGGTCGCGTTCGGGTCGGTGGTCGAAACGGCACGGAAAGGAATGTGCGGATCACCGGAGATCAGGATGGCCAGCTGAGGAATCCAGTCGACCGGGATCAGGTCGATGGCGTTCATCAGGAAGACCCAGACGAAAATGGTCAGCGCCAGTGGGGCGATCACCGGGCTGCGACCGTGGAAGCTGTCCTTGACGCTGCCGTCAACGAACTCCACCAGCACTTCAACGAAGTTCTGCAGGCCGCCAGGCTGGCCGGAAGTTGCCTTCTTGGCTGCCATGCGGAACAGGAATACGAAAAGCAGACCCAGTGCGACCGACCAACCCAGGGTATCCAGGTGGAAAGCCCAGAAGCCCATTGCTTTGGCTTCTGCTGCGGAATGGGCAAAGCCCCAACCGCCGTCTGGTAGTTGACCGAAGGTCAGGTTCTGCAAGTGGTGCTGGATATAGCCCGAAGCGGTTTCTGCTGCCATGGTTGCCTCAAACGCCCTAAGGTCTCGAAAGTCTTATATTCATCAGCAGGGGCGCGAACCAGCTGACCAACTGGGTCAGCAGAAAGACACCGAAGACTGCTAACGGCGCCAATGGCTTCACTCCTGCAAACGTCAGTGCGAAAAGCACTGCCGTCAAAATCAATTTGCCTGCTTCGCCTGCGTAAAACGACTTAACGATAGCCTGCGCTGCCCTGGCCCCCGTGTAACGAAAAGCCTTCCAGGCAAAATACACATTTGGCAGCCAGGCAATCAGTCCTCCGCAGAGTGCTGAATATCCACTGACCGCCCCGTGCCACTGCCACAACGCCAAAGTTGCCAACAGAAACACGACACATTGAGCCAACAGTACCGGAAAAACCGCCCAGCGATGGAAAGGCAGGCGGTTTGGCGTGCGGGTTTCCATCACAACTGCTCCTCGAAAGTCGACCAACCAGTCAGCAATGACTTGGCATAATTTGTGCCGACAAAATGCGCGCAGAGTATAGGGGCGGTTTAACCCCTATTCAACTGCCGGGTAGTGATTTCCGACTACGCGCTACAAAAGGAATTGTTTCAGCGGATGTGTGCTAGCACACCTTGCAACTCATCTAACGAGTTGTAACGGATAACTAGTTGACCTTTGCCCTTGTTGCCATGACGTATCTGTACTGACGAGCCCAAACGCTCTGCCAGACGCTGTTCAAGGCGGGTAATGTCCGGATCCGGCTTGGCGGGTTCAACCGGCTCCGGCTTGCCATTGAGCCACTGGCGAACCAGTGCTTCTGTCTGGCGTACGGTCAGCCCACGTGCGACAACATGACGCGCCCCATCCACCTGCTGTTCATCCGGCAAACCGAGCAATGCCCGGGCGTGACCCATCTCCAGATCACCATGGGACAACATGGTCTTGATCACTTCAGGCAGCGAGATCAGGCGCAGCAGATTGGCCACGGTAACCCGTGACTTGCCCACAGCGTCGGCGACCTGTTGCTGAGTCAGCTGGAACTCCTGCTGCAGGCGCTGCAGGGCGATCGCCTCCTCTACCGGGTTGAGGTCTTCGCGCTGGATGTTCTCGATCAGCGCCATGGCGATGGCTGCTTCATCGGGCACATCGCGGACCATGGCCGGGATGGTCTCCATTCCGGCCTGCTGGCTGGCGCGCCAGCGACGTTCACCCGCGATGATCTCGTAGCGGTTCTCGGCAATCGGGCGGACCACGATCGGTTGCATGACGCCCTGGCTCTTGATCGACTGAGCCAGTTCTTCCAGCGCCTGCGGGTCCATGTCCCGGCGTGGCTGGTACTTGCCGCGCTCGATCAGGTCGAGCGGCAGATGTTGCAGTTCTTTCTGGTCGACCTTTACAGCCTGCTCTTCGAGCGCGCTGACGGTAGGACCACTGAGCAGTGCATCCAACCCACGTCCGAGACCCCGTTTCTTAACGGCCATACGGATTCCTTAAGTTGTTTGTGCAGTGCGAGATGGACGGCGCTGACGGCGTACGAGTTCCCCAGCCAGGGCCAGATAAGCCAGTGCTCCACGCGATTGCTTGTCGTAGGCCAGGGCCGGCATACCGAAACTCGGTGCCTCGGCCAGGCGGATGTTACGTGGGATCACCGTGTCGTACAGCTGATCGCCAAAATGCTCCTTGAGCTGCGCCGAGACATCGTTGATCAGGCTCAGGCGCGGGTCATACATGGTCCGCAGCAGGCCTTCGACCTTCAGGTTCGGGTTCAGGCGTTCGCCGATGCGCTTGATGTTATCCACAAGGTCGCTCAAGCCTTCCAGGGCAAAGTATTCACATTGCATCGGAATGATGACGCCATCGGCGGCCACCAGCGCGTTGAGGGTCAACATCGACAGCGACGGCGGGCAGTCGATCAGGATGTAGTCGTAATTCTCGCGAATAGGCGCCAGCGCAGTGCGCAGACGACTTTCCTTCATCTGCATTTCCAGCAGCACCACTTCGGCAGCGGTGAGGTCGCGGTTGGCCGGCAGCAGCTGGTAACCACCGTGTTCGGAAAAATGCATGGCCTGGGCCAGGTCGCATTCACCGATCAGCAGGTCGTAGACCGAGTGTTCCAGGACGTGTTTATCCACACCGCTACCCATGGTGGCGTTGCCCTGTGGATCGAGATCGATCAGCAGTACGCGGCGCTTGGTGGCCACCAGCGATGCTGCGAGATTGATACAGGTGGTGGTTTTACCCACCCCTCCTTTCTGGTTCGCGATTGCGAATACCTTAGCCATTCTTGCTTGTGTTCCCAGTCATGCCGTGCGGCGCAGTATCAGCAGATGGCGTTGGCCTTGGCAACCAGGAACGGTCAAGGCCTGCTCGCTATCTACTCTGAAATCTGCCGGCAATGCTACCAGTTCATCGGCAGGATGCAGCCCTTTCATTGCCAGCCACTGCGTCTGGCCGTCGCCGAGGTGGCGCGTCCAGTTGGTGAAGTTCTCCATGCTGCTGAAAGCACGGGAAACAATTCCAGTGAAGGGGAGCTCCGGTTGGTACTCCTCGACCCGCTTGTGGATAACTTGCAGGTTGTCCAGCTTCAGTTCCAGTTTCACCTGGGTCAGGAAGCGAGTTTTCTTACCGTTGCTGTCGAGTACCGTGACTTGCTTGTCCGGATGCAGGATAGCCAGCGGAATGCCCGGCATACCGCCACCGCTGCCGACATCGAGCCAACGCTCGCTGTGGATAAACGGCATGACGCTCAGGCTGTCGAGTAGATGGCGGGACACCATTTCGTCCGGATTGCGCACGGCGGTCAGGTTGTAGGCCTTGTTCCACTTGATCAGCAAGGCCAGGTAGGCCAGCAATTGCGCGTGCTGGGCCTCGCTCAGCTCGACACCAAGCTGGCGGGCACCTGTGGACAACTCTTCGGCGTGTTGAGGGGTGACCAGAGAACTCAAGCGCTTTGCTCCAACTCGCGGCCTGCGCCGCGTTTTTTCAGATGAATCAGCAACAGGGAAATCGCCGCCGGGGTAACGCCGGGGATACGCGATGCCTGGCCCAGGGTCTCGGGCCGAGTCTGGCCGAGTTTGCTCTGAATTTCCTTGGACAGACCGGAAATACCGCTGTAGTCGATATCGTCGGGCAGGCGGGTGTCTTCGCTGGCACGCAGGCGGGCGATTTCTTCTTGTTGCCGGTCGATGTAACCGGCGTATTTGGTCTTGATTTCGACTTGCTCGGCGACCTGCGGATTGATTTCGGCACCGCCGGTCACTTCCATCAGGCCGGCGTAGTCGATTTCCGGACGGGTCAGCAGGTTGAGCAAGTTGTATTCGTGGCTCAATGGAGTACCGAATTTCTCGGCAATGGCCTGACCCTGAGCCGTATCCGGGCGCACCCAGGTCGATTTCAGGCGCTGTTCTTCCTGAGCGATGCCTTCGCGCTTGGCGCTGAAGGCCGCCCAACGCTCGTCATCGATCAGTCCCAGCTCACGGCCTTTTTCGGTCAGACGCAAGTCGGCGTTGTCTTCGCGCAGGATCAACCGGTATTCGGCGCGCGAGGTGAACATCCGGTAAGGCTCCTGGGTACCCAGGGTGATCAGGTCATCGACCAGCACACCGATGTACGCCTCATCGCGACGCGGGCACCAGCTTTCGCGGCCTTGGGCCCGCAGCGCGGCGTTGGTCCCGGCGAGCAGACCTTGGGCACCGGCTTCTTCGTAGCCGGTGGTGCCGTTGATCTGTCCGGCGAAGAACAGACCGCCGATGACCTTGGTCTCCAGGCTGTACTTGAGATCACGTGGATCGAAGTAGTCGTACTCGATGGCGTAGCCAGGTCGCACGATATGCGCGTTTTCCATGCCGCGGATCGAACGGACGATCTCCAGCTGCACGTCGAACGGCAAGGATGTGGATATCCCGTTCGGGTACAGCTCGTGGGTGTTCAAGCCTTCTGGCTCGATAAACACCTGATGGCTTTCCTTGTCGGCAAAGCGATGGATCTTGTCTTCGATCGACGGGCAGTACCGAGGGCCAATACCTTCAATCACACCGGAGTACATCGGCGAACGGTCGAGGTTCGACGCGATGATCTCGTGGGTCCGTGCATTGGTATGGGTGATCCAGCAACTGACCTGGCGTGGATGCATGGCCTTGTTGCCCATGAACGACATCACCGGAATCGGCGTATCGCCTGGTTGTTCGGTCATGACCGAGAAATCCACAGACCGACCATCGATACGCGGTGGCGTACCGGTTTTCAGACGACCGACGCGCAGCGGCAATTCACGCAGGCGATGGGCCAGGGCAATCGCAGGAGGATCACCAGCCCGACCGCCGGAGTAATTCTGCAGACCAATGTGGATAAGTCCGCCCAGGAAAGTCCCGGTGGTCAGCACCACCGAGTCGGCCATGAAACGCAGGCCCATTTGCGTGACCACGCCGCGGACCTGGTCCTGCTCGACGATCAGGTCGTCGCAGGACTGCTGGAATATCCACAGGTTGGGCTGGTTCTCGAGAATTTCGCGTACCACTGCCTTGTAGATGGCGCGGTCGGCCTGGGCGCGGGTAGCGCGCACGGCTGGGCCTTTGCGGTTATTCAATACACGGAACTGGATACCGCTCTTGTCAGTGGCCAGTGCCATGGCACCGCCGAGCGCATCAATTTCCTTGACCAGGTGGCTCTTGCCGATACCACCGATGGCCGGGTTGCAACTCATATGACCGAGGGTTTCCACGTTATGGGTCAGCAGCAGGGTTTTTACGCCCATGCGTGCAGACGCAAGCGCAGCCTCGGTACCGGCATGGCCGCCGCCGATGACGATCACTTCAAAACGGGAAGGGAAATCCACCACGCACCTCGTGCCTGTTTCGGGAATAGATAGGGATAACGCACAAGTATAGGGACTTACCCCCCTCTAAAGGAACCTTTTGCACAAAATTTAACCAGCTGTGGATGAGTGGCGAACAATAGAAATAAAGAGAGAGAAATTTATTAAAGCTTTGTTTTTATGTTTATTCTTATGCACCACCTCTTCTGTGGATAAACAGCTACAGGCCTTTATTTACCTTATGTACAGCGATTCAAAACCCTGTGGTCTAGTGGCCATGAGCGTTCTGGATAAGCGCTTTAAGCCTGTGGATTAAAGTGCTACTTACCCACAGGCGCAGTTATCTTCAGTTTTGAAGGCCAGTTATCAACGGAGCTGAAGGCGAGTTTTCCACAGGGCTTATTCCATAGAAATCCGGACAGACAGGCGCGCGAGCAGGCAGGACGAGCGCGATCGCTGTCCTGAAGAGAAGGGAGTCAGGTGAAAAAAGTGCGTCAGCCGGGACCGTTGCAGGCCCGGCTGTGGATAACGACGCTTACTTACCGATGCAGAAGCTGGAGAAAATTCGACCTAGCAGGTCGTCAGAGCTGAAGGCGCCGGTGATCTCACCCAGGGCCTGTTGAGCCTGGCGAAGGTCTTCGGCCAGCAGCTCTCCAGCACCTGCCAGGGTCAACTGAGCCCGACCGTGCTCAAGATGTGTACTGGCCTGACGAAGCGCTTCCAGGTGCCTTCTGCGCGCACTGAAGCTGCTTTCGGCGGTCTGTTCATAACCCATGCAGGCCTTGAGGTGTTCACGCAGCAGCTCAAGGCCCATGTCCGTGTCCTTGGCACTCAGGGTAATGGTCACGTGGCCATCTTCACTCTGTTCCATTGCAATGGTCTTGCCACTGAGGTCCGCCTTGTTGCGGATCAGCGTGACCTTGGCAGGATCCGGTCGCAGATCGAGGAACTCTGGCCACAAGGCAAACGGGTCGCTGGCCTCTGGTGCCGTCGAATCAACCACCAAAAGCACCCGATCCGCCTCATTGATGGCTTTGAGTGCGCGCTCCACGCCGATTTTTTCTACATGATCATCGGTGTCACGCAGGCCTGCGGTATCAACCACATGCAGCGGCATGCCATCGATGTGGATATGTTCGCGCAGAATGTCACGGGTGGTGCCGGCGATGTCGGTGACGATGGCAGCTTCACGCCCGGCCAGGACGTTGAGCAAACTGGATTTACCGGCATTCGGACGCCCGGCGATAACCACGGTCATACCGTCACGAAGCAACGCTCCCTGTCCGGCTTCGCGCTGCACTGTGGATAAATTGGCACGGACATCATCGAGCATGCTCAGTACATGGCCATCGGCGAGGAAGTCGATTTCTTCTTCGGGGAAGTCGATGGCGGCTTCCACGTAGATACGCAAGCTGATCAGTTTCTCGGTGAGGTTATCCACCCGACGGGAGAATTCCCCCTGCAATGAACGCAGGGCATTGCGGGCTGCCTGGGCGGAACTGGCTTCGATCAAGTCTGCGATAGCTTCGGCCTGGGCCAGATCGAGCTTGTCATTGAGGAACGCCCGCTCACTGAATTCACCCGGCCGTGCCAGGCGACAGCCCAGTTGTACACAGCGCTGCAGGAGCATATCCAGCACCACCGGACCACCATGGCCCTGAAGTTCCAGTACATCTTCACCGGTGAACGAGTTTGGCCCGGGGAAGAACAGGGCAATACCTTCATCCAGGACCAGGCCGTCTTCAGCCCGGAAGGGACCGTAATGGGCATGCCGGGGCGTCAGTTCCCGCCCGCAGATCGCAACCCCGGCCTGCTTTGCCAGGGGCCCGGAAAGCCGCACGATCCCCACTCCCCCACGTCCCTGGGCGGTAGCAATGGCGGTAATGGTTTCACGCACAGTGTTCATGCTCGAAGGCCTCACAACAAAAACGACAGATAGCAAAACGCCCCACGAGGGGGCGTTTGTCCACAGGTTAGCTGACTAACCCGTTATGCAGCGGCTTTACTGGTAGCCTTTTCGATGCTGCGGGTGATGTACCACTGCTGTGCGATCGACAGGCAGTTGTTCACAACCCAGTACAGCACCAGACCTGCAGGGAACCACAGGAAGAAGAAGGTGAAGATGATCGGCATCAGCTTCATCACCTTGGCCTGCATCGGATCCGGCGGAGTCGGGTTCAACTGCTGCTGGATGAACATGGTTGCACCCATGATGATCGGCAGGATGAAGAACGGATCCTTGATCGACAGGTCAGTGATCCAGAACATCCATGGCGCCTGACGCATCTCGACGCTTTCCAGCAGAACCCAGTACAGCGAGAGGAAGACCGGCATCTGCACCAGGATCGGCAAGCAGCCGCCCAGCGGGTTGATCTTCTCTTTCTTGTACAGCTCCATCATGGCCTGCGACATTTTCTGCCGGTCATCGCCATGCTGCTCTTTCAGGGCAGCCAGTTTCGGTGCCACTGCGCGCATGCGGGCCATCGACTTGTAGCTGGCGGCCGACAGCGGGAAGAACAGCAGCTTGATCAGCATGGTCAGGACGATGATCGACCAGCCCCAGTTGCCGAGCAGGCTGTGGATATGTTGCAACAACCAGAAGATTGGCTGGGCAATGAACCACAGGATGCCGTAGTCGACGGTCAGTTCCAGACCTGGGGACAACTCTTTGAGCTTCTCCTGAATCTTTGGACCGGCGTAGAGAACGGTGCTGGTTTCAGCCTTGGCGCCGGCAGCTACGTTAAGCGCAGGACCGGTGAAGCCAATGATGTAGTTGCCCTGGCTGTCCTTGCGGGTCTGAACGATGTTGTTGTCAGACTTGTTCGGAATCCAGGCGGTAACGAAGTAGTGCTGCAGCCAGGCTACCCAGCCACCGGAAACATTTTCTTTCAGATTTCCCTTGTCGATGTCTTTCATCGACACCTTTTTGTAGGGCTCCGAACTTGTCCACAGGGCTGCACCCAGGTAGGTAGCAGTACCGGTTGCGGTGCTCGAGGAAGGATCCGAGCTCGCGTCACGCTTGAGTTGCGCAAACAGGTTACCGGTCCAGGGCTGAGCGCTCTGGTTGTCGATCAGGTAGGTAACGGTCAGGTCGTACTCACCGCGCTTGAAGGTAAAGCGCTTGATGTAGTTGACACCGTTATCGCTGAACTTCAGGTCAACGACCATCTGATCCTGGCCATCGGCCAGTTGATAGGTTTTCTGATCAGCGGCGTACAGCGGACGACCACTTGGGCGTGCATCCGGACCGTTGACGCCGGTCAGGCCGCTTTGCGCCAGGTAAGTACGCTCGCCGCCGTTGTCGAACAGCTGGAACGGAATGTCCGGATGGTCCTGACGGCGCGGATACTTGGGCAGCATCAGCTGGGCGATATCACCGCCGTTTGGATCGATAGCCAGGTCCAGGACATCAGTCTTGACCCGAATCAGGTCCTTGCTGACTGCAACCGGAGCCAGTTCGGCAGGGCTGGATTCAGCGTTGGCGCTCGGCACATCGGCGCTGGCGCCAGTGTTACCGGCCTGCGCGGTGTCCGGGAGTGCCGGGGCAACGTTGCTGGCAGCAGTATTCTGAGTCGGCAGGGCAGCTTGGCCGTAGTCCTGGTTCCAATTAAGGACCAAAACGTAGGACACGATTGCCAGGGCGACGATCAGGATCGTGCGTTTAATATCCATGATTACTCGGCTATCGAAGAAGAACGGGAAGAGGGAGCTGGCGGAACCGGGTCAAAACCGCCGGCATTCCACGGATGACAACGCCCCAGGCGACGAACGGTTAGCCACCCACCGCGTAAAAGGCCATGGTTTTCGATGGCTTCTAACGCGTAGCAGGAGCAACTGGGGTAGAAACGACAGTGGCTGGCCATCAGAGGACTAATGGCATAACGGTAAAACTGGATCGGAACGAGCGCCAGTTTACGCATCTTGACTGTCTACCCCCACAGAGTCGGTGTTCACCACTGGAGCGGGCCGACTGCGTGCGAGGCGCTTCCAGAGCTTGCCAAAATGTTGGTGCAATTCTGGGTTTTCAATCTCGCCCAACCCTTTGCGCGCGACGATCACGATATCCCAACCGGCAAGCAAGTGCTGGTTCAGGCGAAACGAATCGCGCATCAGGCGTTTCAGGCGATTGCGTTGAACGGAGAGCTTGACGCTCTTTTTCCCGATCACAAGCCCCAGGCGGGGGTGATCCAGACCGTTCTCGCGGGCAAGGAGCAGCAGGTTTTTCCCTGGAACCTTGCCGGTTGGGGAGTCGAAGACCGCTTTGAAGTGTCGGGGAATAAGCAGACGCTTTTCCCGACTGAAGTCCTGACTCACCACCAGTGCCGAAAAATCAAACTGCCAGGCGCTTACGGCCTTTGGCACGGCGACGCGACAGAACGGCACGACCGTTCTTGGTAGCCATACGGGCACGGAAACCGTGAGTGCGAGCGCGCTTGATGGTGCTTGGTTGGAAAGTACGTTTCATGGCGTGTTACCTGGTTCGTCCACAACGGGCCGGAATGGCCCCCGTTTTAAGAGACCGGCGATTCTAGAGAAAGCAGGGCCACAGGTCAATTTCCAACCAGCTTTTCCTTATAGACGGGAAATCACTCGGATGGACGGGTGAGCCACGGCTCGCGAACCAACACACGCTTAAACATAAAAAAAGAGAGAGGAATTATTTAAAGCTTTTCTGTAAAACTTATAGAACTTAAGCGGAAGATTTCTGTGGATAGATCGCTAGAGGCCTTTATTTACGCTATGTACAGAGATCTGAAACCTTGTCGAGAAGACGTGCTGCGGCTGTGTTGAAGGCTCGGAAAACCTGTGGATCAAATCGACGGTTATCCACAGTCGAGTTATCCACCGATTTCAGCCCCCAGTTGTGCAAAGACCTCAGGCGCGGTTATCCACAGAGCTTATTCACAGTGTGGAAAGGCCATTTTGGTCACTAAGCTGCTGATTTATCGCCACCCTTAGCGCACCTGCATGTGGATAACTGCGCTGGTGCTCGGTACAATGGCGGCTTGTTTTTGCCTCACCGGCTTTCAACTCAGGGGATATCCGTGTCAGTGGAACTTTGGCAGCAGTGCGTGGAGCTTCTGCGCGATGAACTGCCTGCCCAGCAATTCAACACCTGGATCCGTCCGCTACAGGTCGAAGCCGAAGGCGACGAGTTGCGCGTATATGCGCCCAACCGTTTTGTTCTCGACTGGGTCAATGAAAAGTACCTGAGCCGTCTGCTCGAGCTGTTGGGCGAACACGGCAACGGCATTGCGCCTGCTCTTTCCTTATTAATAGGCAGCAGACGCAGTTCGGCCCCTCGCGCCGCACCTAATGCGCCGTTGGCAGCGGCAGTAGCTGCTTCCCAGGCCCAGGCTGCACAAACCGCCGTGGTCAAGGAGCCTGTCCAGGCACCG